>CAYYKK010000330.1:0-8183 GCA_964467935.1 uncultured Polyangiaceae bacterium
CGGCGGCCGACCGGCTCGGCGCGCGGATCCCCGGCGCCGGCGCGCCCGACGATCCGGCGGCCCGCGTCGGGTTCGCGGCCGCGGTGGATGTCACGATCGGGAATCTGTTGCAATCGAGATGCAATAGTGAACAGCTCCGCGCGACCGGCACGCGGCGCGGGATCGCGGCGGCCGCCCTCTTCGCCGCTCAGCGCGAGATCCTCGAGGAGGCGCGGCTCTCGGACGCGAGGGCCCTCGCCGACGTCGCGCGCGTGACGCCCGAGCCGTCCGGGCTCGTCCTGCGCGGCGCGGCGGATCTTTCGCCGCAGTTGCTCGGCCTGCTCGTCCGGATCCACCGCGCGTCTCGCTCCGAGGGGGGGCGCGGCGTCGTCGTCGCGCTCCCTCGCATCGACGCGTGGGGCGAGCCGCTAGCGCCCGTGGCCGAGCGCGTCGAGCGCTCGTTCGCCGACGAGCCGGACGCGCCCGAGCTCCTCTGGGAAGAGCCGCCGGACGAGGCCGCTCTCGAGCTCGTCGACGCGAAGACGCCGGAGGCGGAGGCACGCGCGGCGGCCGCGGCGGTCCTGCGTGCGCTCTCGGAGGGCGCGTCGATCGACAGGATCGCCATCGCGATCCCCGACGGATCCGAGGCGCTCGCCGAGGCGCTGCGCGCGGCGCTCACCGACGCCGGCGTCCCCTTCTCCGAGGCGCGCGGAAGGTCGGCTCGGCAGGCGCCCGAGGTCAGGGCGCTGCTCTCGATCGCGCGCATGGCGACCTCGCGCATCGAGCGCGATCGGGTCGTGGAGCTGCTGCGGACGCCGGGGCTCCACGCGGGCAGCTGGGTCGACGCACAGCGCGAAGCCGACGCCGAGCGGCGCGCGATCGTCATGGCGCATCGCCTGAGGGATCTCCCGCTCACCGCCGATCGCTCGGGGGCGCTCTTCGTCGAAGCGGTGACCGCGCTCGTCGCTGGCGACGCGTCGGAGGCGTGGATCGCGGAGGCCGCGCGCCGGATCGTCTCGGCGATCGACGCGGTCCGCGCCGTGAAGAGCCGGAGCGAGCTCTCCCAGGTGCTCTTCACGATCGCGCACCGGCTGCGCCTCGGCGAGCCGTCCGCGGCAGAGCTGCAGCGCGCGCTCAAGGACGAGACGACGAGCGGGGCGCGCCTCGCCCTCGAGGCGATCGGCGAGGGCGCGGTCGCGCTGCGCGAGGCGCTCGCGGCGCTCGAGGACGCCGCGCGACACGCCGCCCTCTTCGGGCTCGATCGCCCCGCGCTCGGCCTCGCCGAGCTCGCGTCGGAGCTCGAGCTCTCGCTCGATCGGATCTCCACCTCGCCGAAAGGCGGCGCGGGGCGCGCGGGCGCCGTGCGCATCACGAGCCCGCGCGAGCTCGCCGGCATCGACCACGACCTCGTGATCGTCATGGGCCTCGGCGCGCGCGCGTACGGCGGCGACCGCGCCTCGGATCCGTGGCTCGACGAGCGCACGATCTCGCTCCTGCCGCCGTCGGTGAGGCCGCGCTCGCCGCGCGAGCGCCGGGCCGTCGCAGCGGCGGAAATCGCGTGGGCCATCTCCCACGCCGGACGCGCGCTCCTCACGCGCAGCACGACCGACGACGAGGGCCGCGAGGCCGATCCTCCCCACGCGATCTTCACGCGCGCGCTCGAGCAGGGGCACGTCGCACGCGTCGAGCCCCACTCGCGGCTGAGCGCCCGCGCGAGCATCGTCAGCCCCCGCGGCGCGGAGCTCGTCGCGCTCGCCCGAGGGGCGCCTCCGTCCCCCGAGCTCTGGGCCCGGGTCGGCATCGAGCGCGAGCGCGCGCGGTTCTTCCTCGATCCGAGCGCGCCGGCCGGCGCGTACACCGGGCGCATCCCCGAGCGGTGGCTCGACGCCCTCGCAGAGCGCGTCGGCGGCCATGCGGCCGATCGGAGCGTCAGCGTCACGACGATCGAGCGCGCGGCGGGGTGCGCGTTCCGCGCGTTCTCGGAGCGCGTGCTCGGAGCGCGCCGCGCGGAGGACGCGCTCGAGTCCGGATCCGCGCGTGACCGCGGCACGCAGCTCCACCGCGCGCTCTTCGTGGGGCACGAGGCGCTCCGCGAGCTCGCCCCGAGCTCGTCGCGCGAGGACGTCCTCGCCGAGCTCTCCCGCCGGATCACGGCCGATCTCGCGTCCGGACCGGGTGTCAGCCCCCTGGCGCGCGAAGCGAGGGCGCTCGTGGTGCGCGACGCGCTCGCCCTCCTCGGCGACGAGCTCGAACACCCCTCGTCGCTCGTTTACTTCGCGGGGGAGCGACGCTTCGGCCGAGGCGCCGCGGAGCCGATGGGACCGCTCGAGATCGTCATGCCCGACGGGGCGCGCGTCTTCGTCGACGGACAGATCGATCGCATCGATCGGAGCACGGACGGGGCGACGCTCGAGATCGTCGACTACAAGACCGGCCCGTCACCATCGAGAAAGGCCTTCGGGCACACCGTGTTCCAGCTGCCGCTCTACGCGGCCGTGGCGAGGCGCGCGTTCGGAGGCGAAGCGCTGAGCGCGGTCTACGTCTCGGTGCGCGCCGGGGGCGCCGTCGAGCGCTCGCCGCGCAAGCCCTCCGAGGCGACGCTCGACGACGAAGAGCTCGCGCGCATCCAGCGCGAGGCGGGGCGCGTCGTCGTGCGGCTGTGGTCCGGCGACGCCTCGCCGCGCCCAGCGCACCCGAAGCAGTGCCTCCGCTGTGACGCCCGCGACCTCTGCCGGCGGCCGGCGGTCCTCCCGAAGGGCGACGGCGACGACGGCGAGAGCCCTGCCGAGCTTTCGCCCGCGAGCGTACCGCCGAAGGAGGCTGGCGCGTGAGCTCCGGATCCGTCGACGTGCTCGGAGAGGACGATCGGACGCTGTACGCGTTTCGTCGCAACATCGTCATCGCCGCGAGCGCCGGCACGGGCAAGACCCATCGCCTCACGGCGCTCTACGTGCTCGCGACCGTCGGGTTGACGTCGATGGGCCAGGCGTCCGACGAGGTCGTGCGCGATCCGGTGGAGCCTTCGCGCATCGTCGCGACGACGTTCTCCCGCGCGGCCGCGAACGAGATCCGCGCGCGGGTGGAGGGGGCGCTGCGCCGCCTCGCCTCTGCGGACGTCGATCGTCCCTTCGAGGACGTGCTCGCTCATCGCACGAGCCGCGTCGGCGCGACCCTCGGCCGGTTCGATCTCCGCGAGCGAGCGGCGCGCGCGCTCGACGGGTGGCACGCGGCGCGGATCGACACGCTCCACGGCGTGGCGGCCGAGATCGTCCGCGCCCACGCGCTGTCGCTCGGCGTGAGCCCTCGGGCGCGCGTCGAGGAGGAGGACGAGGCGCGCGCCCTCGTGGCGGCCGTCGTCGACGAGGTGCTCGCGCGGGCGTTGTCGGCGGGGGACGAGCGCGCGCTCGCGGCGAGGGCGCTCTACGCGTCGGCGGGCGGCGTCGTCGGCGCCCGCGACCACCTCACGACGCTCTTCGGCCGCATGGACGAGGACGGCGTGAGCGTCGAGGAGCTCGAGAGGGCCGACCACCTCGGCGAAGCGCGCGCGACCCGCGCCGAGCTCGCGCGACTCGCCCGCGCGTGTGCCGCGAGCGGCGGTCGCAAGATCGTCGAGCCGGCCGCCGCCCTCGCGAAGATCCTCGCGCGGGACCCGGAGGAGCTCGCCTTGGACGCGGAGGGCGCCGCCGCGCTCGAGGCGTTCTTCGCCGTCCGCTACGCCGGAGAGGGCAAGAGCTCGATCGCGGAGCAGGAGCTCCACGCGTGGAAGGACCGCGTCGGAAAGACGAACCCGCTCCGCACGAAGCGCCTCGTCGGCCTCTTTCGCGAGGCGCCCGAGCTCGCCGCGCGCGAACGCGGGATGCTCGCGCTGGTCGGCGAGATCCGCCGCGCCATCGCGGACGAGCGGCGCGAGCGAGGCGTGCTGTCGTTCGGCGACCTCCTGCGGCTCGCGCGCGACGGGATGCGGGACGACGCCGAGCTCGCGCGCACGGTGCGCGCGGAGCTCGACGTGCTCATGGTCGACGAGTTCCAGGACACGAGCGCGGTGCAGCGTGACCTCGTGTATCTGCTGCGAGAGCGAGAGCGATCGGGCCGCGAGCCCGGCAGCGCGCCGACGGCCGAAGGTCTCGTCGGTCACGGCCTCTTCGTCGTGGGCGATCGGAAGCAATCGATCTACGGCTTTCGCGGCGCGGACGTCGCCGTGTTCTCGCGTGTCGCCGCGGAGCTCGCTGGTGAGGCGGCGGCGCGGGCGCTGTCGCTCCCGGCCACGCACGCGTCGCGCGCGCCCTCGGCCGACTTCATCGCGCTCACGGAGAGCCGGCGCTCCGGCGCCTCGATCGTCTCGTTCGTGAACGAGCTGTCCCGGCTCGACTTCGCGTCGAGCCAAGGGGATCCGCCGCGCGACTTCGAGGTGGCCTACGGTGAGGCGGAGCACCTCCGATCCTTCCGCGGCGACGTCGGCGATCGCGTGCTCTTCGTCCACGACGACGGCGCGCCCCCCCCGGCCGGCGAGCCCCTCCTCGACGGCGGCGATCCGACGCTGCGCGAGGCCTTCGTGGCCGCCGCCTTCGCGAGCCACGCCTCGGGCGCGCTCGGCTTCGCGCTCCGCGACGTCGCGATCCTCGCGCGTCGCCGCAGCACGATCCCCTTGATCGAGCTCGCTCTCGGGCGCTTCGGCGTGCCCTACGTCGTGGCCGGTCGTGCGCTCTACGAGGCCTCGGAGGTGCGCGACCTCGCCGCCACGCTCCGACTCGTGCTCGACCCGCGCGATCGACATGCGCTCGCGACGGTGCTCCGCGGGCCGCTCGTCGGGCTCTCCGACGCCGCGCTCCTCGCGCTCACCGAGGAGCGTCGTGGCCTCTGTCGCGACGTGCTCGCGCCCGCGCCCGAGTCCGACCGCGCGAGGCTCGACCCCCGCGCGTTCCCCGAGGAGGGCGCGCGCCTTCGAGACTTTCGAGCTCGCTTCATCGCGCTCCGCGAGCCGGTCCTGCGCCTCGCTCCGGGGGAGGCGCTCGGCGCGCTCCTTCGCGGCCTCGATCTCGATCGCATCGTCGCGGCGCTCCCGCGCGCGGCCGCGCGGCTGGGCAACGTCGATCGCGTGGTCGCCCTCGCCCGCGAGAAGGGGGGCACGCTGCTCGGCTTCTCGCGCTGGCTCGATCGCCAGATCGCGGACGAGACCGACGAGGCGGAGGCCGCCGTGTTCTCCGAGGAAGACGACGCCGTGCGCCTCACGACGATCCACGCGAGCAAGGGGCTCGACTTCGAGGCGGTGGTCCTCGTCGACCTCGACAGCGCGCCGAGGCCTCGCTACACGCCGCTCTCCTACGACCGGGACGCCGGAGGGCGCGCGCGCTTCGTCGTGCAGCACAAGGGGGCGCGCGGCGTCCCGCTCCCGAGTCGCGTCTGGGACGAGGCCAACGAGGAGCGCAAGGCGCGCGAGCTCGCCGAGCGCAAGCGGCTCACCTACGTCGCCGTCACGCGCGCGAAGCGCCTGCTCGCGCTCGTGGGCAGGACCGACGGCGCGCGCCAAGGCTCCGCGCTCGAGACGCTGCTCGCTGGGCGTGAGGGCGGCGTCTTCTCCGGTCTCGGCGAAGTGGACGCGAGCGGTCTGCTCCGCGAGGCGATCGAAGGCGCGAGCGGCTCGCCCTCCGAGGCCGCCGAGCCCACACGCGCCCCTCCGCCGAAGCCGAGCACGCCGAGGGTCGATCGTCTCCCCATCGCGACGACGCCGCTCGGCGTGTTTCGCGGGTGCGCGCGTCGGTTTCGCCTGCGCTTCCTGCTCGGCCTCGACGAGCCCGTGGCGAGCGGTCAGCTCGACCTCTTCGAGTCGCAGCCGCTCCGCGCCGACGAGCGACCCGAGCGCCCGCCCTCGGACGACGGCCCCGATCCGCGCGTGCTCGGGCGCGCCGCGCACCGCGTGCTCGAGCTCTGGCCGCGCGACGCGTGGGGGAGGGACGCCGACCCATCCGTCATCGAGGACGCGCTCGTCACCGAAGGCTTGCCTCGCGATGAAGCGCACGCGCTCGCCCAGCACCTCGCGCGCATCCTCGTCGGACCCTACGCGCGCCGGATCGCCGATCCGCGCTGCGTGATTCATCGCGAGGAGGAGCTCTCGTGGGAGTCGCTCGGCGCGCCGGCGTTGAGCCTTCGCGGGACGCTCGATCTCTTCGTCGAGCACGAGGGCGGGCTCGTCGACGTCGTCGACTACAAGCTCGCGCGCCCCTCGAAGACGCTCGACCGATACGCCTTCCAGCTGCGCGCGTACGCGCTCGCCCTCTCGCGCGCCCGCCCCGACGCCTCGGTGCGCGCCGGCATCCTCTTCCTCGAGGGCAGCGACGAGCCCGTGTGGCTCGAGGGCGCCGGTCCCGACGGCGCGCTCTCCGCTGCGGAGCACGACGCCTTCGCCGAGGAGCTCGCCGATCTCGCGAGGCGCCTCGCCGCCGCGCGCACGACGGGGGTCTTCCCGCCCGTCGAGATCGCGGCGTGTCGCGCCCTCGGCTGCGGCTTCATCACCGCGTGCCACAAGCCCGAGGCCCACCGAGGCGCCGCGAGGCAGAGGCGCTAGCGCGCGCGCCGCTTGCACCTCGCTCGTCGCGCGGTGACGCTCTCGTCGTGCCGCGCCCGGTCGACAACCCGCCGAACCCGTGGTCGAAGGAGCGCGTCGAGTACATCGGCGAAGCGCCCGCCGCGCGTCTCGAGATCTTCGAGGAGCACGCGAAGAGCGCGCTCAGCAAGAACGAGAGCCCCGATCTGCCGTTCCGCTTCAGCGTGAACCCCTATCGCGGCTGCCTGCACGCGTGCGCCTACTGCTACGCCCGCCCGACGCATCAGTACCTCGGCTGGGGCGCGGGCACCGACTTCGATCGGAAGATCGTCGTCAAGATCGACATCGCCGAGGTGCTCGATCGCGAGCTCGCGCGGCCTTCGTGGCGTCGCGAGACGGTGACGCTGTCCGGCAACACCGACTGCTACCAAGGGCTCGAGGCGAGCTACGCGCTCACGCGGAGGTGCATCGAGACCCTCGACGCCCACGAGACTCCCTTCACGATCATCACGAAGAACGCGCTCGTCACGCGCGACGCTGAGCTCCTCGCCCGCGCCTCGTCGCGCGCCGGCGCCGAGACCTTCGTCAGCGTCCCGTTCGCCGACGACGCGACGGCGCGGCTCGTCGAGCCCTACGCCAGCCGTCCGAGCCGGCGGTTCGCGGCCATCTCCGAGCTCCGCGCCGCGGGCGTTCCGGTCGGCGTCGCGATCGCGCCCGTCATCCCAGGCCTGAACGACGAGGACATCCCCGAGATCCTCGATCGCGCGCACGCCGCCGGCGCGACGCGCGCGTTCCTCACCCTCGTTCGCCTCTCCGGCGAGGTCGAGCCGGTCTTCCTCGCTCGCATCCGCGAGGCCTTCCCCGATCGCGCGGGCAAGATCGAGCGGGCGATCCGTGAGACGCGCGGCGGCAAGCTCAGCCGCGCCGGCTTCGGCGAGCGCATGCGCGGAACCGGTCCGCGCTGGGCCGCCATCGAGCAGCTCTTCAGGCTCCGCGCCGAGCGGCTCGGCGTGGACGTCTCGCGCGAACGTCCTTCGATGCCCGAGCCCGTCTTCGCGCCGCCCGCGCCCTCGCCGCGCGCCCCCGCGGCCTCCTCGCCCTCTCCGGTGCGCCGTCAGCTCAAGCTCTTCGAGGACTGACGTCGCCGTGGCAGGATGGGCGCGTGCCCTGGTCGTTCACGCTCCCGCCCGTCCTTCCCGCGTTCCCCCCGCGCTTCGACGAGGCCGCCTACGTCGCGCCCGCCCTTTCGGACGTCGATCACGCCGACGCGCTCACGTGCCCGGTCGGGACGAAGCTCGTCGTCGGCACCCACCGCGAGAACGTCGAGCGCCTCTGCGTCGACTTCCACCAGAACCAATGCTGGGACTGGTTCCCGGGGCTCGTCGCGCTCGAGTCGCGCGCGACGCCGATCGCGGTCTGCATGGACGAGCTCGAGTGGCCGAACGAGCGCGGCAAGCTCCCGCCGGTGATGATGCGCTTCACCGAGGCGGCGGCCTCGTGCGCTGGCGTCGGCAAGCGCCTCTGCTCCGAGTTCGAGTGGGAGCAGGCCTGCGAGGGCCCCGAGCTCCGCCCCTTCCCCTACGGCTTCAAGCACGATCCGAAGGCGTGCATCAACGACAAGACCTACCGCCCCTACAGCGCGAAGGCGCTCGAGAGCTCGGAC
>CAYYKK010000331.1:0-8169 GCA_964467935.1 uncultured Polyangiaceae bacterium
ACCAGGCGGAGCCCTCCGGCTCGCGGCCCTCGTGCACGAGCTCGTACGGCGTCGTCGATCTCGTCGGCAACGTCGAGGAGTGGGTCACGACGTCGCGCGCCGAGTGGGCCTATCCATCGTCCCTGAAGGGCGGCTATTGGGCGAAGCCTTGGAGCGGATGCCGCGGGACGAACGACTCGCACGGCCCGCTCTTCCGGTTCTACGAGGTCGGTTTTCGCTGCTGCGTCGACCCGTCGTCGCGAAGCGCGCGCCCCTGAGCGTCGCGCCCTCGCCGTGCGGCCCTCAGAGCGGCGACTCGTAGTCGTCGGCGACCTTGCGCCCCTCGACGCCGAGCGCGTGCTCGGGCAGCGGCGGGAGATCGTGCTCGTCGTAGCCGGGACCGACCCAGTACACCTCGGGCGCGGGCCTGTACCCGCTGAAGAACGACTTCTCCTCGGTGTGACCGTCGCCGCGGTACTTCACCGTGACCACGCTCGTCACGGAGAACCCGCGATTGCCCTTCTGGTGAAGGATGCGCTTGCCGGGCGGGAGGTTCGGCTTGACGGTGATCCGACGCATGAAGTCCTCCGTCGCGCCGATGCCGAACGTGTAGCTCACGTCGGCCACCGGATCGCCCCCGAGCAGCTCCACGCGCACCGCGTCCGGGCGCGGCAGCCACGCGTGGATCATGACGGGGAAGGGGAGCGAGTTCTTGATCTTGAGATCGGTCGACGGGTAGCTCACCGTCGCGTCGAGCCCCATCTTCGTGTAGCTCGACGGCCGCGAGTGCGAGCGCCGCTCGACGATGTCCATCGCGCCGAAGAGCGCGGCCGCGAAGAGCGTCGTCGAGCACTGACAGGTGCCGCCACCCACGCCGGTCGTCAGCTCGTCGCCTTGGATCTCGGGGGCCCACGTGAAGCCGCGCTCCAGCGTGCGCGGCCCCACGTGCTCGTTGAACGAGAAGACCTGCCCCGGCACGATGACGGTGCCGTCGATGTAGCGCGCCGCCGTCGCGATGTTGATCGCGCGCCCCGCGCCCGTGCCCCACGTGTGGAAGGTCGTCTCGAACGAGGACACGACCTTCTCGATGTCGACCTGCGTGAGATCCTGCACCGTGACGTGCGCCTTGACCGGGTTCGTCGGGAGCTCGACGACCATCCCGTCCTCGAAGCTCGACGCGCGGATCGCCGCGAGCGTGGCGGGGATGTCGAGCGATCGACCCACCACGTCCGCGACCTTCGACTTGTGTGGCAGATCGATCTTCGCGTCGACCGCAGGCCGCTCGATGCTCGCCGCGAGCCGCTCGAGCACCTCCGTCGCGCGCGGCTCGACGACGTGGAACACGAGCGGCACGTCCACCTCGCCGCGCCGCGCCGCGCGCGTCTCCTTCAGGCGATCGACGAGCGAGCCCCGGTGGCCGATCCGCTTCGCCGCTTCGATCGTCGCCTCCACGTCGACCACCAGCCCGAGATCCTCGAAGGTGTACGCGTAGAGCTGTTCGTCGCCGCGGTCGTGGTCGCGCAGGATCACCCGTCGCTCGGCCACCCAGCCCCGTCGGTCGGCGAGCCACCCCGCCGCGCCGACGTGCTCGGGGACGCGACGGCCCCCGATGAAGATCCCGTGCACGAGCGGCGACTCCGGGAGCGTGTAGTGCGCTCCCACGCCGACCCCGATGCCGAGGGAGGTGCCGAGCACGAGCAGAGCGGACCAGCGAAGGGCGGGATGCACGACGCCGTCATCGTAGCCATCCTCCGCGCGCTTTCGAAACTTCCCGGCACTGCCCGCGCGACCAGCCCGAGTTCTGCTAGAAACGCCCCATGAACCTCACCGTGAACGGCGAGCGCAAGGACGTCGCCGAAGGCACCACCGTCCGCGGGCTCGTCGAGGCGCTCGATCTCGCAGGCGGTCCAGTCGCCGTCGAGCGCAACGGCGACGTCGTCCCGCGCAAGGACCACCCGACCACCGTGCTCGCGGAGGGGGACGTCATCGAGATCGTCCACTTCGTCGGGGGAGGCTGAGCGCGCTTCAGGCGGCGTTCGCGCCGCCCGGTGCCGCCTTCGACGGCGTCTTCGCGAGGACGAACGTCGCCGCGTGCTCCGCGCGGATGGCGCCGGACTCCGGGTCGACGAGCCACGCCATCGCGAGCTTGCGCGGGACGGTGATCGTCGAGGGCCTCCGGTACGTCCGAAAGACCCAGTCCCACAAGGGCGAGGTCACGCCGTGGTTCGTCCGCGCGTCGACGAAGTGGTGGTGGAAGTGGTGCCTGCGCGCCCACCGTCCGTACGCACCCCAGCCCGCGTGCGTGTGCTCGCGTCGATGCAGGATCTCGTACGCCGCGTAGAGCCCGAAGAGCCCCGCGAGGTACGCGAAGCCCGCCGCGCCGAGCGCGCGCGCCACCGGGAACGCGAGGACGGCGGCGAGGGCCGTGGCGAGCGAGAGCTTCTTCCACGTCGGCGCGAAGTAGTCGCCCTCGACGTGGTGGCGCACGTGCTCGGTCGCGAACGGGTTCGGTCGAAACCTCCGATCGTGTCCGAGCCAGCGGTGGATGAGGTACTCGAGGAGCGTCCACGAGAGCGCGCCGGCGAGCGCTGCGAGGGCGAGCGTCATCGGCTCTCTCCCAGCCGTCGATCGAGATCGTCCACCGCGAGGGCGCGCTCGATCGCGCTCTCCACGGTCTTCGGCTTCGCGCCCCACCCGACGAGCAGGGTGCGCACCCCGCGCGTCGCCAGCCTGTCGACGTCGAGCAGGGCAGGGGCGAGGCGCGCCTGCTTCTGCAGCTGGAGCACGCCCTGGAGCAGCGCGAACGTGCAGAGCACGCGCTCGGGCACGTCTCCTTCGGCCACGAGCCCCGCCGCCGCCGCGTCCGAGAGGGCGCGAGAGAGGGGCTCGAGCGACGCGACCATGACGGCCATCACCGGCTCCGCGTCGGCGGCGCGCGGCAAGAGCACCTTGGGGTGCGTCATCGTCGAGGAGAGGAGCGCGAAGCGCTCGGGGCGGAGCCGCGCGAAGGCTCGGTACGCACGGACGAGGACGAACACGCGCGCGAAGGGCGAGGCGCGCTCCGGCAGCGCCTGCTCGGCCGTCGTCAGCGAGCGCCGCACGTCCTCCAGGCACGCCCTCACGAGCTCGGCGAGGAGCGCGTCCTTGGACGCGAAGTATCGGTAGAGCGCGCCCGGCGTGTAGTCGACGGCCTCCGCGAGCTTGTTCATCGACAGCGCGTCGAGCCCGCCCTCCTCGACCATGCGCATGGCGGTCGCGACGATGCGTCGTTGGTTCGCGTCGTGGCGCCGCTCGCGCGGGGCCTTCGTCTCTTCGTGAAGCATACGCAATGAGTAAATGGTATTCACGAAGTCGTCAAGGGGTCACTGAGTCGCGCGAGGGAGCGGCGCCGAGGGCCCCGCGCGCGCCTGTTCGCGGCGTAGATGGAAAGACGAACGGGGAGGGCGATCGGCTCGCCCTCCCCGTCGTCACGCCCGAGCGCGGAGGCTCAGGCGCGCCGTCGGCTCGACCGCCTTCGGCTCAGCGCCGCGAGGCCGGCGACGGCGACGACCCACAGCTCGTCACCGCGTCCCGTCCCGCTCGGCGACGCCGCGCAGAGGATGCCGTTGCCCTCGGCGTACACCTGGCTCGAGGCGCCGCCCGCGCCGCCGTTGCCGGCGCCGCCGCTCCCCGCCCCGCCCGCGCCGGTGCTCGTCGAGCTACCCGACTCCATCACGCACTGCCCGATGGTGTTGTCCATCGAGGTGCACTTCAGCGGATCGACGCAGTGGTTGCCCGTCCCGCGGCACCCGTCGATGCACATGTGGTTCGAGCCGTCGCACACCTTGCCGCTGCTCGGCCCGCCGCAGTCGCTGTCCTGCGTGCAGTCGACGCACTGTCCGATCGTCGCGTCGGTCGACGTGCAGACGTCCATCCCGGCCGCCGCGGGATCGCAGCTGTTGCCCGGGTCGCCGTTCGCTTGCGTCGGGTGGCAGCCGGCGATGCACGTGTCGTTCGTCGGATCGCAGACCTTGGCGCTCGTGAGGTTGCCGCAGTCGCTGTCCTTCGTGCAATCCACGCACTGCCCGACGGTCGCGTCGGTCGACGTGCAGACGTCGTGCAGGGCGTTGGTCGGATCGCAGCCGTTCCCGCCGGTGCCGCGGCACCCGTCGATGCAGGTCTGGAACGTCGCGCCCATCGTGAGGTCGCACACCTTGCCGCTCGTCACGCTGCCGCAGTTCGCGTCGGCGAGGCAGTCGACGCACTTTCCGATCGTGTTGTCGGTCGAGGTGCACTGGTCGTTGGTCGCGGCCGGGTCGCAGCCGTTCCCGCCGGTGCCGCGGCAGCCCATCACGCACGTGTGGCTCGTGCCGTCGCACACCTGCCCGCTCGTGACGCTGCCGCAGTCCGCGTCGACGACGCAGCCGACGCACTGACCGATGGTCGTGTCCGGCGAGGTGCAGACGAGGTTCGCGGCGCAGCCGTTGCCCCCCGTCCCGCGGCAGCCGGGCTGGCAGGTGTCGGTCGCCGCGTTGCACACCGTGCCGCTCATCGGACCGCCGCAGTCGCCGTCGACGAGGCAGTCGACGCACTGACCGATCGTCGCGTCGGTCGACGTGCACACGTTGTTGGTCGACGCCGGATCGCAGCCGTTGCCGCCGGTGCCGCGGCAGCCGGGCTGACACGTGAGCGTCGCGGCGTTGCACACCTGTCCGCTCGTGGCGCTGCCGCAGTCGCCGTCGACGAGGCACCCGACGCACAGGTGCGGCGAGACCGCTGTGTCGCACACGGGCGTGGGCGCCATGCAGTCGCCGTTCGATCCGCACTGGTCGACCGTGACCGTCGTCGGGGGCGCGCCCGACGCCGGGCCGTTGCCGTCGGTCGGCGTGTCGGTCTGCGGAGCGCCGAGGAGCCCGGCCGCGCTGATCGTCGCCTGGTTCGAGATCGGGCCGATGAAGTTCGCGTTGACCGTGACCTCGAACGTGACCGTCGCCGTGCCGTTGATCGCGATGGTGCCGCCCTGCGTCGCGTTCGCGCCGACGCCGAGCCGCATCGTCACCGTGTTCGTGCCGGCGTTGTACTCGCCTTGATCGTCGCCGGCTTGGTCGGTCTTGCCGCCCGCGTTGGCGCCGGCGGTGATGTGGAGCGAGCCGGGGACGAACGCGACGCCCGCGGGCAGCACGTCGGTCATGATGGTGTTGACCGAGCTGTCGTTGCCCGTGTTCACGACGTCGATCGTGTAGAGGATCTTGTCGCCTGGCAGGAGCGAGCCGCCGTTCTCGTCGGTCGCGGTCTTCCCCGACGTCGTGAAGTCCGGCTTGAACGTCGAGATCGAGGTGACGAACGCGCCGAGGTAGTAGACGTCGCCCGTCGATGTCGCCTGCACGCTCGCGGACGTCTGCCCGGGCGACAGCTTGGCCGTGACGTCGACGACGTCGAGATCGATGCCGCTCATGCTGCCCGCGGTGCCGGTCAGCTGCGGGAGATCGCCGACGACGCTCACCGGCAAGCCCAGGTTCGAGCGGGTGCCGTTGAAGAAGTTGTTGATGGGGTTCTGGGCGTCCGAGAGGGCCGCGCCGCCGTTGAAGAACAGCTGGTCGCCGGTGAGCGTGCTGTCGCCCTCGTAGGCGATGATGCCGAGCTTGCCGGTGAAGCCGGCGTTCGGGACCAGGAAGCCGTTCAGCACGACGTTCTGGTTGTTGCCGTTCGACACGACGTCGAGGCCGTCGAAGATCGCCAGGTTCCGGAGCGGATCGGTCGCACGCTGGTAGAAGACGATCATCGACCAGCCGCCGAACGCGTTGTTGTTGTTCACGTTGGCGAAGGGCGTGAGATCGACGCCGCTCACGCGGTAGGCGCCGCTGCCTTGGGCTTGGACGATCGACGTGACGTCGGCGACCGACTGGAAGCTGTTGTTCACGCCGGGGACGAAGCTCTGCACGGCGTTGACGTCTTGGGTGAACCCGCCCGGGCGATCGAGCGTGACGGTCGTGTCGGCGGCGCCCGAGGGGCTCTCGGCGCCCCAGTAGAGGAAGGCGTGGGTGACCGTGGCGCCGACCGGGATGGTGAGCATCGAGGTGCTGCGCGCTTGCGCGGCGGTCGTCGCTTGCGACGCGAGCGCTTGCCCGGCGGCGGGTGCTTCGGAGCGCCAGTAGAGATCGGGTGAGCTGTCGTTGATGTTGTTGTTCGTCTGCGTGGTGCACGCGCCGTTCGCGATCGTGCCCACGACCGGCGCCGGCGTGCCGGCGACGCAGTCGATGCCGAGGGTGTTGCCGATCTGGAGGAAGTCGCCGTGCTGGTCGACCTGCAGGCGGAGCGTGGGGGCAGCCTGGGCTGCGCTGGCGAAGGCTCCCGAGCCGAGCGCAGCGACACAAGTGAAAGCGAGTGTTCGTCTCATCGATTCCTCACCGAGAAGAGGTTTGCGAAGCGACCTGGGTCCGGAGCGAGAGCCCGGGCCCAGGTCGAAGGCCACCGAACCTAGAGCGTACCAGTCCCTCTTCCGTGGGGACACCTTGTGATGGGGCCGCGCCGTGATCGCTCGTCGCGCGGCGCCTCGAGGGCGACCCCGATCGTGCCGTTGGACCGTACGATGGGCTCGACCCGCTCTGCCCCGCCGTTTCCGCTGCCTTCGATCCTCGACGAGGACGACGAGCCGGCGTCGGAGCGACGGTGCCACGACTGCGGCCGCCGTGCGCCGCCCACCGACACCGCGCACACGCTGATTGGCGTGAGGCACGGGTGGAGGTTGACGCGCCGGAGCCTCGCGAACGGTGGCTCGGTCATGGAGTGGCGTTGCGCCGCTTGCTGGAAGACCGCGCGCGATCGCCTTGCGCGCTGAGGCGCCGAGGCGCGCAGCGACGCTCGCACGATCTCCTCCGCCGCCTCGGCTCCGAATCAGCCCAGCCGACTCGGCCCAGCCGACTCGGCCCAGCCGACTCGGCCCAGCCAACTCGGCCCAGCCAACTCAGCCGGGCCAGCGACCCATCGCGCCGAGGTCGTGCACGGACGTGAAGCCGGCGCGGCGCAGGATCCCCGCGGCGCTCGCGGAGCGCATCCCGCTCGCGCAGTAGACGACGACGGGCCTCGCCTTGTCCGACAGCTCTCCGACGCGGCTCGACAGCTCGCTCACGGGGATGTGCAGCGAGCCGGGGATGTGCCCGGCCCGGTGCTCGCCGTCGGTGCGCACGTCCAGGAGGCGGGCGCCTTCGGCGACGAGCGCCTTCGCGCGGTCGGGAGACACCTTGCCGAGGAAGCCGCGCAGGACGAACCACCCCACCAAGAGCGCCAGTCCCAGCATCACCCAGCTCTGTGTGTCCACGACCACGAGAGCCAGACGCCCGCACAAAGGGTTCGGAGAAAAATTCAGCGGCCCATGGCCTGACCCAGCGCGAGCGCTTGGCGGACGTGCGCGACCGAGAGGCCGGTCTTCGTCGCGATCTCTGCGGCGGAGGGGCGGCGGCCGAGCTCGCGCGTGAGCTCCCGCGCGGCGACGAGCACCGTCCGGAGCCGTTCGGCCCCGCCTCCGCCCTCGGGGGCGGCGAGGATCCCGCCCGCGCCCTCGTAGCGGATCAGGACCGCCTCGATGTCGTCGTTCGAGATGGCGAGCGCGCCGAAGGCCTCGGCGAAATCGTCGATGTCGACGGCGCCGTCCTCCGCGCTCTTCGCGAGGAGGTCGGCGAGCACGCGCTCGAGGTCGTCCCGCATGCGGCGAGCCTAGTGTAACGTCTCGGGCCTGGCCCGCCGGAAAGAGCCGGCCTCGTCGAGGAGAGACCCGTGAAGCAGAAGATCGCGCTCTTTTGGCCCGGAGACGCACGTCGCAAGCCCAACGAGCTCGCGCTGCCCAACATCGTCGAGGCCACGGTGCAGATGGAGCGCGCGCTCGACAAGCTCGGCAAGAAGTCCTACCGCGTCGAGGGCTTCCTCGAGAAGCCGCACGAGTCGATCGAGAAGCTCGGGCCGATCGACGATCCGATGATCGGCGTGTGCGTGCACTGGTTCTACGGGCCGCACACGACCGATGGCGTCGTCGGCAAGGACAACCCGCTCCTGCTCGCGTCGAACTTCTCCGGACGTTGGCCGGGTCTCGTCGGGCTGCTCAACACGGGCGCGTGCCTCGAGATGCTGGAGCGGCCTTTCTCGCGCCTCTCGCCCGAGGCCCCCGACTTCTCGAAGGACGATCTGTTCATGAGCCGCCTCGAGGCGTGGTGCTCG
>CAYYKK010000332.1:0-8129 GCA_964467935.1 uncultured Polyangiaceae bacterium
CGATGGTGCCGACGTTGACGTGGGGCTTCGTGCGGTTGAATTTCTCTTTCGCCATGGCTCTTTCTCTCTCGACGTTCCTTAGACAGCGTTACAGTGACAATCGAAGTGCGTTGGTCGGCGTATCCGACTCGAGGCTCTGACGTCGGCGGGGCCGACTGAAATCGGGGGGGCTCTCAACCTCGTTGCTTGGCGACGATCTCCTCTTGGATCGCGAGCGGCACGGGCGCGTACTGCGCGAACTGCATCGAGTGGGTCGCGCGGCCCTGGGTCTTCGAGCGGACGTCCGTCGCGTAGCCGAACATCGTCGCGAGCGGAACCTCCGCCTTGATGACCCGTGCGTTTCCTCGCTGGCCCATGTCGAGGACGCGACCTCGACGGGAGTTCAGGTCGCCGATGACGTCGCCGAGGTAGTTGTCGGGGCAGACGACCTCGACGGCCATGATCGGCTCGAGGAGCGTGACGCCGGCGAGGGTCGCCGCGTCTTGGAACGCGAGCGAGCCGGCGACCTCGAAGGCCGGGCCCGACGAGTCGACCTCGTGGTAGCTGCCGTCGAAGAGGCGAACCTTGCAGTCGACCACCGGGTAGCCGGCGAGGACGCCGCGGGTCATCGCCTCGCGGATGCCCTTCTCGATCGACGGGATGAAGTCCTTCGGGATGACGCCGCCGACGACGTCGTTGACGAAGACGAAGCCCGTGCCGCGCTCGCCCGGCTCGAGGTCGATCTTCACGTGACCATACTGGCCGCGACCGCCCGATTGACGGACGAACTTGCCCTCGACGTTCGTGACCTTCTTGCCGATGGTCTCACGGTAAGCGACCTCGGGCTTGCCGATGTTCGCCTCGACCTTGAACTCGCGGCGAAGCCTGTCGACGATGATCTCGAGGTGCAGCTCGCCCATGCCGGCGATGATCGTCTGGCCCGTCTCCTCGTTCGTGAACGTGCGGAACGACGGGTCCTCGAACGCGAGCTTCTGGAGGCTCGTGCCGAGCTTGTCGAGGTCGGCCTTGGTCTTCGGCTCGATCGCGATCGAGATGACCGGATCGGGGAACTCCATCTTCTCGAGGATGATGGGGTGCTTCTCGTCGCACAGCGTGTCGCCGGTGCGCGTGTCGCGGAGGCCGACCGCCGCGTAGATGTTGCCGGCGTAGCAGGTGTCGATCTCCTCGCGCTTGTTGGCGTGCATGCGGAGGATGCGACCGAAGCGCTCGCGGCGGCCGCGCGCGGTGTTCATCACCGCCGAGCCGCTCTCGACCGTGCCCGAGTAGACGCGGAAGAAGGTGAGCGTGCCGAACGGATCGTTCATCACCTTGAACGCGAGCGCGGCGAAGGGCTCGTCGTCGCTCGCCTTGCGCTTGACGATCGCTTCCTTCTTGCTGCTCGGGTCCGGCCCCTCGACCGGCGGCACGTCGAGCGGCGACGGGAGGAAGCTCACGACCGCGTCGAGCAGGGGCTGGACGCCCTTGTTCTTGAAGGCCGATCCGCAGAGGACGGGCACGAACTTGAACGCGAGCGTGCCCTTGCGGAGCGCCGCCCAGATCTCTTCGTTCGTGACCTTCTCCGGCTCGCCGCCGACGAACTTCTCCATCACGGCGTCGCTCACGTCGGCGCACGCCTCGATCATCTGCTCGCGGAGCTCTCTGCATCGCGCGGCGAGATCGGAGGGGACGTCGGTCCACTCGATCTTCTGGCCCTTCGACTCTTCGTCGAAGATCGCGGCCTTCATCAGCACGAGATCGACCACGCCGCGGAACTTGTCCTCGAGCCCGACCGGGTACTGGATCGGGACGGGGTGCGCGCCGAGGCGGTCCTTGATCGAGTCGACGCACATCTCGAAGTCGGCGCCGACCTTGTCCATCTTGTTGATGAACGCGATGCGCGGCACGTGGTACTTGTCGGCTTGGCGCCAGACGGTCTCGCTCTGCGGCTCGACGCCGTTGCCGCCGTCGAACACCGCGACCGCGCCGTCGAGGACGCGGAGGCTGCGCTCGACCTCGATGGTGAAGTCGACGTGCCCAGGCGTGTCGATGATGTTGACGCGGTGGCTCTGGCCCTTCTCGGGGCCTTCGACCGGCGTCCAGAAGCAGTTCGTCGCGGCCGACGTGATGGTGATCCCGCGCTCCTGCTCCTGGACCATCCAGTCCATCGTCGCGGCGCCCTCGTGGACCTCGCCCATCTTGTAGTTGACGCCGCTGTAATACAGGATGCGCTCGGTCACGGTCGTCTTGCCCGCGTCGATGTGCGCCATGATCCCGATGTTGCGCGTCTTCTCGAGGGAGTAATCGCGGCTCATGGTTCCTCCGGAGCGACGGAGAGGTTCTTTCGGGATCGGAACGCACGAAACCCCCTCCGGTCCGTTCCGTCTCGGTCGCGCCGCTTGCTCGAGAGAGCCGCAGCGTTCGACCGGAGACACTCTCACCGCCATTTGGTGAGCGGCCCGCGCGCCTCTTCGAAAGGACACGCTGGGGCCGGGGGAACCCGGAGAGGGTTTCGGGATGCGATGTGGGGTGCCGCTCGCCTCGCCGCTTCGCGGCGTCGACGGTCAGCGACGCCGATGTGGTCGCAGCCCGATCCTTATGTCGACCTCTTCATTTCGCTCGCTAGCTCTCCTCTGTGAGGACGAAGGTCATGCCCCGTGGGCGATCTCTCCGAGCCGCGGTGTTTCCGCGGACGCAAAGAGCCGCCCCCGACGAGGGAGCGGCTACTTAGCGCATCTTCGGTCGGTTCACCAGCGAATGTGCTCGCCGGCGCGCGCGACCCCGATGGCCGACGACTACCAGCGGTAGTGGGCGAAGGCCTTGTTCGCCTCGGCCATCTTGTGCGTGTCGTCCTTCTTCTTGACCGCGTTGCCGCGGTTCTGGGCGGCGTCGACGAACTCGGCCGCCAGGCGCTCACGCATCGTCTTCTCGCCGCGGGTGCGCGAGTAGGTGACGAGCCAGCGCATCGCGAGGGCGACGCGGCGCTCGGGGCGGACCTCGACGGGGACCTGGTAGGTCGCGCCGCCGACGCGTCGGCTCTTCACCTCGAGCTTCGGCTTCACGTTGTCGAGCGCCTTGCGGAAGATGTCGATGGGCTCTTCCTTGAAGCGGTCCTTGATGATGTCGAACGCGCCGTAGAGGATGCCCTCCGCCGTCGCCTTCTTCCCGCTCAGCATGAGCGAGTTGGTGAACTTGGCGACGAGCTTGTCCTTGAACTTGGGGTCCGGGATGATGCGGCGCTTCGGGACTTCACGACGACGGGGCATGGGTGTTCTCTCAGCTTGCTGTTACTTGAATCTTTTCGAAACCATCACCCTCTAGCAACACGCCTCATCTTGCAGCATGGTTGCAGGCGCTACGTCTCTCGAGAGGGCAAGTGGGCTCAGGGACCCACGCGCAGCGTTTGGGAGGGGGGCCCCACGCCTTCGGCGTGGGGGGAGGGGCTTGTGAAGCCCCTCCAGAAAACACAGCGGAGGGTCTTTCGAAGAAGACCCTCCAGAACAGTCAGCCCTTCGGCCGCTTGACGCCGTACTTCGAGCGCTTGCGGTTGCGGGTGGCTTTGTTGGTCGAGCTCGGCCCCGAGGCGCCGGAGGCGTCGAGGGTGCCGCGGACGACGTGGTAGCGAACGCCGGGGAGGTCCTTCACGCGGCCGCCGCGGATGAGGACGACCGAGTGCTCCTGGAGGTTGTGACCCTCACCAGGAATGTAGCTCGTGACCTCCATGTGGTTCGTGAGACGGACGCGGCAGACCTTTCGGAGGGCCGAGTTCGGCTTCTTGGGGGTCGTCGTGTAGACGCGCACGCAGACGCCGCGGCGTTGGGGACACGACTTGAGCGCGGGCGAAGCCGTCTTCCAAACGGTGGCTTCGCGGCCCTGGCGGATGAGCTGGTTGATCGTCGGCATGGAAAGAAACGCTCCCAGACAGAATGGGGAGGCGGAGGATACTCAGGGGGGCCCGACTGTCAAGCTGCTCCGACGGCCAGCCGCGAGCTCGGCGCCCCAGCCCGTCGAGCGCGCGCGATCTCTACTCCCGGCACGGGCTCCCCGGAAGGGCGATCTCGCGGGAGAGGGCCTCGAATCGAGCGCAATGCGTGCACCCGCGCGCAGAGATCGCGGCGCGAGGCGGCCTCCAAGATCGGTTTCGTTAAGGAATGGCCCTTGGATCGGGTCTTGCGGAGCTCGCCTCCCCATGAGCCGAATCCTCGAGCCGGTCGCGCGCTACATGACCGAGCCCGTCGTGGTGGTGCCCTCGGGCACGGCCGTCACGGAGGTCTACGACACGCTCTTCGGGCGGGGCGTCTCGAGCGTCTGCGTCGTCGACGCGGACGGGCTGGCCCTCGGGGTCGTGTCGCGCACCGATCTCATCCGCATCGGGCGCCTCACCGCGCGTGCGCTGAAGGACGGCGAGCTCCTCTCGCTCCCGCGCATCACCGTCGACGAGATCATGTCGGCGGGCGTGACGACCGTCGACACGAAGGCCACGGTCGCAGACGCGGCGAAGGTCATGACCGAGTGCCGGATCCACCGCGTCTACACGATCCACGACGGTCATCTCGCCGGCACGTTCAGCACGCACGACGTGCTCCGCGCGCTCGTCGACGCGCGCACGCCGCGGACTTTGTCGGATCTCATGTCGCAGCCGGTCTTCACGATCGGGACGACGACGACGCTCGCCGCCGCGACCGACGAGCTCGCGAAGGCCCAGGTCGCGGGGCTCGTCGTGCTCGACGCGGCGGGCTTCGCGGTGGGCATCTTCTCGCAGCGGGAGGCGCTGCTGTCGAAGGAGCACGATCCCGCGTCGCGCGTCGAGGAGGTGATGAGCCCTGCCATTCTGTTCCTCGACCGACACACGCCGGTCTTCCGGGCCGCGGCGCAGGCGCACGAGATGCGGCCGCGGCGCGTGCTCGCGACCGACGAGCGGCGCATCGCGGGCGTCCTCGGCGGGCTCGACTTCGCTCGGGCGGCTCTGTAAAGCCACGGACGAGGCAGACGATGAAGCGCTGGCAGCAGATCGGCATCGGGCTCGCGTTGCTCCTCGCGCTCGTCTGGCTCACGCGCGACAAGTCGAGCTTCGGGGGCGTCGCCGAGCGCGTGAGCTACACCGATCTCGTGCACGCGGTCGACGAAGGCCGCGTGAAGGAGGTCGAGCTGAAGCCGACCGAGGTCGTCGCGCGCCTGTCGGACAAGGACGCGAAGAAGGCGGGCGGGATCCTCGTCGCCGACCGCATCCCGAACATGGACGAGCAGCCGCTCCTCAAGGACATGCAGGATCACGGCGTGTCGGTGACGGGCAAGCCCGAGTCGAGCTGGCTCTCGTCGATCGCCCTCGGCATCGCGCCGTTCATCCTGCTCCCGCTGCTGTTCCTCGCGCTGAGCAGCGGGGGCGGGCTCCGCGGGCGAGGTCAGGGGATCGCCGAGAGCCGCGCGAAGGTCTACGACCGGAGCAAGGAGAACCAGGTGCGCTTCGCCGACGTCGCGGGCGCGGACGAGGCGAAGGGCGAGCTCGAGGAGCTCGTGTCGTTCCTGAAGGATCCGGCGCGCTACAAGGCGCTCGGAGCGCGCGCCCCGAAGGGCGTGCTCCTCGTCGGCCCTCCGGGGACGGGCAAGACGCTCCTCGCGCGCGCGGTCGCCGGGGAGGCGGGCGTCGCCTTCTTCTCGATGTCGGCGTCGGAGTTCGTCGAGCTCTTCGTCGGGGTGGGCGCGTCGCGGGTGCGTGACCTGTTCCAGCAAGCGAAGGAGAAGGCGCCGCGCATCGTGTTCATCGACGAGCTCGACGCGATCGGGAAGAACCGGGCCGGCGGCACGGGGTTCGTCGCGAACGAGGAGCGCGAGCAGACGCTGAACCAGCTGCTCGTGGAGATGGACGGGTTCGATGGATCGAGCGGCATCGTCGTGCTCGCGGCGACGAACCGGCCCGAGATCCTCGACAAGGCGCTCTTGCGGGCGGGCCGATTCGACAGGCAGGTGATCGTCGATCGCCCGGACGTGCGCGGTCGAGAGGCGATCTTGCGCGTGCACTCGCAGAAGGTGAAGCTCGCGCCGACGATCGATCTGAGGAAGGTCGCGCAGCGAACCCCCGGCATGGTGGGCGCCGACCTCGCGAACATCGTCAACGAGGCGGCGCTCGCGACGGTACGGCGCGGCGCGACCGCGATCGACACGCGCGACTTCGAGGAGGCCATCGACCGCATCCAGCTCGGGCTGAAGAAGCACGGGCAGGTGATGACCGAGCTCGAGAAGAAGCGGGTCGCCTTCCACGAGTCGGGACACGCGCTCGTCGCGCTCTCGGTGGCCACGGCGGATCCGGTGCACCGCGTGACGA
Source organism: uncultured Polyangiaceae bacterium (assembly GCA_964467935.1). Lineage (GTDB taxonomy): Bacteria > Myxococcota_A > Polyangia > Polyangiales > Polyangiaceae > CAYYKK01. Next base: position 6,299 of record CAYYKK010000332.1, read on the forward strand.
TCATCCCGCGCTCGGTGGGCGCGCTCGGCGCGACGCTGCAGCTCCCGACCGAGGAGCGTTACCTGATGACGCGCAACGAGCTCTCCGATCAGCTGTGCGTGCTGTTCGGGGGCCGCGCGGCCGAGCAGCTCGTGTTCGACGACGTCTCCACGGGAGCGCAGAACGATCTCGAGCGCGCGACCGCGCTGGCGCGACAGATGGTCACGCGCTTCGGCATGAGCGAGGCGCTCGGCGCGCAGACGTTCGGGGCGGGACCGGCGGCGCGCTTCCTCGGCACGCCGTTCGAGAGCGCGGGCGATCGCGCGTTCTCGGAGGAGACGGCGGAGCTCATCGACCACGAGGTGAAGGCGCTCCTCGAGGCGGCGCTGCGGCGCGCCGAAGAGAGCCTGAAGGCTCGGCGCGCGACCCTCGAGGCCCTCGCCGCCGAGCTCCTCGAGAAGGAGACGCTGGAGCGCGATCGACTGGAGGAGATCGTGCGCCGCACGGAGGAGGTCCGAGCCTGAGCTCGGGAGACGCGATGAAGACTGGGGAGACGCGATGAAGAACTGGCAAGAACGCGCGACGAGCCCCGAAGAGGCAGTCCGGGCCATCAAGAGCGGGATGAGGGTGTTCGTGCACGGCGCCGCTGCGACGCCGACGCCGCTCATCGAGGCGCTCGCGAAGCGCACCGATCTCGAGGACGTGCGCCTCTACCACCTGCACACCGCCGGTCCGGCGCCGTTCGCGGCGCCCGAGTGTGCGGGGCGCTTCCGGAGCGTCTCGCTCTTCACCGGACAGGCGCTGCGCAAGCCGATCGCCGAAGGGCGCGCCGACTTCATCCCGGTGTTCCTGTCGGACATCCCGGAGCTCTTCTTGTCGCGGCGCATCCCGCTCGACGTCGCGCTGCTCACGATTTCGCCGCCGGATCGGCACGGCGACGCGACGCTCGGGACGTCGGTCGACACCGCGTACGCGGCGGCGGTCTCGGCCCACACGATCATCGCGGAGGTCAACGAGCGGATGCCGAGGACGCACGGCCACTCGGGCGTGCGCTTCGACCGCGTGAGCTCGTTCATCCACACCGACAGGGCGCTCTGGGAGGCCGAGCCCGCAGCGGAGAGCGAGGTGGAGGCCCGCATCGGGGAGATCATCGCGAGCCTCGTCGAGGATCGCGCGACGCTGCAGATGGGCATCGGCGGCATCCCCGACGCGGTGCTGAGCCGCCTCGGCGACAAACACGATCTCGGCGTGCACACGGAGATGTTCTCGGACGGGCTCATCCCGCTCATCGAGGCCGGCGTCGTCACGAACAAGTACAAGAAGGTCCACCCGGGGCGCACGGTGACGAGCTTCGTCTCCGGGAGCCACAGGCTCTTCGATTTCGTCGACGACAACCTGCGCGTGGAGTTTCACCCGTGCGATCGCACGAACGACACCGCGCTCATCCGCAAGAACGATCGGGTGGTGGCCATCAACTCGGCGATCGAGATCGATCTGTCGGGGCAGGTCGCGGCCGACTCGATGGGACACACCATCTTCTCGGGGATCGGCGGCCAGATGGACTTCATCCGCGCGGCCGCGCTCTCGCAGGGCGGCAAGCCGATCATCGCGTTGCCCTCGACCGCGGCGAAGGGCACGGTCTCGCGCATCGTCCCGTCGCTGAAGGAAGGCGCGGGCGTCGTCACGACGCGGGGCCACGTGCACTGGGTCGTGACCGAGCACGGCGCGGTGAACCTGCACGGGCTCACGCTGCGCGAGCGCGCCGAGGGCCTCATCGCGATCGCGCACCCCGACTTCCGCGCCGAGCTACGGAAGGCCGCCGCCGAGGTCCGCCACTTCGTCTTCTGCTGAT
>CAYYKK010000333.1:0-8124 GCA_964467935.1 uncultured Polyangiaceae bacterium
CGCGACGCTGGCGGAGACCGCGGCCGATCCGTTCGACCCGCTCCCGCTCGGCGAGGGCGCCGCGGCTTCGCCGTGACACGCCGACGCCGCGACGAGGCACAGGGCCCCCACCCAGCGAGCGACACGTCCCTCGGTCTGTCGCGCGGCGCGCTCCACGCTCCGAGCCGTCCCACTTCTCGGCGGCCGGCGCAAGCGCCGGGCGTCGAGGCACCCGAGCGCGCTCCGTGCTACCTTGGGCGCGTGAAGATCGTCATCAAGTACTGCCACGCTTGAAGCTACCGACCCAAAGCCGCGAGGCTCGCGGCCGATATCCTCGAGTCGACGGGGCACGCGACGGATCTCGTGGCGGGCTCCGTGGGGCAATTCGACGTCGAGGTCGATGGCCGGCTCGTCTTCTCCAAGGCGCGCTCGGGCCGCTTTCCAGAGTCTTTCGAGGTCATCGAGCAGATCCCGAGTGAGTGAGCCTCCCCGCCGGAGGATGGGCCGAAAGAGAAGCGTCGGCGCGCCGTTCGTCGCGCGACCCGTGGAGGAGCTGACCGCCTGTCGACCATGCTGACGCCGCTCGAGCTCAACCGGGAGTACACCCGCGGTCGCGGCGAGGTCGTCGCGCTCACGATCTTGGGCACGCTCTTCTTCGGGCTGCCGGTCCTGCTCGGCATCTCCATGGCCGCGTTCGACTCCGCGTGGGCAGGGCTCGCCGCGTCGGCTGCGCTCGCGGCCTTCCCCATCTGGAACAACCAGCGCAAGCGCGCGATGCGCGCGGCGACGCTCGGGCTCAACGCGGCTTATCGCTGCATCGCGCTCGGCCGACTCACCCAAGCGGAGGAGCTGCTCGACACGGTCGGTCGGTTCTCCCGCTCGCGGTGGTCGCGGCGACTGAACCTCATCCAACGCGCCTTGGTCGCGCTTCGGCGCGGCAACCTCGCCGAGGCCAAGGGGGTCCTCGACGAGGCGCTCGCGATCCCCGTCGACGGGAAGTTCAAGGCGAACAGCGCCTACCAAATCGAGGGCGCCCACGCGATGCGCGCGTTCGTCTGCGCCGGGCTCGGCGACCGTGACGCCGCGCTCGCCGAGGTCGCGTGGATCCGTGATCTGCCGAGCCCGAGCCCCGAGGCGCTCGCGCGCGTGGCGCTCGCCGAGGCCATCCTCCTCGAGCGCTCGGGGGAGCGCGACGCCCTCCGAGAGCTGCTCGATCGCGAGCGCACCCTCCTGCTCGAGCACACCCACCCGCGCGAGCGCGCGATCGTCCGCGCGTTCCAGCGCATGCTGAAGGTCACCCAGAAGTCGGTGTACCGGGTGCAGGCTCCGCCCGAGGAGCGCGCCAGCGGTGACGAGCCCGAGCTCGACGACTGGGTCGCCAAGATCGCGCCTGGGGCCGCGCAGTTCGTCCGCAAGGGGAAGAAGGACCGCGCCCAGCTCAACGTGACCCAGACGACCTACGTCGAGCGCCAACAAGCGGCGGCGCAGCAGCTCGTCGCGCAGCAGATGGCCTCGCAGGGCTACTACCCCGGTAGGACGGTGCCGACGTTCAACGCCGGCACGCTGCGCAACACGAAGTCGACCTCGCAGCGCAACGGCCTCATCGCGCTCGGCATCGTCGGCATCGTCACGCTGCTGGCGGGCGCGTCGTGGGCGATCGACTACCTCTCGGCGCCGGTGCTCAGCGTGCCGACGGTCGGCGAAGAGGCTCCCTCGCTCGGGCTGCCGCTCTTCGCGCTCGCCCTCGGCGCGGCGGCGCTCGGCGGGGCCGTCTACGCGGGCGTCAAGCGTGCCTACCGCGCGAAGCTGCAGCGCGAGCAGCTGCGGCCGGCCGCGCGAGGCGTCGCTCGCCCGAGCGGCGGAGCGGCGCAGGCGCCCACGGCGCAGCCCGATCTCTTCGCGTTGGTCGATGGCCCCGACGACGTCCTCGCGGCGCAGGGGCACATGCTGATCGCCTCGGGGGCGGAGAAGCGCGGCGAGTGGATGGTCGTGCTCGAGCACTGCGACAAGGCCATCGCGCGGCTGTGGTCGCCCAACGAGCGGCAGCGCGCGGACATCCTCTACCCGGATCTGCACAGCCTCCGCGCCTTCGCGCTCGCGTGCATGGGACGCTACGCCGACGCGGAGGCGGCGCTTCGTTGGCTCAGCGCGACCTATCCTCACCTCGAGCGCGCGGTCTTCCGCGTGCGCCTCGTCGAGCTCATCCAGATGGGGCGGCTCCCAGAGGCCGCTTCGTACGCCGAGACGCAGGCGCTCGAGCTCCCGCTCAGCGTCCGTGAAGAGCTGCTCGCCGATCTCGCGCGCGCGGTGGTGTCGCCGGAGACGGCGGGCCTCGGCGAGGTCGCGCGGCTGCGCGAGGAGATCGACAAGACCGAGAACGCGAAGCGATGGGTGATGTCGATCTCGCCCGGGCTCTTCGCCGCGTTCCAGCACGGAGCGGAGACGGATCTCGCGGAGATCGGCGCGACGGCCGGCGGCGTGCGCGTCGCCTCGCCGTACGCCGACGTGCCGCCGCCGAAGACGCTGGAGCAGCAGGCGGAGGAGGAGCTCGACGCGGAGCTCGACGCCGCGGTGGCGCGGCCGCACGCGCCCGAGGGCTATCGCTGAAGAGGCCGTCGTGGGCCGTCATCCGGCGCGGCCGACGCGGAACTCGCCGGTCGTGCTCGCCGAGAGGACCGCGTCGGCGCCGAGCAAGAGCGGCTCGTTGTCGCGCCCGTGCCCGACCGGCAGGCCGTCGACGACGGGGACGCCGAGCGCGCCGAGGCGCTCTTCGAGGACGGCGCGCACCGTGACCCGATCGGGGCCTGGGTCGCAGCTCGTGAACTCGCCGAGCGCCACGCCTGCCACGCGCGCGAGGTGGCCACCGACGGCGAGCGTCGCGAGCATGCGGTCGATGCGATAGGGGCGCTCGGTCACGTCCTCGACGAACAGGATCGCGCCTTCGGGGACGAGGAGCCGGCCAGCCGCCGCGCACGCGTGCAGGAGGGTGAGGTTGCCTCCGAAGAGAGGACCGCGTGCGTGCCCCTTCGTGACGACGCGCAGGCCGTCGAAGACGCGCGGCGCCTCCGGGGCCTCCAGCGCGCGGACGAGGGCGTCGCGCGCGTGCGCGTCGCTCCTTCCGAGGCTCGTCAGGTGGCACGCGTGGAGCGACGCGACGCCGACGCGCGACGCCTCGACGTGCAGCGCCGTGACGTCGGAGAACCCGACGATCCACTTCGGCCGCGCGCGCAGCGCGGACCAATCGATCTTGTCGTGCACGAAGCGCGACGCCCCGTAGCCACCGCGCGCGGCGAGGATCACGGCGACACGCGGATCGTGCAGCGCGCGCGACAGCTCGGCCTCGCGACGCGCGTCGTTTCCAGCGAGGTAGCCCGTCCGGGAGAAGAGCTCGCGATCGAACAGGAGCCGGTAGCGTGACGCCAGGAAGCCGAGGCCGCGCCAGCCGAGGACGGCTTCGAACGGGCTCGAGGGCGCCACGATCGCCACCGTGTCGCCCGGACGCAAGGCGGGAGGAACGATCACGACTTCGACTTCACGGAAGGCTATTTGGCGGGGTGCGGCGGCTCGTCGTCCTCGATGAGCTCGGCGTCGTCGACGTCCTCGACGTCCTCCTCGGAGGCGGCCGGGGGGTGGCCTCCGGCGTTCGCGGCGGCGCCGGGCGGATACCCCTCCTGACCGTGCGCCTGCTGCTGCGGATACCCCGCTTGGCCATGAGCCTGTTGGGGATAGCCCTGCTGCCCGTAACCCTGCTGGCCATAACCCTGCGGCCCGTAACCCTGCGGCCCGTAACCCTGCTGCCCGTGGCCGGGCTGGCCGTAGCCCTGCTGGGGATCGTATCCCTGCTGTTGGGGATACCCCTCTTGGCCATGACCCTGCGGGCCATGACCCTGCTGGGGATCGTAGCCCTGCTGTTGGGGATACCCCTGCTGGTTATATCCCTGGCCGTAACCCTGCTGGGGATAGCCCTGCTGGGGATAGCCCTGCTGGGGATAGCCCTGCTGGGGATAGCCCTGCTGGCCATAACCCTGCTGGCCATAACCCTGCTGGCCATAACCCTGCTGAGGGTCGTGACCCTGCTGGCCGTAACCCTGCTGGGGATAGCCCTGCTGAGGATATCCCTGCTGGTCATAACCCTGCTGGCCAAAACCCTGCTGGGAATCGTATCCCTGCTGGCCATGCCCCTCTTGGGGATGGCCCTCCGCGCCGTGACCCTGGCGGGACGCATCGGCGTGGGAGTCGTAACCCGGTTGCAGGTGGTAGCCTTGCTCCGGACCGCCGCCTGGCGGCGCCTCAGCGTGACCAGCTCCGCCGGCGGGGGGCGCCTGGCTGTCGGTCGCGCCGGGGGGGCGTGCCAGCTCGGTGCTCAGTACGTCGAGCGGGCTCATCTCGCCGTCGCTGGTCGCCGTCCCGTTCTCCGTGTGCCCCGCCGAGGCGGTGTCGCCGAAGGGGGTCGCGGCGAAGGCGCCTGCCTCGGATCCCGCTTCCTTCACCGGCGGTGCAGCGGGCGTCTCGGGATCGTTCGGGGGCGACGGCCGCGCCGAGCGCTGCTTCAGCGCCGCAGCCATGTCGTCGGGCAGTCCGTCGGCCGTCACCTCCTCGAGGTGCCCGGCCGCCGCGTCCTCGCCCGTCGTGCCGAGCGGGTCTCCGCCGAGCCCGCCTCGGTCCGTCGTCGGGCTCGAGCTCGCCGGGGCCTTGCTCACGGGGCCGGCGGCGCTGGTGGGCGGCGCGCTCCGCTTCGGCGGGGGCGGCGCAGAGCCGGCGGCGCGCTCCGCGCTCCCAGCCTTCTCGTACACCGGAGGAGCCTTCTTCAGGTTGTTCGTCTTCGCGCGCTCGAGCCCCGCGGTCGCCTCGGGGTCCGCGGCCTTCATCCGGAGGACGCGGCGCCACGCGTCCGCCGCCTCGCGCGCGTCGCCGATCTCCTCTTCCCACAGTCGCGCGACCTTCCGCGCCAGCTCGGCGCGTTGGCTCGGATCACGTCCGCGGAGGATCTGGTCCTCGTAGAGGTGGATCATCCCTCGATGATCGCCGAGCGCCTCGAGCAGCGCGGAGAGCTCGTTCATCACCTCTTGGTCGGAGGGAGACAGATCGTGCAGCTTCTTGAGGTCTGCGGCAGCGCCCTGGCTGTCGTCGAGCTCGTCGCGCCTCAAGCGGGCGCGGCGGGCGAGCAGCTTGCGCACGAGCGGTCCGTCGAAGACCTCCTCGAGCGCGCGCCCGAGCGTCGCTTCGACGCGGTGTTTGTCTCCGACGCGCGCGCCGAGATCGTCGAGCGCCGCGAGCCCGGCGTCGTCGACGTACGTCACCAGCGCGTCGCCCAACCACGCGAACGCGCGCTGCATGTCGTCGAGCTCGCGCTCGGCGATCGACGCCGCCCTTCGAAGGAGCGCCGCGCGCGTCCTGCCGCCGTCGCGCGAGCCTTGCCCGCCGGCCGCGAGGGCCTCGGCGAGGATCGTCCGCAGCGTCTTCGTGCCCGCTTCTTCGTCCCCTTCGCGCGCCGCGTTCTCGAGGGCGTTCAGCGTGTCCTCTTGGACGCCGCTGCCGAGGGCGAGCTCGAAGAAGCTGCGAGCCCGATCGGTCGCGCCGCGACGAGCCGCCACCTGCGCCGCGCGCGAGAGCGCGGCGAGACGATCGTTCGGCTGCTTGCAGCGCCCAATCTGGCGCTCGTAGAGATCGATGACGTGGCCCGGGGCCGTCGTGAGGGCGGCGAGGCGCGTGAGGAGCGGCTCGACCTCGGCGGGCGGCACGTTCGCGAGCGACGCCTCGCCGTGCTGCATCGCCTCGAGCGGATCGGCGCCCGCCTCGACCATCACCTCGGCCTGCCGCACGAGCTCCGCCGCGCGTTCGGTGCCGGAGTACTCCTTGACGAGGATCTCGTGCGCGGTAGCGAGGGCCTCGAGGTCCTTCGTCTTGACCGCGATCTGCTCGAGCTTGTCGCCGAGCTCCGCGTCCGCGGCGCGTGTGCGTGCGAGCTCGAGTGCGACCCGCGACGCGTCCGCCTCGCGACCGACGACGAGGAAGCGGTCGAAGGCGCCGCGCAGGGCCTCGGCCCGCTGCGGGCCCGCGCTGCGCTCGTTCCACATGACGAGCTTCGAGGCGACGATGCCCTTCCACCCGAGCGCGTCGCCGAGCTCGACGTAGGCGTCCTGGCAGGCCTTGTCGCCTTGGTCGGCCACCTTCTCCAGCGTCGCGAGCGCCTCGTCGCCCTTCTCGAGCTTCTCGTGCTGGATCGTCGCGAGCCTTCGCGTCATCTCGCTCGCCTCGGCCTCGTCCCCCTCGACCTCGATGAGCGAGGCGAGCAGCGTCGCGACGCGGGGCCAGTCCTCGTCGCGCTCCGTGAGCTTGAGCAGCCGCGCGACCGCGTCGTAGTCCTCGGCGTCGGCGTGGTGGATCACGTCGAGCGCGCGGATGGCGCGCTTCACGTCGTCGAGCGGTCCTTCGTAGAGCTGGGCCAGGCGCTGAGCGACCTCGACCTTCTCCTCCTCCGGCGCGATCTCGAGCACGCGCTCCAACGCCTCGGCGGCGCCGCTCTCGTTCCCGAGCTTCTCGTGCATCTCCGCGATGGACGAGAGGACGTTCTTGAGCTCTTCGGCGCGCGACGGATCGAGCTTCTTCGCGATCGCCTCGTAGCGGTCGATCGCTCCTTGCGGGTCGTCGAGCTCGCCGGCGAAGAGCGCCGCCTCCTGCATCGCGAGCGCGAGCTTCTCCGCCGCGTCGCTCGTGACGTCGACGAGCCTGCGGAGCAGATCGGCGCGCTCCTGGTGGTCGCCGCGGCTCTGGGCGTCGTCGACCAGCTCGCGAAGCGCCCGCGGATCGTCGCCATCGTTCAGGATGAGCAGCCACGTCTCGCGGGCCTGATCCTGATCGCCGAGCGCCTTGTAGACCTCAGCCGCCTTGAAGCGCGCGGAGACGCGGAGCTCCTTCTGTGGAAGCTTCTCGGCGCGTCCGCCGAGGAACGTCGCGAGATCGGCGAGGCGGTCCGCAGCGCGGTAGTGCGCCTCGAGATCCGTCGCGAACGCGTCGTTCGCCGGATCGAGCTCGCACGCCTGCTCGAGCTTCTCGATCGCGCTCGAGGGATCTCCCGACTGCTCGAAGAGCTTCGCCGCCGACGCGAAGAGCGCCGCCTTCTGGCTCGGATCGACGAGCTGGGCGCGCTGATCGATGGCGTTGGCGGCCTCGATGAAGCGGCCCGCCTCCGCGTACGCCTTCTCGGCCTGTTCCCAGCGCTTCAGCGTCTGCGCGCCTCCGCCCTCACCGAGCGCCTCGGCGGCCTCGGCATAGGCGTCGCCTGCGGCGCCGTGATCGCCCGCCTTCTGGCGGAGCTCGCCGAGGCGCGACAGGAGGTTGCCACGCGTGACGACGTCCTCCAGGCCGGAGACGTTGTCGGCGATGACCTGCGCAGCCATGTCGAACTGCTCGGCGCGCTCGAAGAGCTTCACCGCGGTCTGGATGGACGTCTCGTCCTGGGGCGAGAGCGCGGCGATGCGTGCCCACGCCTCGGCGGCGGCGCCGACGTCCTTGCGCTTCGTCTCGTGCAGCTGCGCGAGCTTTTTCTCGAGCGCTATCTTCGTCTCGACGTCCGGCGCGCCCATCGCCTCTTGTTCGAGGACCGTCGCGAGCTCGTCCCAGCGGTTGCCCTTCTCGAGCAGCCGTCGCAGCTGCTCGCGGGCGTTCTCGTCCCCGCGATCGAGCTGGCAGACCTGCTTGCAGGCGCTGATCGCGGTGTCGAGATCGCGCAGCTGCGACTCGCAGAGGCCCGCGACGTCGCGGAGCTGCGCCTTGCGGGTCTCGACGGGCTGCGACGTGACGCGCGAGGCCGCGAGCAGGACGTCGCGGAGGTCGGCGTACATCCGCTTCTGGCGCAGGTGCTCCTCGACCCAGCTGAGGGCCTCGGCGTTCGCGGGGTCGAGCTTGAGCGCCTCGCGGAACTTCTGCAGGGCGGTCGGCTTGCGTCCCTTCTGCGACTCCGCCTGCGCCTGGTCGAGCAGGGCGCGGACCTCCGCTGGGTTCGCCGCGTGCGCGACGCCGCTCACCTCGTCCCCCTCGGGCTCGAGGTGGTCGAGGATCTCCGAGCCGCTCGGCGTCGCGGGCGGGATCGGCGCGCCGCCGGTGCCGGTGCCCGCGGGCGTCGCGGCGGCCGACGCGAGGATC
>CAYYKK010000334.1:0-2394 GCA_964467935.1 uncultured Polyangiaceae bacterium
AGGGCCGTGCCGAACCGCCAAGAGGGGACGGAGTGCGGTGGGGCTCGCTTTGCTCGGCGCCGAGAGGCACCGCGGCGACGCACGTGGACCGTCCTCGGCCTCCTCCTCACCGTGTTCGGCGGCCCGGGCGCTGCGGCTGCCCAAGGCGTGCCCCCGACGCTCGCGCGACCGACGTCGCCTGCGGGGCCCGCGGCCCCGTCGACGAGCGAGCCGGTCGCGCCGAGCCCACCGCCGAGCGTCGCCGAGGCGCCCCCGGCGGCCCCGCCTCCTCCCGCCGCGCCACCGCCTCCGCCGCCGCCTCCCTCCGCGCCCGTGACCACCGCGAGGGCGGAGGCGCCCGTGGCCGATCCGACACCTCCGCCGCCGCCCTCGACCGCGCCGTCGGCGCAGCCGCCGCAGGAAGGAGCGAACGGCGAGGTTCGGCTCCACGAGACCGTCGCGTTCGTCTTGCACGTGGCCCACGGTGGCCAGAGCGCCGAGCGACGCGCGAAGGACGCGACGAAGGCGCTGAAGGACGCCTACGAGGGCGCGACGCCGGAAGACGTGCGCGTCGAGCTCCTGAGCGAGAAGGACGGCAAGGTCAGCGAGCCGACCGCCGTGGTCTACGTGGGCAAGTCGCCGATCGTCCAGCTCACGGCCGACGACGCGAAGGCGGCGGGCGACGCGACGCTCGTGGTCCACGCCGACCGCGTGGCGGCCCAGGTGCGCAAGGCGATCAGCACCGAGAAGACGCGCAGCACGCTCGCCAGCACGATCTTCTCGATCTCGCTCGTCGTCTTCTTCGGCGTCGTCACGCTCTACCTCCTCCGCAAGGTCGGCGAGTTCGCCGAGCGCGCGAACGCGTGGGTGGAGGCGAACCCGGACCGCATCCCCGCCGTGCGCGTGAGCCGCATGGAGGTGCTGAACCCAGCGACGCTCCGCAGCGGCCTCGCGCTCACGATCAGCGTCGGCAAGTGGGTCGGGCAGTTCGGCATCGTCTACGTGTGGCTCATCGCGGCGCTGTCGTTGTTCGAGTCGACGCGCGGATACACCGAGCGGCTGACGGGGTTCATCATCGAGCCGTTCGCGTCGCTCGCCTCCCGGATCGCGTCGTCGCTGCCGATCTTGCTCGTCATCGGCATCGCGCTCTTGGCGGTCGCGATCCTCCTCCGCGTCGTCGGGCTCTTCTTCGAGGGCGTCGCGACGAACAAGACGACGCTCAACTGGCTCGCTCCGGATCTCGCGATGCCGACGAGCCTGCTCGTGCGGGGCGGGATCATCCTCTCGACGCTGGTCTTCGCCGCGCCGCTCATCACGGGCAACGAGGACGGCGCGCTCCCGCGCGCCGGCATGATCACGCTCGCGGCGCTGGGTCTCGCGTCGGTCCCGTTCCTCTCGTCGTGCATCCTCGGCGCGGTGGCCGTGTTCGGCAGGCGCGTGCGCGTGGGCGACTACGTCGACCTCGAGGGGCGCGTGGGACGCGTGGCGGATCTCTCGCTGCTCAACATCTCGCTCGAGGACGATCTCGGCGTCGAGACCCGCATCCCGCACTTCGCCTGGCTCGTGCGACCCATGCGCATCCTCGGGCCGGCGCCGCGCGTGACCGTGACGCTGACGCTGCCGATGACCGCGGATCTGCCGGATCTGCGCTTCCGTCTGCTGGAGGCGATCGAGCACCTCGGCGTCGACGCGCGCGCGGAGATCGACGGCGTGGACGAGAGCGGCGTGCGCTACTCGCTCAGCGTCGTCACCGAGGAGCTCGACGCGAGGCACCAGCTCTTCAGCGCTGCGCTCGGCGCCGTGACCCACGACGACGACGAACGGGAGAGCCTGGAGCCGCCGAGCGCACGATGAGCGCGATCGCGATCCTCACCGGCCTCTTGGTCGTCGCGTACTTCGGTTCGATCCTCGTGGGCGGTCGCGCGCTGCGGGGCTTCGGGTTGCCGTCCGGCACCGAGTTCCTCTTGCTCGGCATCATCCTCGGGCCCATGGTGTTCGGCGTGATCTCGGGCGCGACGCTCACGTCGTTCGAGCCGCTCACCGTCATCGCGCTCGCGTGGACGTCGCTCATCATCGGGCTCAACTTCGGCACCATCGGGGGCCGACGCGTCACGGTCCCGAGGCTCGCGATCGGCGCTGGCTTCGCCCTCTTTCTGGTCGCGCTCACGGGCAGCGCGACCTACGCCCTCGCGCGCGCCGTCACCCCGCTCCGCGGCCATGACCTCTGGGTGCTCTCGCTCGGCCTCGGGTGCGTGACGTGCGAGACGACGCGGCACGGTGTCCGCTGGGTCGTCGAGCGCTACAAGGCGCAGGGCGCCGTGTCGGAGCTGCTCGGTGATCTCGCCGAGGCCGACGACGTCGTGCCGCTGACGCTGCTCGGGCTCGTGTTCGCGTGGGGAGACGCGCCGCAGGGGC
>CAYYKK010000334.1:2404-6991 GCA_964467935.1 uncultured Polyangiaceae bacterium
CTGCACATCACCTGGTCGGCTTGGCTCTCGTTCGGCAGCACGCTCGCGGTGGGCGGGATCCTCGGCGCGACCGCCGCCGCGCTCTCGGACATCGAGGACCGACCGAGCGAGCGATGGGGCATCCTCCTCGGCACGTCGCTGCTCGGGATGGGCGCGGCGATGCGGCTCGGGCAGAGCGCTCCGTCGGCGATGTTCGCGATGGGTCTGACCCTCTCCGCGCTCTCGAAGCGCGCGCCCGCGCTGCGCGCGATGCTCGAGCAGACCGAGCGCCCGATCATGCTGCCCGTGTTGATCTTGGCTGGCGCGCAGGCGACGTACCCGAAGGAGCTCGGGTTCATCCTCGTCGGCGGCGTGGCGCTCGCCGCGCGCATCCTGGGCAAGGTGCTCGTCGGCGCGGTGCTGAAGAGGCACTTCGTGCGCGCGGCGCCTCGGCTCGAGTCCAAGCTGGGGCTGGGGCTCGGGTTGGGGCTCCTCCCGTCGGGCGTCCTCACGATCACGATCGGCCTCGCGTGCGCGCTCCGCTTCCCCGGCGTCACGGGCACCACCATCCTCTCCGTCGCGACCGCGTCGGGTCTGCTCGGCGAGGTGATCGGACCTGCGAAGCTCAAGAACGTCCTCGAGAGCGCCGGCGAGCTGGGCGAGGACGTGCCCGTCACGCCGCCGCCTCCTACGCGTTCCGCGAGCGTGCCCGAGCTGCGCCCGCGCCTGCCGTCGCGGGGCTCGCGCAAGTCGTTGCCGCCGGCCCCGCGCCGGGCGCAGAGCTCACCCGAGGGGAAGCCGACGTGAGCGCGCCCGCCGTACCGAAGAGCCGCAGCGCGCGCATCACGCAGGCCGCCGGGCTCGTGGTCGTCTTCGGCGTGCTCTTGATCGCGACGCGCGTGGTCCCGGAGGCGAGATCGGCCGTCGGCACCGTCGCGGGCCTCGGCTTCCTGCTCTTGGCGGGGACGCTGACGAGCGAGATCACGGAGGTCGTCGGCTTCCCGCACCTCCTCGGATATCTCCTCGCGGGCCTCGTCTCCGGTCCGTACGTGCTTCATCTCATCGACCACGACACGGTCTCGAAGCTCGCACCGGTCGACACGTTGGCCCTCTGCCTCATCTCGCTGGCCGGTGGCGCGGAGCTCAGGGTCGCGACGCTCCGCGAAACGGCGCGCAGCCTGACGTGGGCGATCGGGCTGCAGACGGTCATCACGTTCCTCGTCTCCGCCGGCGGCTTCCTCGCGCTGAACCGCTACATCCCGACGTCCGGATCGCTCACGACCGCGGCGGTGGTGGGGGTGTCGCTCCTGTGGGGCGCGCTCGCGATCACGCGCAGCCCCGCCGCGCTGCTCGGCATCTTCGCGCAGACGCAAGCGAAGGGGCCGCTCTCGACCTTCTCGCTCGCCTTCGTGATGCTCTCGAACGTGGTCGGGATCCTCGTCGCGGCGACCACGATCGTGTTCGCGCGCCCGCTCATCGATCCGGCGACGGGCCTGTCCTTGAACGATCTGACGGTCCTCAGCAAAGAGGTGTCGGGGGCGGTCGCGCTCGGGACCACGCTCGGGCTCCTGCTCTCCGGGTACCTGCGCGTCGTCGGCGGCAAGCTCCTGGTCGTGCTGCTCGCGATGGGCGTCGGGCTGTCGGAGCTCCTGCGCTACATCCAGTTCGACGCGATGCTCACGTTCCTCGTGGCGGGCTTCGTCGTCGCGAACCTGAGCGACCAAGGGCCCAAGCTCCTCTCCGAGGTGGAGCGCACGGGCGCGGTCGTCTACGTCGTCTTCTTCGCGCTCACGGGCGCGCACCTGGAGGTGCCGCTCCTCATCAAGCTCTGGCCGATCGCGATCGCGCTCTGCGCGACGAGGGCGCTGGCGACGGTGGGCGCGGCGCGGCTGAGCTCGCGCTTCGCCGAGGACACGCCGATGGTCCGCAAGTGGGGATGGTCCGCGCTCGTCTCGCAGGCGGGGCTCGCCCTCGGGATCTCGCTCGTGATCATCCGCGCCTTCCCGCAGATCGGCGAGAACTTCAGGAGCCTCGTCATCGCGACGGTGGGCATCAACGAGGTCGTCGGCCCGGTGCTGTTCAAGCTCGGGCTCGATCGTGCGGGCGAGACGGGACGCGGCCTCGCGACGGCGGCGACGTCGGAGCCCGGCCCGCCGCACGCGTAGGCGCCACGCGCCGAGGATCTGCGTCGCCTCAGCCGCCCTTCGGCGTCTTGTGATCGAGCGGGACGTCGCGTGGCTGGATCTCGACCGGAGGCAGCGCGGGCAGATCGATCTGCACGCGCCACCCGCCGTCCTCGTAGACGCAAGGGATCTCCGCGCGCTCGCCGGGAAGGAGACCCGCGGCCGTGACGCGCGCGTGCGAGCCTACGATCTCCGCGCTGAGCTCGCGCGCCTCGAACCGCTCGACGAAGCTCGCCGGCGCGATCATCGCCTCGGGCGCGATGTGCTTTCCGCTCGCCGCGCTGTAGCGCTCCGCGCGCGCGTTGAGGTTCGCCTGCGACGACTTCGCCAGCAGATCGTAGGCCGCCTTCGCGGAGACCGCGTCGGTGCCGGTGCGTCGGATGCGCTCGACGAGCTCGCGAACCGCCCCCTCGGGCGTCGCGTTCGGCGGCTTGCGCCCGCAGCCAGCGAGCGCGACGAGAGCGACGAACGGCAAGACGAGCGGCCTCATGCGGCACGATCGTTAGCGCGACCTGGGCCGCGGGTCCACGTGCGCCGCGACCGGATCAGCCGAGGTGCGTCGGCGAGAGGGCGCCGATCTGGCGGAGCGCCTCGAACGCCACGATCGATACGGCGTTCGACAGGTTCAAGGAGCGCACGGGGCCGAGCGTCGGGATGCCGAACACGTCGTCCGCGTACTTCTCGCAGAGCTCGTCCGGGAGCCCGACGCTCTCCTTGCCGAACACGAGCGCGTCGCCGGGCTCGAACGCCGCGTCGAGGTAGCTCCTCTCCGCCGCGGCGGAGAAGAGCCGCACGCGGCCGCGATGCGCGTTCATGAAGTGCTCGAACGAAACGTGCTGCGTGAGCTTGACGAGGTGCCAGTAGTCGAGCCCTGCGCGCCTCACGGCGTGCTCGTCGATCCTGAACCCGAGCCGGCCGCAGAGGTGCAGCTCGCTCGCGGTCGCGGCGGACAGCCGCGCGATGTTGCCGGTGTTCTGAGGGATCTCGGGCTCGACGAGCACGATCCGCAGCGCGCGCTCGATCGGCTGCGCCCGCAGTCGAGGCCGTTGATCGCGAGGAGTCACGCCCATGGATCGAGCCGCGCCCTACGAGGAGCCGCGCGAACCGGCGAGGGGAAACCCGAGCTCGGTCAGCAGCGAGCGGAACATCTTCGCCTCGCGCGTCGCGTCTTCGAGGTGCTCGAGCGCGATCTTCAGGTTGCCGTCGCTGGCGGCGTTCGACGCGCGCTCGCCGTGCTCGAGCACGAGGAGCAAGTGCGGGTGAGCCTTCGCCACCGACGCCGGGATCTCCATCTTCGACGCGGCCTTCAGGCGAGCCTCGGCCACGCCGTGGATCATGAGCGCGAGCTCCTTGTCCATGAGGTGCTGGCGCAGCATCCCGCAGTCCTGCTCGGTGCCCTCGACGAGGAGCTTCGCGCGATCGAGGTAGCTGCCGGCGTACGCGCTGCCTGCGAGCGTGAGGGCGCACGCGAAGATCGACACGATGGCGGTGCGGCGGAGCATGGGGGACGGCTAGCGCCGGCGCGCCCCGGGCGCAATCGCGTCGGCCTCAGCCCTGCTTTCGAGGTGCGTCGCCCGCGCCGACGCCGCGGGTGAGCCCGGCGCGCGCGGCGGCCTGCTCGGCGGCCTTCTTCGAGCGGCCGCGCCCCTCGCCGAGCACCTCGCCGTCGACCTCGACCACCACCACGAACTCGCGCTGGTGATCCGGGCCGGAGGTCTCGACGAGCCGGTACGTCGGTGACGCGTTGCCTCGCGACTGGACGCGCTCCTGCAGCTCGCTCTTCGGATCGCGCGCCGGCCGCGGCGAAGCGAGCCCTCGGTGCACGATCGCCTCGATGATTCTTCGCGCATCGACGAAGCCACGATCGAGATACACAGCCGCGATGACTGCCTCGAGCGCGTCGGCGAGGACGCTCTGTTGCTCGCGCTCGCGGGCCGCGTCGGCGCCGCGACCGAGGAGCAGCGACGGACCGAGCGAGACGGACTCTGCGAACGCGGCGAGCGCCTCCGTGCTGACGATGGAAGCCCGGAGCAGCGAGAGCTCGCCCTCTCGCGCTTCGGGAAATCGCGCCATCAAGCTCTCGCTCACGCCGAGGCCGAGCACCGAGTCTCCGAGGAACTCGAGTCGTTGGTAGTCGCCGTGCCCGTGCGGGTGCTCGTTCGCGTAGCTCGGGTGGGTGAGCGCTTGCGCGAGGTGCGGGAGATCGTCGGCCGACCCCAAGAGCTCGAGCAGGTCCTTCGAGAGGGACAGGGTCACGCGCCGCCCGAAGCTCGGCGCGTGGCGTAGAGCGCATCGGACGCCGTGGCCATCTCGACGTCGAGATCGCTCACGCCGCCCACGTCGTGCGTCGTCCAGACGACGTCGACCTTGCCCCACCGGAGGAGCAGATCGGGGTGGTGATCGCGCTTCTCCGCCGCGAGGGCGA
>CAYYKK010000334.1:7001-8054 GCA_964467935.1 uncultured Polyangiaceae bacterium
CGAGCATCATCGTGTACGCGACGCCCTCCGCGTAGCTCGCGAACGCATACGCGCGGCGGAGCTCGCCCGTGTCGCCGCTCCAACCGGGGTGGTCCGAGAGGAACGCATCGAGCTCTTCGGGGCTGAGACGACGTGCCATCGCCCGACACTATCGCGAAATCCGCGGCCGCGGTGAAGAGGCTCCCGCGCGGCGCCCTTCGGGAACTCGGGGGCGGCGGCGCTGTCGAGAGGGGGATGGGCTATGCTGCTCTCTCGATGCGCGGACTCGTCGCCTGCCCCTTTTGTCGCGAGATGTACGAGCCCGGTGAGGCCGAGCGGTGCCCCGTGTGCGGCGTCGATCTGCTCAAGGTCGAGAAGCTCCCGAAGCGAGCCGAGGGACACGAAGAAGAGGCCCGAGCGCCGCTCTCTCCGGACGAAGAGACCCTCCCCTGGGCGTACGTCGGTCGCGGTCGCGGCGCCCTCTTGGGGACGGCCGCGGTCGGGCTCGTCGCGTTCGTGCTGCCTTGGGTGCACCAGATCCTCCCGGAGCCCACGACGCTGACGGGCCCCGAGCTCGCGCGTCGTCTCGGGTGGATGTGGGCGCCGGCGATCGCGTGGCTCGTGATGATCCCGCTCGTGGCGTCCCGGCGCAGCATCTACCGCATGCGCGGCGCGCGGCTCGCGGTCGCCTTCCTCGCCGCGATGTCGCTGCTCACCGTCGTCGTGCGCGTGCTCACGGTCCCGCACGGCAGCGCGATCGTCCCCGTGCGCGTGACGTGGGGCAGCGGCATCTACCTGACCGCGATCGCTTCGATCGCGGCGCTGGCGCTCGCGGCGACGTTCGGCGGTCGCATCGACGACTTGCCGACGCGTCAGAAGCGCTCGGGCGACGAGACCCTGCACTGATCGCGCGCGGTGCGGTGCGCGGGTCAGCGCTGGCCGGCGGGCTCTTCTTGAGGGGTCGGCTGCGCGTTCGAGCGCGCCTTCGCGAGCACGCCCGGTCGCCTCGCCTTCTCGACGTCCCCCGTGTCGGTGATCGAGAGCATGTCGCAGAGCTCGGGGTGCATCTCGCCG
>CAYYKK010000335.1:0-7973 GCA_964467935.1 uncultured Polyangiaceae bacterium
GGGATCGGGCACAACAGCCTGCCGAACTACATCGCGCTCATCAGCGGCCAGGGACCGAACCCCGACACGCAAGACGATTGCCTCGAGTTCGAGGCGTGGCGCGGCACCGACCCCGACCCCGCGCGCGACGGACAAGCCATCGGTCGCGGCTGCGTCTATCCGAGCAGCGTGCCCACGTTCGTCGACCAGCTCGAGGCGATGAGCCCGCCTCGCACGTGGCGCGGCTACATGGAGGACATGGGCAACGATCCGGCGCGCGAGGCGCGGACGTGCGGGCACCCCGCGATCGGGAAGCGCGACTTCACGCAGAGCGCGACCAAGAAGGACCAATACGCGACGCGCCACGACCCGTTCGTCTACTTCCGCTCCATCATCGACGACGCCGCGCGCTGCGACGCGCACGTCGTGCCGCTCGACGCGCTCGAAGCCGATCTCGCGAGCGCGCAGGCGACCCCGAGCTTCGTCTTCATCACCCCGAACCTGTGCAGCGACGGGCACGACGGGACGTGCGCGAGCGGCGAGCCGGCCGGGCTCCTCGCGATCGACTCCTTTCTCTCCCGATGGGTGCCGCGCATCCTCGCGTCCGCCGCGTACCGAGAGGACGGCATGCTCGTCATCACGTTCGACGAGTCGTCCTCGGCCTACTCGGACTCGAGCGCTTGTTGCGGCGAGGGCGCGACGCCGAACGTCGATCGCCCCGGCATGCTCGGCCCGGGCGGCGGCAAGGTCGGCGCCGTCGTGCTCTCGCCGTTCGTCGCGCCGGGCACGGTCTCGGACCAACCCTACAATCACTATTCTCTCTTGCGCACGCTCGAAGACCTCGCGGGCGTCGCTCCGCTCGGCTACGCGGCCACCGCGCCGAGCTTCGGCAGAGACGTCTTCTCGCGGGCGATGCCGATCTTCCCTGCGCGGCCCTGAGGGCGCGTCGACGAGACGTCCGATCGTGTGCCGAGAGGTCGTCCCTTCACCGAGGACGATCGATGGCCCAGGTGGATCGACGCTCCATCCAGGGCGATTCGCGCCCACGTCGGTGCAGCGAGCCCACTCGCTCGTCCCGTGGAGGAGACGCGCTCCCTGTCGATCCGCACCGTGACGTGAAGGCTCGCGACGATCGCCGGAGGAAGCTCGGGTGAGCCGCGCCGGCTCGCGGACGCTGCGTGACGGGGCGCAGGAGGGGCGCGATGCGAGGCTTACCTACAACTCGGCTGTGGATGCATCACGACATCCAGGCTGGCTCGGATGCTGCGAAGGGCCCCGCGCCGCTCGACGGGCGGCGTCGCACCCGCGACGAGGAAGGAGCTCACACGTGGCCAAGCTCGATGCGCGATCGCTCACCGTGTCCGCGATGCTGGTTCTGGGTCTCGGGGCCTGCGCGCCCGCCGATCCGTCCGCGCCCGAGGGCGACGACACGACGGCTTCGCAGCGCGGCGACGCCATCAAAGGCGGCACGCCGGCGACGAGCTACCCCGAGGCCGTCTTGGTCGACATGTACAAGGGCGGCCAGCTCACCGCGGCGTGCTCCGGATCGCTCGTCGCGCCGAAGGTCGTCCTCACCGCGGGGCATTGCGTGAACGGCCTCGACGGCTGGAAGGTGCGCGCCCCGTTCGCGAACGGGCAGACCGCCACGGCGAGCGGCGGCGCCGTCTACGACTGGACCACGACGGCCGAGACGGTCGATCCGAGCATGCACGACATCGGCCTCGTCTTCTTGGCGACGCCGATCACGCTCGCGCAATACCCGGTGCTCGCCGCGCAGCACGTCACGTTCGGCTCGAAGGTGCAGGACATCGGCCGCATCCAGAGCGGCGTCCTCAGCACGACGAAGCTCTTCATCGGCGCGCAGGTCGCCGTGAGCGACGGCGCGGGCGTCGGCTATCCGTTCTCGTATTCGTCGAGCGACATCATCGAGAGCGGAGACTCGGGCGGGCCCGTCGTCGTGCCCGGCACCCACCAGATCGTCGCCGTCAACTCGGGCGCGGGCGGCAACCTCCAGGTGCTCGCGCGCGTCGATCTCCTCTCGAGCTGGATCGCGCAGCAGATCGCCGCGCACGGCGGCTCCGCGCCTCCCGCAGCGAGCCCGCCGGCCCAGAGCCCGCCCGCCGATCCGTGCAATGGCCTCAGCTATGCGGGCGCTTGCGCGGGCAACGTCGTCGAGTGGTGCGAGAACAGCCAGATCCAGCAGATCAACTGCGCCAAGAGCAACCGCCACTGCGGCTTCGATCAGGCGAACCAATACTACAACTGCCTCTGACGTTCGTTCGACGCCGCGAGCGCGCGACTGCCCCCCTAGGCAAGTCGGGCGGTTCGGCTAGCATCCCCGGCCATGACGATTGCGACGGACTTCGGCATGGGGTGGAGGCGCGAGCCGCCTGACTTCCGCGATCTCTCCTTCGACAACCACGACGTGCAGGGGATCCTGCGCATCTCGACGCCGTTCAAGGCGGCGACCTCGCCCGGCGCGGTGCTGCCTGCGAGCGTCGATCTGCGCAAGTGGTGCACGCGCGTGCGCGACATGCAGCGACTCAACGCCTCGTGCGCGTTCGCGGTCACCGGCCTCATCGAGTATTTCGATCGTCGCGCGTTCGGTCGCTACGGCGATCTCTCCGAGCTGTTCCTCTACCGCGCGACGCGCGATCTCCTCGGCTGGAAGGGCGACGTGGGGGCCGAGCTCCGAACGAGCTTGAAGGCGCTCGCGAGCTTCGGCGTCCCCGCGGAGAACGTCTATCCCTACGAGCCCGCGCGGTTCGACGACGCGCCGCCGGCCTATTGCTACAGCTTCTCCGAGCCGTTCAGGAACATGCGCTATTTCCGCCTCGACGCGCCGAACCTCACCGGCGCCGACGTGCTGAAGAACGTGCGCCAAGCGCTCGCGTCCCGATTGCCCTCGGTCTTCGGCGTGTCGGTCTACACTTCGTTCCCGCTCCCGGGCGAGGGCGCGGACATCCAGTTCCCCGACGCGGGCGAGCAGCGCCTCGGCGGGCTCGCGCTCCTCGCCGTCGGCTACGACGACGAGAAGATGGTGGGCGGTGAGCAGGGCGCGCTGCTCGTCCGCAATGCGTGGGGCACCGGGTGGGGCGACAAGGGCTACGCCTGGCTCCCGTACAAGTTCGTCGAGGCGCGCGTGGCGGTCGACTTCTGGTCGCTCGTGAAGCCCGACTTCGTGAACACCGATCTCTTCAATTGACGCCCGCTCGCTCGACCCCACGCTCTCGGCGCCGCGCGCTCGCGGCCGCGCTCGTCGCCGTCTCGGTTGCGACGGCGGCGCTGTCGGTCTCCGCGTGCGGCGGAGGGGCGCCGCACGCGACCGTGCTGCCGGTCCCTCCGCCTCAAGCGGTGCTCTCGCTCACCTTCCTCCTCGTCCCCGCGCGAGAGAGCGCGGCGTGGGCGGCGTCGACCAACGACGCCATCGAGGCCGCCTTCATCAAGGCCGGCTACAAGATCACGAAGGACAAGAGAGATCCGCACGACGCCGTGATCGCGGTCGAGCTCAGCGCGACGGAGAAGCCCTCGGCGATCACGTTCTATCGCGATGGCCAGCGCATCGTCGACTACGCCGTCCGCGTGAACCTGACGGCGAAGGAGGCGAGCGGCATCATCGACGTCGAGACCCACGAGCTGGTCGCGAGCGGCGGCCAGACGGACTCGAACGACGCGATCGCCGCGGTGAACCAGCTGTCCGACGCGCTTCGCTTCAAGATGTGGGCGATCAAGCTGGTCGCGAGCCGCACGTCGCCCGGCGACCCGGCGACGCCCGCCGCGGCGCCCTCGGTCGACGCGCCGACGCCGTGAGCTGAGCCCGCGGCGTGCCGCGCCCGGCGGACCCAAGGTTCGCGCGAGCCGGTGGGTCGAAGGCCCGTCCCGCGTGTCCCCGTCGCGCCGCCCTTCCCGGCGCGGCAGAAAGGCCGGTAAGGTTAGCTATGGCGCGCAACTCTCGCCCCCCCGGGTTCGACATGACCTATCGCCCGAAGAAGGCGACGTTCGGGCCGCCGTGGGGCACGCGCCTGCCCGCGACGCTCTACTTCGGCGTCGCGTGCGCCGTGATGATCGTCGTGCTCGCGGCGCCGCACTTCCCTCAGGGCTCGTGGATCTATCGCCAGGTCGTGCTCGGTGATTACCACCGCGTCGTGTCCTCCACCTCGTGCGCGATCTTCTTGTTCGTGAGCGGGCTCGCGGCGCTGCTGCGTCAGCAGATGAGCGGCGTCATCGTGCACCCCGACGGCATCGAGACGCGCGAGGTGCTGACGATGGGGGTGCCGCGCATCAAGAAATACGCGTGGGCGCAGGTCGATCGCGTCGGCATCCCGATGGCGCCCGAGGCGATGCGCAAGGGCCCGATCGATCGCGGCGCCGGCAAGATCACGAAGATTCGCCTCGACCTCTGGGACGGCTCGCGGCTGTTCCTGCCGGACGTCGCGAAGACCGGCGAGCTGTCCGTGATGATCGAGCGCGTCGCGCTCGCGCGCGCCATCCCCGTCGAAGGTGGGAGCGGGCTGCTCGACGAGCTCGGCAACCCCTTCGGCGACGACGAGGTCGTGGCGGAGGCCTGACGCGCGCGCGAACGGCGCGCCGCTGCGCTCCGCGCGTCGCGGCCGATCACCGTCCGCTGAACTTCGCCACGCGCCGCTCGAGGAAGCTCTGCACGCCCTCGCGCGCGTCGTCGCTCGCGAGGATCGACGGCAAGAGCCCGCGGAGATGAGCCGCGGCGGCGGCCTCGCCGTCTCGCATGGCGACCCGCGCGTTCGCGAGCGTGCCTCGGACGCCGAGCGGCGCCTGCGCCGCGACGAGCCGTGCGATCTCCTTCGCGCGGCCGAGGAGCGCGTCGGGGGCGACGACCTCCTGCACGAGCCCGATCCGCAGGGCCTCCGCCGCGCCGAGCTCCTCGCCGGTCAGCAGAAAGCGCATCGCGTTGCCCCAGCCGAGCGCGCGCGGCGCGCGCATCGTCGCGCCGCCGAACGGCAGGATCCCTCGCGCGACCTCGAGCTGACGGAAGCGCACGTCGTCCGCGGCGATCACGATGTCGGCCGCGAGCGCGAGCTCGATGGAGAGGGTGAAGGCGATGCCCTGCACCGCCATGACGACCGGCTTCGGAACCGGCTCGCCCCAGAGACCGAACGGATCGTACCTCCGCGATCCGGCGAGCGCGCCGGGACCTTCCGCAGCGACGCGCGGACCCACCTCCGCGAGATCGAGGCCCGCCGAGAAATGCGCTCCGTGGGCGAAGAGGAGACCCACGCGGGCTTCGTCGTCGTCGGCGAGGCGCTCGTACGCCTCCGCGAGCGCGTCGATCATCGCGAGGTCGAACGCGTTGCGCTTGTCGGCTCGATGGATCCCGATCGCGAGCACGTGCCCGTCGAGCTCGGTCGTGATGCGATCGCTCATCGCGCCATTAGCTCGATCCGCGGTCGGCGCGTCAAGCGCGGGCGTGCACGATCGCAGGGACGCCGCCCCGCGGCCTCAGCGTCGCGAAATCGTCTTCGACGATCTCGCGGCGTGGATCGATCTCGAGCCTCCATCGCCTGAGCAGCGTCGCGAGCACGATCGGTCCCTCCATCATCGCGAAATGGATCCCGATGCAGAAGCGCGGCCCCGCGCTGAACGGCAGGTACGAGCTCTTCGGCCGCAGCGCCTCGCGCTCCGGGAGCCACCTGTCCGGATCGAACGCGTCGGGGTCCTCGTACACGTCGGGACGGCGGTGCTGCGCGTACGCGCTGACGAACGTCAGCGTGCGCGGCGGGAGCGTCGTGCCTTGGATGTCGACCTCCTCGAGCGAGCGGCGCGCGAACATGATGATCGGCGGGTAGAGCCGCATCGCCTCGCGAAAGACGCGCGTCGAGTAGGCGAGCCGCTCGGGCTCCCACTTCGTGATCGGCTCGCCCCCGAAGGCGTCTGCCTCGGCTTGGGCGCGCGCCAGGGCCTCGGGGTGACGCGCGAGGAGGTAGAACGACCAGGCGAGGGCGGTCGCGGTCGTCTCGTGTCCCGCGACGAACAACGTCACGGCCTCGTCGCGCACCTGCTTGTCGTTCATGCGGCCGCCCCCGGCCTCGACGTCCTCGGCGGTGAGCAGTCGCGTGAGCAGATCGTCGCGCGCGAACCCTTGCCGCCTCCGCTCGTCGATCATCGCCTGCACCCGTTCGTCGAGCAGGTGCACGGCGGCGCGCAGCTCGGGATCGCGGACGCCGGGCATCAAGAAGGGCTCGTTCACCTTGTCGTGCGCCCGCTCGAGCGCGGCGCGGAGCTTCCCCGTCGTCCTCGCGGCGAGCGCCTGCGTCAGGTCCAGCATCATGACGTGCGGGACGAGCGTCGGCGAAGCGAGGTTCGCGTTCACCCACGCGAGGCACTTCGTGAGCGCGCTGCCGAGGGCGTCCGCTTCGTCGAAGGTCTCCGCGTCGAAGAGGGCGCGGCCGACCACGCTCATCGCGATGCGCGTGGTCTCGTGCGCGACGTCGATGTGCTGCCCGTCACGCATTCCGTCCGCGGCGCGCTCCGCCACGAGGCGCATCGTCTCGGCGTACTTGTGCATGGGCGCCGGCTGGAAGAGCGGCGACATCAGCTTTCGCTGGCGGCGCCAGAGCGCGCCCTCGCTGGTGAAGAGCCCGTTGCCCGCGAGGTAGTGGAGGAGCACGCGCATCCCCGGCGACTTCTCGAAGCTCTTCGCCTTCGTGACGAGCACCTCGTGCGACGCCTCCGGCGTGCACGGCAGGACGAGCGGCAAGTGCAGGATGCGGCCGCGCACGAGGTGCTCGCGCCGCGTCGCGAGATCGCGCTGGAACGCGAGCCGCTCGGCCGTGGAGGGCCCGAAGCTCCCGAGGAGGTTCACGTCCGGAACGCGCGGGAGATCGTCGATGGAAGACATGCGCGTCGAGCCTACCAACTCTCGCTCCGCGAGACGCTCTCGGTGTGCTCGTCTCGCTCGGCCGCTAAATCCCGTCGGTGGGCTCGCGGAGCTGGTGGAAGATCTTCTCGAGCCGCTTCGAGACCCACACCTTGTTCTTCGCATCCACGATGATCGCGCCGACGCCGTCGAGCCGCTCGACCAGCTCGAGGCCCTTCTGGGGGCCGAGGATGAACACGGCGTCGTCGATGGCGTCCGCCGTGAACGCGTCGGGCGCCCACAAGGTCACGCTCCGCGTCGCCGTCGCAGGGTAGCCGGTGCGCGGATCGATGATGTGGTGGTAGCGCTTCCCGTTCTTCACGAACGAGCGCTCGTAGTCACCCGCGGTCGAGAACGCGTGGTCTTCGACCTCGATGAATCCGAAGTAGTCGTTCTCGTCGCGACCGCGCGGATCGCGTACGCCGACGCGAAAGCGCGTGCCGTCGGGCTTTCGGCCGCGGACGAACAGATCGCCGCCGGCTTGCACGAAGTAGGCGTGCACGCCCTCTTGGTCGAGGAGCTTCGCGGCGGCGTCGACCGCGTAGCCCTTCGCGATGCCGCCGAGGCTGATCTTCATCTTCGGATCGGTGAGCTTCACGGTGCTCGCCGCGTCGTCGACCACGATCTTCCGGTAGTCGATGAGCTTGCGCATGCGCTCGATGTCGGCCTTCTTGGGGATGGTCGGCTCGAGGTCTTGATCGAACTTCCAGAGCCCGTGCATCGCCTCGAACGAGATGTCGAACACGCCGCCGGACTCGCGGCTGATCCAGAGGCTCTTGTCGATGACGGCGAGCGTCTCGGGGCCCACCTTCACCGGATCTCCGCCGGCCGCCTGGTTCACGCGCGACACCTCGCTGTCGTCGCGCCACGTCGTCATGAGCGCCTCGATGCGCTTGATCTCCTCGAAGGCCTTCCACACGCGGGTCTTGATGGCCCCCTCGTCGAGCTCGGGCGTGGTGAAGGTCTGGATCTGGATCTTCGTGCCCATCGCGCCTTGCACGAGGGTCACGCGCTTCGGCTCGAACGGCGCGGGCGGCGCGACGGTCGCCGAGGCGCTCGCGTAGGCGACGGGCTCGGGCGCCGCGCTCGGCTCCGGCGCCGG
>CAYYKK010000336.1:0-7958 GCA_964467935.1 uncultured Polyangiaceae bacterium
CACGCGTCGAGCGCGGCGAAGCGTCCCGCGGCGCCGCCGACGAAGCCCGCCGCCTCTCCGAAGGCCGCGGCCAAGGCGCCCGCCAAGGCCGCGACGCCGCCGGCCGCGCCGAGCGATCCGTCGACGAAGCCCACCTCGCCGCCGAGCCCCGCCGCGGGCTCGGCGTCGGGCTCGGCCAAGCGCCCCGCGCCTTCGTCGCCGAAGAAGGGCGCGAAGAGCAAGGGGACCAACATCTCGAGCAAGGCAGCGCGCAAGCCCGGCTCCGCGCCAGGCGCGCCCGACCCCGCGCTCCGCACGTCGATCGCCGGCGAAGAGCCCGCGTCGGCGAAGGTCGAGGACTCGCCCGAGCTCACCTCCATCAAGGAGGTCGACGACGTCCTCTTCCCCGACGTGAAGGCCACGGAGCTGTCGGCGACGGCGAGCCCGGGCTCGTCGGCGCCGCTCGTGACCGGCCTTCCTCCGGCCGTCGATCTCAGCGGCTACGAGAAGCCCGCGATCGAGGAGACGACCGACTTCGCGTGGCTCTCGAAGCTCGCGCGCCCCGACATCCCCTTCCGCTGGGATCCGCGGCTCGTCCGCTACCTCGACTACTTCAAGAACACGCCGAAGGGTCGCTCCATGGTGGCGACCTTGATGAAGCGCAGCGGTCGCTACGTCGACGCGATCCAGCGCACGCTCCGAGCGAACAAGCTCCCCGAGGATCTCGTGTGGCTCGCGCTCGTCGAGAGCGGGATGAACCCGCGCATCGCGTCGCACGCCGGCGCGGCGGGGCTCTGGCAGTTCATGCCCAAAGCGGGCGCCGCGTACGGGCTGCGCATCGATCGCTGGGTCGACGAGCGCCTCGATCCCGAGCGCAGCACGCAGGCGGCCGTGCGCTACCTGTCGGATCTGCACACGCGCTTCGGCCGATGGGAGCTCGCGCTCGCCGCGTACAACATGGGCCACGGCGGGCTCCTCACCGCGATCCGCAAGTACAACACGAACGACTACTGGGAGCTCAGCCAGTTCGAGTCGGGCGTCCCCTACGAGACGGCGCTCTACGTGCCGAAGATCGTCGCCCTCGCGTTCGTCGCTCGCAATCGCGCGGTCTTCGGTTGCGACGGGCTCGAGCTCGACGCACCCGAGACGTTCGACAGCGTGTCGGTGGCGCCCGGCGTGAGCGTCGAGTCGGTCGCCGGGGCCGCTGGATCTTCGACGGACGCGATCCTCGCGCTCAATCCTCAGCTGCTCGGCGGCTCGCTCCCGCCGCGGACCGAGGCCGCCCCGATCGCGTACTCCGTGCGCGTCCCCGCCGGCACCGGCGCGCGCGCCGAAGAGAAGCTCCCGAAGGCCGCCGCCACCGATCTCGATCGCGTCACGCTGCGCTGGGGCGAGTCGCTCGAGAGCGTCGCGCTGGCGCACGGCACCACGGAGGCGAAGCTCCGCGCGCTGAACGCGCTGGCGTCACCGGTGCCGCCCCGCCCCGGCACGGAGCTCGTCGTCCCGCACGCGTCCGCGGCGGCGAGCAAGGGCGAGAAGAACGACGGACCGCTCGTCGCCGTGGTGCCGACGCAGGTCTCGGGCCTGACCGGGCGACGCCACGTGCTCTACGAGGTCGTGTGGGGCGACGAGCTCGACGACGTCGCGCGCGTCCTCGGCGTCACCGCCGACGAGCTCTGCCACTGGAACAACATCGACCCCACCGCGCGCCTCCACGGCAAGATGATCCTGCAGGCGTTCGTGCCGCCCGAGCAGAAGCTCGCAGACGTGCGCGTCATCGACGCGAAGGACGCGCGCCTGCTCACCGTGGGCTCGCCCGAGTTCTTCGACTACTTCGAGGCGAAGAACGGCCGCACGCGCATCACCGTCACCGTCAAGAAGGGCGACACCTGGGCCTCGATCGCCAAGAAGCACGGGCTCTCGCTCGGCCAGCTCGAGCGCATCAACCAGCGCTCGCACTACGCGAAGCTCGAAGAGGGCGAGCAGCTGGTCGTCTACACGCGACGCGGCGACGCCCCGGCGCGCCCCTCGCCGGCCGCCGAGACGCCCGACGACTCGCTCTACGACGCGTCCCTCGGTACGTCCGCGTCGAAGCCGCTCTCGGCGAACGACGATCGCCGCTGACGCTGCGACCTCACTTCTTCGGCGCGGTCTTGCCCTTCGGCCCCTTCTTCGTGACGCCGTCGTCGTCGGACGAGCTCGGCTGGGAGGTCGACCCACCCTTCGCGCCCTTCGCGCCGCCCTTGGTCCCCTTGCCGCCCTTGCCAGCCTTGGGATCGGGCTTCGCCGGAGGCGCGTCCGCCTCGGCGTCGGCGGCCTTCGCGTCCGCGTCCACCGCCTGCGCGTCGACCGGCGCTTCGACCGGCTTCGCCTCCGGCGCCGCAGGCTTCTTCTCCTCCTCGGTGGTCGGGAGGATCGTCTTCTCCGGAGCGGGCTTCGGGTCGACGGGGTGTCCGAACGTGTACGCGAAGCCGAGACCGATGACGTTCGCGGACCACTTGTAGACACCGCCGTTGATGTAATCGGGGTTCTTCGGTGGATTGGCCGAGAGCGGCAGCGTCTGCTGCAGACGCGCCTGATCCGCGGCGACCGTGACGCTCTGGGCGAAGACGTGCGCGAAGACGGCGTCGAGCCTCACGTGCCCGATCTCGAAGCCGAAGCCGACGCTCGGCGTCACCTTCGCGCTGTCGATGAGCAGCACGCTCAGGTTCTCCGTGGGCACCGCGCTGCTCTCGTAGCTCACGCCCGCGCGCGGGATCACGTGGATCGCGTTGGTCGCCTTGATCGCGTACTCGCCGCCGAGCCGCACCGACGCCGTGTTCTGGAGCCCGCGCGGGATCGTGACGTCCGGGATGTAGTACTTCTGCGGGAAACCAGGGAGATTCGTGATGGCGATGTTGTCGGGCGTCACCGTGATCGTGTCGTGCATCGACCATTGCTCGTAGGTCCCGTCGAGCTCGACGCGCAGCCCCGGCGTCATGTCACGCCACTCGACGCCGAGCCTCGCGACGAACGGGAGCGCGAACTTGATCGTGGCGCCCTCGCCGTCCTGCTGCGACCTGTCGAACACGGGCGTCGACGGGAGCCGCGTCTTGATCGTGGCCGGCGCGCGCACCCAGAACGGCAGGTGGAACGAGCCGCCCAGCCGGAAGCCCTTGGCGAACTCCCACTGGAAGCCGATGTTGCCGCTCGGCGTGATGATGGGCGCCGCCTTGATCTCCGACAGCACGTCCCAGCTCGCGTCTTCGGGCGAGCAGAAGAAGCGCTCCGGCAGACACCCGCTCATCGTCTTCTTCGCCGTAAACTGCCCCACCAAGAACTCGACGCCGAGGCCGAGCCTCAGGTTCTGCGGCGCCGACTTCTTCATCGGCGCCCACGCGACGTATCCGCCGAGCACCGCGAGGAGCGATCCCTCGAGCGACAAAAGCGAATACCGCTGGGGCGACGGCTGCCCGTTCAGCTTGTCCGGATACGTCGGGATCGCCGCGTAGGGCGCGTAGGCGCCGAACGCCAACATCCAATCGGGGTGTGGCGAGAACGAGCCCGCGATCGTGGGGATGGGCAGGAACGGCGCGTTGCCCGTCACCGTCGGGAACGTCTGCCGATAGGTCGCGACGGTCTCTCCGGTGTTGGGATCGACCTGCCGCAGGAGCGCCTGGCGCGTGTAGTCCGCGCTGAAGTTGAGGTACGACGCGTCGAAGAGGAACTGCGATCCCGCGTCGAAGATCCCCGCCGGGTTGTAGGTGATGGATCCCAGATCGTCGCCGCCGGCGACGAACGCTCCACCCCGACCGAGCGGCCTCACGCCGTGCTCGGCGACGTAGAAGCCGGCGGCCTCCGCGCGCGAAGCCGTCGCGAGGACGGTGACGGCCGCGAGCACCGCTGCCGCCTTCGCCCCCGTCCCTCGTGTCGAGCCCTTCCCCGGTCGGCGCTCACAGGCGCCGAAGCTGTTCGTGATCACTTGCGCTGTCGCTTCTGGATGATGGCGTAAAACTGCTCCAAACCGCGGTTCTCGTCCGTCATGAAGTCTCGCACCGCCCCCATGATGAGCCCGTAGTCGGAGGGCGCGAGCGGATCGGCGACCGACGGGTCCTGACGATCGACGTCCGCGATCGTGTCCATCATGATCTCGATGGGGCTGAGCGCAGGCCCCGCGCCGTCGTCGATCGGCGTCACGAGGTTTCGCAGCACGGGATCGAGCACGTGGTACGGATCGTACTTGTCGTTCGTGAGCGCCTTCAGCGCGCGGACGGTGCGATCGGCGCAGCCCGGCTCCGAGTCGGAGCGCGGCTTCGACGCGACGGCGGCGGCCTGGATGATCGGCGTGAGCTTCGCGTCGTCCGAGAGCACCTGCATCACGTCGACCATCGACGCGAGCGTCGCCTGGAGCGTGTCACCGTCGTTCGCCGACTGCAGGAGGTATTGGAGGTAGCGCTCGGTCGCGCGGCGCGCGCTGTC
This sequence comes from uncultured Polyangiaceae bacterium, assembly GCA_964467935.1. Lineage (GTDB taxonomy): Bacteria > Myxococcota_A > Polyangia > Polyangiales > Polyangiaceae > CAYYKK01. Next base: position 4,438 of record CAYYKK010000336.1, read on the forward strand.
GTCCTGCCGAATCGACTCGGTGAGATCGACCATCGAGGCGAAGAGCGGGCTCGAGATCGTGTCCGAGAGCTTCTTGCCGAAGTCCACCTTCGCCCAGGTGCACTCGACGCCGTTCTCTCGGTTCGGACAGTTGGCGTTGAGCTGCTGACGAACGAGCTTGAGCGTGGCGAGCAGGATGGGGGTCGTCGCCTTGCTCCTGAAGTGGGCGTTCGTCCCGTCGCCGTCGACCGCCATGAAGGCGTCGACGAGCTGCGAACGGGCGCGCTTCCACATCTTCTGTCGCTGCGCCCCGTCGTCTCCGTTGGCCGCGAAGGCGGCGTCGAAGCCGTGCAGGGCGTCGGCGAACATGTTGAACGGCGTCACCTGCTTCTGCGCCGTGCCGTCCGTCCACGTGGCGCCGGTCTTGCCGTGGAAGTCCTTCATCTGGACCTGCGCGGCGTAGTCCTGGCTGAAGAGAACCTTCGTCGTCAGCTCGAGGATCTCGGCGCCCGTCAGCGTCTGGCCCTTCTTCGGCCCGCGCTGGATGGTCACCTTCGAGAGCGAGTAAGCGGCCTTCGCGAACTCGTGCAGCGCGGGGATGAGATCGGACTTCATCCCCTTCTGGATGATGGGCTCGTAGCGGTTGATGCCCGCGCCGGAGCAGTACTTCGGATTCGTCTGCGCGTTGCCCTGCGTGTTGCACTCCGGGCCGTGATCCATGCCGGGGTAGTGCCGGTAGAAGACGTTCACGAGATCGATGAAGAGGTTCTCCGCGGTCGTGTCGTTCGTGTCGCAGAACGAGCCGTCGGCCGAGCAACCCGAGTTCACGAACGCGGTGAGCATCGGCGCGAGGTAGTCGTAGAAGCCGAAGCGCTCCCACGTGAAGATCGAGTTCCTGTCGCGCATGCGCAGGAGGTCGTCCTGGACGGTGCACGTCTGCACTCCATTGCCGTTCACGGGGCAGACCGCCGAGCTCACGGGCTCGATGAGCGCGTGGACGAAGTTGTCGGTGCGACTGCCCTGGTTGATGGCGTCGAAGTCGGGCATCGCCGGCCACGCGTCGCTCGTGGCGCCGAACCACACGAGCCGATTCAGCGCTTGGGGCGTCGGGTGGAGCGTCATGCCGGTGATGCCGCTCGACTGCTCGAACATGGTGTCGGGGCTCTGACCGAGACCGCCGAGGGCCGCCATGATGCTGTTCAGCGTCGACGACTTGATGTTGAGCATCGCGCGCTTCGGGTGGCTCGGGTCGAGCAACGAGTCGAGGTAGAAGGCCGCCAGGTCGTTGATCTGGAAGAGCTCGCACTCGTTGTACGAGCCCGAGAGCGGCCAATCGAGCGTGATGCCGAAGAGGTGCGCCTTCACCACCGCGCCCTGCTTGTTGCAGGCGACGGCGCCCCTCGCGTCGTGGATGAGCAAGAGGGCGCGCTCCATCATCGAGCGGTTCTTGCCGCTGCGAGCGCCGTTCCAGTCGACGGCCGTCACGGGATCCGAGATGCTCTGGCCGCCGAGCGTGACGTTCGCGCACGGGCCGTTCACGTCGTACGGGTTGTAGTTCATCTCGTCGCGGAGGCCCGCGAAGGCCGAGATCGCGTCGCCCATGTTCTGCGCGCCGCCGATCGGCGTGACGACGGTGTCGTCGGCCATCGCCCCCAAGAGGTGCGCGACGAGGCCGCCGCCGTAGCCGTTGCCCGCCGCCTCCTTCGACGCGATGCGCGACATCACCTGCGCGATCTCGTCCCAGACGGGGTTCTCGTACGGCAGAGACGCGGGCGGCACTTGCCCAGCGGCCGCGGCCGCGTCGTGGTCGTCGGCGATCTGCTTGAGACGCAGCGCTGCGCCGACGAGCCGCGCGACCTCTTGCTCGTGGTTCTCGAGCAGATCGATCATGCCGAGGAGCATCACGTCGCTGTCGGGATCCGCCAGGATCTGACCCGCCGCGTGCGCGAGCACGGGCAGCGGCGACTCCTCACCCTTGAACCGGCTGAACTTCTTGCAGCTGGCGCAGCCCGTGCCGAGCGGCACGACCTGATCCTTGTCGTAGTCGTACTCGACGTCCTCACGGCCGCCGAAGAGATCGTAGGCGCCCGCGAGCGCGTACATCACCGTCTCGCTCTCCTTCTGGTAGGCGTTCGGATCGCCCGGGTCGGCGATCTCGGTCGCGTCGAGGAGCGGCGCGAGCTGCTTCACGAGGCCCGCCGCGAGGGTGCGGGACGTGTCGACGTACGTGTAGAGCGCGGCGTCGGGGCGGCCGTACTGGTCGGCGGTGCCCGAGTCGACGCCGGGGATCACGAAGGGCGTCGCGAGATCGAGCGGCTGGCCGGAGCCGTCGACGAATCGACCCGAGGCGTCCACGTCGGCGTAGCCGTCCTGGTTCGTGTCCGCGAACGGCGCGGGCACGGTCCCCTTCACGCCGGGCGAGTTGCCCGCGGGAATGACGAAGCCTCGGCGATCGCGGAGCGAGATGTAGCGCTTCGGCGTGGCCGCGGAGTCGGCGAACGCGTCGGACTGGTAGAGCAGCAGATCGCGCACCATCTCGATGTCGCTGCGCGGCCGGTTCAGCTGCCCCGTGGTGTCGTCGAACACGAGATCGGGGAGCATGGAGACCTCCGCGCGCGCGTGCAGCATCTCCTGCTCGCCGACGGAGAGGAGCTCCTGGAGCTGGGGGGCCGCGTTGCCCGCGGGCCCGAGCACGCCGATCGTGCTCACCGTGAAGTCGCGGAGCCCCGGGTACGCGAGCGTCGCGCGGATCGCGCCGAGCCCGACGCCGAACGGGCGATAGCCCTTGCGTCCCCAGATCTGCGCGAGCGTTCCGAGCGCGTCCTGATCGTGGGCCATCGAGTCGAAGAGGCGCCCCATGGCGCGCGTCGTCGCGGGCGTCAGAGGCTCGGCGGTCGGATCGAACGGATCGGCGTCGTAGAGCGGCACCATGTTCTGACCGAGCGCCATGAGCGCGTCGTGGAGCCGGATCGTGTCGCCGTCTTGGGGCGTGACGATGTTGTCGATGTCGACGTCGGGGAACGTCGCGTTGAATGCCCGGACGAGGTCGCTGCGATGACGCGCGAGCGCCTCCATCTTCGCGATCGCGATGCGCCGCGCCTCTTGCGACGCGTCCCCTTGCGGCGGCGGGAGGAAGCTCAGGTCGACCGTGTCGCCATAAGCGCCGGTCGCGTCGAAATGGCAGACCGGCTTGTACGACTGGCCGGTCACGTCCTCCTGGAACACCTCCGCCCCGACGCGATCGCAGAGGACCGAGTAGAGGTCGTCGCCGAAGGTCGCCTGCTGGCGCGGGTCGCGGGTCGTGTCGATGCCTTGGCTGCACGACGACGCCGTGGCCGACACGGCGAGGCAAGCGAGGATGCGAGCGCAGTTGCGCAGGTTCTTGGAAGTCCGAATCATGGCGAAAAGCTCCCTCGCCAGACTATGCGAAAGCCGCGGCGCTCGGGGTCGCCAACCCGAGCCGAGGTCGACGAATCACCTAGACGCGGCGCGTCATGTCGCATCGGCACGTCGGGCGTGCGGGTCGCGCTCTCCTCGGCGGC
>CAYYKK010000337.1:0-7874 GCA_964467935.1 uncultured Polyangiaceae bacterium
ACAACAACATCGATCAGGTCGAATTCGGCGCGATGTCGAAGCGAATTCACAATTTGCTGTTCGGCGACAAGCCGCAGCACGCTGTCGCGTAAGCAAGGAACGGAAAGATGACTGCAACCGCACGGCCGGAATTCGAGATCGAGCCGACCGAATCCGGCACCATCGGCGACGTCGAACGGCCGCTCTCCCTGTTCGAGCGCGTCGTCGACGAGTTCGGCGCGGATGACGAGGTCGCGGACGAGCTCGCGGGGCTCTTGCGCGAGGCTGGGCACCACGGCCGGCTCGCGACGCTGCTCGCGAGCGAAGCGGATCGCGCGAAGGACGAGTACCGCGCCGCCTCGCTCTACGCCGCCCTCGGCGACCTGCACCGCGACCAGGAGCGGCCGACCCTCGCCGCGGAGGCCTACGCCCACGCGCTCGAGCGCGTCCCCGGGACCACGCTCGCCGAGATCGGCGTCGAGGCCCTCCTCTCTTCGCTGGAGACCGACTCCGATCTCTACGCCTCGACGGTGCGATCGCTCGACGCGAGCTATCGGGCCACCGACGCTTGGGAGAAGTCCATCGCCCTCATCCCCGCGCGCCTGAAGGCGGCCAAGGCGGATCCCGACAAGGCGACGATCCTCCTCGAGGGCGCCGAGCTCGAGGAGAAGCGCGCGAACGATCCCGGCCTCGCGGTGGCGAGCACCTTCCGCGCGTTCGCGCTCCAGCCCGAGCGCGGCGGCGTCGCGGCGGAGCTCTTGCGGCGCGCGCGCCTCTCGGGGCGCTGGGATCTCGTGGCGCCGACGCTCCTCGAGCGCCTCGAGGGGCGCGTCGTCTCTCCGGCCGTCGCTCGCGATCTGCTCGTGGAGGCGTCCGATTGGGCGTCGCGCGAGGACGCGGACACGGAGCGCGTCGAGGCGCTCCTCGAGGCCGCCCTCGAGCGCCGCGCCTACGACGTCGAGGTCCTCGCGCGCCTCGTCGAGGCACGTCGTCGCGCCCCGAGCGGGAAGCTCGTCACCGCGCTCGTCGAGCTGGCGCAGGCCCACGTCGATCGCGCGAACCATCCCGACGCGACGCTGACGCCCAAGGCGATCGAGTGCTACCAGGAGGCGCTCACCGTGGCGCTCCGCGCGCTCGGCGATCGGTCGCTCGCGCTCGAGGTCGGCGGCACGCTCCTCGACGAGGCGGAGCGGCGCTGGCGCGAGGCGGAGACCCGCGGCGAGCGCGAGGAGATCGCGGCGTGCACCGAGGCGGCGGAGATGGCGATCGACGTGCTCGTCGAGCTCCACCGCGGCGAGCTGGGCGGCGCGCTCGATCGCGCCAAGGTGTTCGCCACCCTCACCCGAGGTGCCGCGCTCCCCTTCGAGGATCGACGCCGACGCGAGCTCGACCTCCGCGCTGCCGAGTTCGCGGAGCCCGCCGACGCGATCGCTATCTTCCGTCGCCTCTTCGAGAAGGATCCCCACGACGACGAGGCGGTCGGGCGACTCGAGGCGCTCCTCGTCTCCGAGCGGCGCAAGCCCGAGATCGTCGCCATCCGGGTGAAGCAGGTCGAGGTCGCGCGCTCGCCCGAGGAGCGGATCGTGATCCGCGTCGCCTTGGCGCAGCTCCAGGAAGAGCTCGCGGATCTCGAAGGCGCCGAGCGAACGCTGCTCGAGAACCTGGCGGAGATCCCCACGCACCCTTCGTCCGTCGGGTTCCTCGCGCGCCTCTACGAGCACCAGTCGAAGACGAAGGAGCTCGTCGGTCTCTGGGAGGGGCAGGCGATGGTGCAGGAGTCGGTGGACGCGCAGCGCGCCGTCGAGACCTGGACCAAGGTCGCCTCGCTGAGCGAGGACGCGCTCGCGGATCTCCCCCGCGCGATCAAGGCGCGCCGGCGCATCGTCGACTTGGATCCCGCGAGCCGATCTCTCGACGAGCTCGCGCGCGTGCTCGAGAAGGCCGACAAGCACGCCGACGCGGCGACCGTGCTCGAGCGCCTCGTCGCCGACGCCACCCGCGACGGCGCCGCGGTCTCCGAGGCGCAGGTGCTCCGCCTCTCCACCGCGTACGAGAAGGCAGGCCAGCGCGAGCGCGCGCTCGCGTGGCTCGAGCGAGGTGAGCAGCTCCCCGACGCGAGCGCGGAGATCCGCGCACGGCTCCGCCACGCTTACCGCGTCGCCTCGATGTTCGAGCCGCTCGCGGCGCTCCTCGCGCGCGACGCGTCGTCCTCGCCGGATCCGGCCACGCGCCTCTCGCGGCTCCGCGAGGCGGCCGCGCTCTATTCGGGCGAGCTCGGGCAACCCGCGCGCGCCATCCCGTTGCTCGAGGAGGCGCTCGACCTCGACAAGTCCGATCTGTCCACGCGCCTGCTCCTCTCGGACGCCATGCGCGCGGAGCGACGCTTCGAGGCCGCCTCCGAGATCCTCCAAGGGTTGCTCGACGAGTACGGCACGCGACGGCCCAAGGAGCGCGCGCTCGTCCACTACGAGCTCGCGAAGGTCTCGCTCTCGCTCGGCGACCGCGCGAAGGCGATGGCCGAGCTCGACGCGGCGTCGAAGATCGATCAAGGCCATCCGGGCATCCTCCACGCGCTCGCGCGCCTCGCCCTCGAGGAGGGACAGCTCCTCCGTGCGCAGCGTACGTTCCGCGCGCTGCTCCTCGTGGTGAAGGCGCCGCGCGGCGGCGCGCAGACCCGCGAGGCGAGCTTCGCGACGACCCCGATGCCCGACGCGGCCGCTCGCAGCCTCGAGTCCCCGGTCTCGCGCGCGGAGGTCCTCGTCGAGCTCGCGGCGATCGCCGAGAAGCAAGGCGAAGAGGAGCGGCGCACCGAGTTCATCGAGTCGGCGTTCGAGGCCGCGAAGGAGAGCTCGTGGGAGGCGGAGCAGCTCACGCTCGCGTTCGCCGCGCGCGGTTGGAGCGCGCTCACCGCGCGCATCCTCGAGGAGCGCTCGAAGGAGGCGACCACGGACCGCGACCGAGCTGCCCTGCTCCTCGCGCGGGCCGATCTGCTCGCCGACGCGCTCTCGGATCCCGAGCAGGCGGCGGAGGTCGCCCTCGCGGCCGTCGAGCTCGACCCGACCTCTCAACGTGCCCACGCGCGCGCCCTCGAGCTCGCCAAGCAGCGAGGATCGACGGCCAAGTACATCGAGCTCGTCGGCAAGCTCGCGTCGAGGGACGACCTGAGCCCCGAGCTCGCGATCGAGCTCGCGTTGCTCGAGGCTCGCACGAAGGAGCAGGAGCTCGGCGACGACGCCGGTGCGCGCGCTGCCTACGAGCGAGTGCTCGAGCAGATCGAGTCGAGCCAAGAGCCTCAGCTCTCCACCCAGTTCGGCGTCCTCGTCTCGCTCGAGCGCGTGCTCGAACGGATCGGCGATCGCTCGGCGCAGGCGGACGCCCTCGCGCGCATCGTCGAGCTCGGCAACGAGTCGGGCCGCGGCTTCGGCGAGCAGGCCGAGGTCCTCTATCGGCTGGCGCGCCTGCGCTTCGCGACCGGGGAGATCGACGAAGCGACGGACGTGCTCGACAACGCGGTGGAGATCGACCCGGATCCGTCGCGCGCGGAGAGGGAGCTCTACGCGGCGCTCGCGCTGGCGCCGAAGAGCCTTCGGGTCGCGCGCCGCTTCGAAGATCTGTGTCGCGCGCGCGACCGCAAGGAGGCGCTCGTCGACGCGCTCGTCGCCGTGGCCGATCGCGACGAGGAGCCGCTCACGCCCCTCCGCGAGGCCTACGAGCTGAGCCTCGAGCTCGGGCTCCGCGCCGGCGAGGTCGATCGCGCGGAGGTGCTCCTGCTCCGCATCATCGAGATCGCCGGCGACGGCGAGGCCGGCGCGTTCGCCCTCGTCGCGCTCGGTGAGCGACGAAACGCCGCGGGCAAGCTCGGCGAAGCGGCGGATCTGTTCGAGCGAGCGGCGGGCGTCTCCGCGCCCGACGAGGAACGGGCGCTCCTGCTCAGCGTGGCCTCCTTGGCCGACGCCTCGCTCGGCGACCCCGAGCGCGCCATCCGCATCTACGAGACCCTCCGCAAGCGAGAGCCCGCCGATCGTGACGTGTGGGCGCCGCTCGCGGCCGTCTATCAGAAGAAGGGTGACGTCGCCGCGCTGAGCGGGCTTCTCGAAGAGACGATCCCGCTGGTGGACGATCTGGAGGAGCGCGCTCGCCTGCGTCTCTCGCTCGCGGACATGATCGTCGCGAACGACGCGACGCGAGCCGCGGAGATCCTCGGCGAGGTGCTCGAAGACGATCCGCAGAACGCCCGGGCCGGGCAGCTCCTCACCGAGATCTATGCGCGCACCGGCGAGCGCGACAAGCTCGCCGAGCTCCTCGGCAAGCGCCTCGACGCGGCGAAGGACGCGGAGGATCGCGCGGCCGTCGTCTCCATCTCGCTCGAGCTCGGGCGGCTCCTCGAGGAGCAGGAGAACGACGGCGACGCGCTCGCCGTCTACCACTCCGTCCTCGATTGGGACGCGGAGAGCCGCGAGGCCCTGCGCGCGATCGTGCGCCTCGGGATGAAGCGCGACGATTCGGTCGGCGTCGGGGACGAGCTCGATCGACTCCTCGCGATCGAGGAGGGTCAGGCGGCGGTCGACCTCGCGTTCAAGGTCGCGCAGATGAAGCGCGGGATGGGCGACGAGACCGGCGCGGAGCGCGCGCTGCTCGCCGGAATGCGCGCGCGACCCGACAGCAACGAGCTCCGTGACGAGCTCGTGCGGGTCTACACCGACCGGGGCGCGACGCGCGAGCTCGCGGACCTGAAGCGCCTCGAGATCGGGGGGCTGAAGGACGCCGTCGCGAAGAAGGCGGGTTACGTGGCCCTCGCCGAGACCTACCGCGACAAGGTCGAGGATCCGACGGCGGCCGCCGCGTGCCTCGGCGACGCGCACGCCATCGACCCGAGCGATCGCGACGTGCTCTTCGTGCTCATGGACTCGTGGTCGGCGCTCGGCGAGCACGGCAAGGCGATCGCGGCGGTGGACCGCTCGATCGAGGTGGACGCGTCGGGTGACGCCTCGTGGCTCTACTTCTCGCGCGCCGTGCTCCGCGAGGCCGTCGGCGACAGCGATCTCGCCCTCGACGATCTCGAGGAGGCACACGCGACGAGCGGCGGGAAGTACGGCAGCGAGCTGCGCGCGCACCTCGAGGCGGCGCTCACGCGCATCGCGCGCGACCCGTCGTCCTCGCGCCGCAGCGAGGCCGAGACGCGACTGCGCCTCGCGGAGGTCACCGCCGAGCTCGGCGACGAGGAGTCGGCGCGCGCGATCCTGGGCGAGCTCGTCCGTCGCGACCCGCGCGATCGCGCGGCGCTCCGCGCGTTGGCGAAGCTCGACGAGGACGGCGAGCGGTGGGACGTCGCGATCGCCTCGCTCCGCCGGCTCGTCGCGATCGAGGAGGGCCCGGATCTCGTCGACACCGCCAAGCGCATGGCGCGCGCGGCGACGGCGCTCGGCCGCCCCGAAGACGCCCGCGTCGCGCTCGAGCGAGCGCAGAAGGCCGTCCCGACCGACGAGTCCGTCCGCGCTCTCCTGAAGGACGTCTACCGTCAGATCGGCGAGAGCGTCGGGCTCGCCGCGATGCTCGTCGAGGAGGCGCGCGCCGCGGGCGACGTCGACGGGAGGTACGCGCTGCTCGTCGAGGCCGCGCGCTTCCTGCTCGCCGACGAGCACCACGCCGGTCAGGCGCTCGAGCTGCTCGACGAGGCGCGCACGCTCCGACCCGAGGACAGCGAAGGTCAGGTGTTGCTCTCGCTCGGCCTCACCGCGTCCGGCCGCGTCGCCGAGGCCCGCGCCCTGGCGAAGGAGCTCGTCGCGGCGCAGCGGGGCCGTCGCTCGCGAGAGCTCGGGCGCGCCTTCTACGCGCTCCACAAGGCGGAGAGCCGGGACGGCAACCTCTCCGAGGCGCTCGACGCGCTCTCGCGCGCTTTCGAGAACGATCCGCAGAACGCGACGCTCGCGATGGAGCTCGGCCTCGCCGCCGTCGACATCGACGACGCCGAGATCGCTCAGCGCGCCTTCAGGAGCGTCACCTTGCTGAAGACCTCGCCGGGCGAAGGCGGCGTCTCCGCGCACGACAAGGCTCTCGCGTACTTCCATCTCGGTCGTATCTCAGTTGCACAAGGAGATCGACGGCGCGCGAAGCTCATGCTCGAGAAGGCGATCAGCGAGGACTCCGAGCTCGACGAGGCGCACGCGCTGCTCGCGACGCTCGGCACCTGAAGGTCGCTTCACGCTCGCCGAGGCGCCGCTGTGGCCTCGGCGAGCCTTCTTTTGTAGGTCGCGCGATCTCTGCCGCGATCGCCAGCGACGCGGTCGAGACGCACCGCGCCTCCGCGTGACGTCAGCAAAGCGCCGATTTTGGCCGAAATTTCGCGGTTTTTCGTGTCACGGCGCCTCGGTCGTCGACGCGAGCTCTCGCGAGTGTGCGCAAAAGCCCTACGAAAAAAGGCGATTTGCGTTCTTTTTGGGCTTCTCTAGCGCGGCGATGCGTGCGAGTTTCACGCGCATCCGAGGGGCGGCGAGGTGCTGCCCCCGCAGTTGGAGGTCTCACATGGCAACGAAGAAGGCTGCTGCTGGCGGTTCGAAGAAGGCGATGAGCAAGAACGGTCTCATCCAGGCGATCACCGAGGCCGTCGGCGACGACGTCTCGCGCAAGCAGGCGAAGGCGATCCTCGAGTCGCTCATCGAGGTGGGTCACCGTGAGCTGAAGAAGAACGGCATGTTCACGCTGCCGGGCTTCGCGAAGTTCCGCGTCGTGAAGAAGCCCGCCACGAAGGCGCGCGAGGGCAAGAACCCCTTCACCGGTCAGATGCAGACGTTCGCCGCGAAGCCGGCGAGCAAGTCGGTCCGCGCCCGCCCCATCAAGGCGATCAAGGACGCGGTCGCCTGAGTCGACTGCGGAGGGCCGGGGACGGCCTCACCCTCCGAAGATCACGGCGCCCGGGTCATCCCCGGGCGTCCCGAGGCAACTCGGCAAGCCCAAGGCCACGACGTCACCCGTGACGCGTGGCCTTCGGTTTTCCATCCGCCGTGGTTCCCCTCGGCTCGCGAAGCGAGCGCGCGGGTCGGATCGCGCCTCAGGGCGACTTCTTCTTGTACACCTGCGCGCCGACCGGGCCTGCGCCGATGCGCGCTTTGAGCACGAGCTTGACCGCGCCGGGGAAGGGCCACGGCCACTTGTAGCAGTTGTTCTTCGGCCCGATCGCGGCCGTCGTGCCGGTGTCGCTGTCGACGGCGATCGGCGCGTTGGCGAGCGCGGCGAACGCGGGCGGGATGCCCGCCGCGGTGAGATCCGCGACGAACGCGAGATCCAGCTCGCTCACGTTCGGCAGTGCATTGCCAAGAACGGTGTAACAGTATCCAGGTTGCAAAAAGAAGGTCGGGCCCGTCACGGTCCCCCCCTCTTGCGCCACGACGCCGCAGACGACGCCGCCCTCCGGCTCCATGCGCGGGGCTTCGGCGGCGACGCGCCCGGTGAAGATCGACGCGAACGCGGCGCTCTGCACGCTGTCGCAGCCGGTCGGGGCCGCGGGCGGCGGGGGCCCCGCGTCGACCACCGTCGGCATCGGAGGCGGCCCCGCGTCGGGCGGAGGCGTCTCCGGGAAGTCGGGCTTGCTGCTGCACGCGCCGAGGCCGAAGGCCAGGAGGGCGATGCTCGTCGCCGCCCCGCGGAGGGTCTCTCTCTTCATGGTGCGCGAGGATACCCGTATCGCTCGCGGAATCCAAAGCGCCGGCGGGGCGGCCCGCCGCGCGTCGCGGAGATGAAGTCGTGCTCGTCCCGCAAGCGCAGCCGTCTGCGCTACCATGCGCTCGCTTGGCTCCCCGGCGCGACGAGAATAGCCTCCCGCCCAGCGTCGTCGAACCTGCAAGGTCTCACCGCCACGAGCCGTTTTCTCGGCGGTGCGGGCAGTCTCCCGAGGAGGT
>CAYYKK010000338.1:0-7840 GCA_964467935.1 uncultured Polyangiaceae bacterium
CCCTCCAGATCCTCACCGTCGGTGATGAGGATGATGAACTTCTTGTGGTCCTTCGACTTGGGGTCGCGCCGGAGGAGCTCGCGCGCTTGCTCGAGCGCCCGCGCGATCGCGGTGCCTCCGATGGGCATGTCGTTCGGCTCGAGCTGTCGGAAGAACTGCGCGATGGCCGATCCGTCGGCGGTGAGCGGGAAGCCGATCGGCTCGCCCGCGAAGGCGACGGCGCCGAACCGCGCGCCGCGCAGCTCGGTGACGAGCTTGCCGACCTCGACCTTCGCACGGAAGATGCGCGACGGCTCGACGTCCCGCGCGTACATGCTCTTCGAGTAGTCGAGCACGACGACGACGTCGACGTTCGTGGCCGGGATGAGCCGCTGCCCCTTGCCGTACTGGGGGCGCGCCGCGGCGACGAACGCGAGCGCGGTCGCGACGACGAGCAGGACGCCCTTCCACGCGCGCCGCTTGGACGCGTCGAACGTGACGAGGGCGCCGATGCGCTTGTCGTCGCCGAAGGTGTCGCGCGCGCGCCGCGCCCGGAGAGCCCCGACGAGGAGCACCGCGCCGTAGAGCAGCGCGACGAGCGAGCCGATCAGGAAATACGGCGCGACGAAGTTCACGGGAACCTCCGGAGGAGGAGCGCGCGAACGAGCACGTCGAGACCGACGAGCACGACCCCGGGGACGAGCAGGAGCTGGAAGAGATCTTCGAAGCTCGATCGCGGGGCCTCGAAGCGGGTCTTCTCGAGCTGGTCGAGGACCGAGTGCATGCTGTTCGCGAGGGCCTTGCCGTCGTTCGCGAGGTACATCTGCCCGCCCGTCTTCTCGGCGATGCGCTTCAAGAGCTCCGGGTTCACGGGGAAGCGCTGCGGGATGTAGCGCGGGTTGCCGAAGAGATCGGTGCCGTCCTCGACGTCGACCTGATCGCCGTTGCCGATCTGGATCGCGAAGACCTTGCAGCCCTGCTTCTTCGCGATCTCGGCGGCCTTGTCGGGCGCGACCTCGCCCGCGTTGTTGTCGCCGTCGGTGAGCAGGATGATCACCTTCGACTGCGCCTCGCTCCTGCGGAGCCGCGCCGTCGCGGCCATGAGCGCGTCGCCGATCGCGGTGCCGCTGTCGTCGATCACCTTGAGCGTGAGCTTCGAGACGAGCTGCGAGAGCAGGTGATAGTCGAGCGTGGGAGGCGAGAGCACGTAGGCGCTCTTGCCGAACACGACGACGCCGATGCGATCGCTCTTTCGGCGCCCGATGAAGTCGCCGACGACGGCCTTCGCCGTCTCGAGCCGCGTGAGGCGCTGGCCCGGCTTCAGCTTCGGCGCGCCGGGAATGTCGTCGGGATCGCCGTCGAGCACCGCGCGCATCGACCCAGAGAGATCCATCACCACGACGATGTCGATGCCCTTGTCCTCGCTCTTCTCGTCGCGCGTCTCGAGGATCGGTCGGCAGAGCGCGCCCACGAGGAAGACGAGCGCGCTCGCGCGGAGCACGCCGGGCACGTCGCGCAAGTAGCTGCGGAAGCCGCGCGGACCGCGCGCGAGCGGCGCGATCGTCCCGATGCGCAGCCGGGGCCGCCGTCGATCTTGCCCGAACGTCCCGAACCACAGGACGACCGGGACGACGAGGAGGCCGAGCGCCCACCAAGGGTGCTCCCAGTGGGCCTCCGAGAGCGAGCGGCCGCGCGTGATGAGCGGGAACGCAGCGGCGCCGCCGAGCGCGGCGAGCAGCGCGACGAGCAGGATCGAGAGACGCGCCCAGATCTTCACAGCTGCACCTCGGGAGGGGGCGGCGGCGCGGGCGGGGCGGCGGGGGCCGGCGGTGGCGGCGGCGCGTCGTCGGGGGGCGCGCCCTCGGGAGGAGGCGGCGGCGCGTCGGGCGGCGGCGGCGCGTCGGGAGGCGGCGGCGCGTCGGGAGGCGGCGGCGCGACGTCGTCCGTCGGCTTGCCGGGTCGGCGCTCGGCCGGCATCGTCGCGCGCACGATCCCCTCGCCCTTCACGACCGCCGCGAGGCACTCGACCTCGCTCGGCGCGACGCGCGCGAACTTCACGAGGTCGCAATCGGCGAGAAACTCGCTGATCGCCTCGAGGTTCTTGATGGGGGGCCTCACGCGCTTGAGGAGCGCGCGCATCTCGTCGCTCGTCGTGTCGAGACCGTCGATGCCGAGGTTGTCGAACCCGTAGCGCGCGCCGAGGTACTTGCGCACGCAGTCGGAGACCTTGTCGTAGTACTCGGCCTTGCGACCCTCGGCGAGGAGCGAGGAGCGGCGGAGCTCCTCGAGCTCCTCGAGCGCGAGCGACCACGGGACGCGCTTCGGCACGACCACCGGCGGCTTGGGGCGCCGCAGCCACTTCCACACGAGGTACCCGAGCGCGACGCCGACGACGAGCCCGGCGGCCACGGCGGCGAGCACGTACTCGAGGAACACCCACTCCTCGCGCTGATGGCGAGGCGGCGGGTTCGGCTTCACCTTCGGATCGTTCTCGTTCGCGATCGGATCCTCGACCACGATCGTGTGCGGATGGGTGCAGAGCGTCATCACCTCGTTGTTCGCGCGAGCGACGGCGACGGGGAGCGACGGGAGCGTCAGCGTGTTGCGCCCCGGGTTCGGCGGCAAGAGCAGGATGGGCAGCGCGAGGTGAGTGATCGCGCCGTCGCCGTCGGGCTTCGTCGAGATCGAAGGGCCGGACCCGCCGTCGACGTCGGGGATCGCGAACCCGCCGCGCTCGAGCGCGTGAAACGCCTCGGTCGACGTCTGCACCTTGAAGCCGTTCGGCAGCACGGTCTCGCCCTTGCCGTGCTTGATCACGAGCTCGAGCGGCGCCGCGTAGCCGCTCACGCCCTCCTCGGGGAACGTCTCGGTGATGTCGGGTCGCGTGGCGCCGTCGGGGATCGACTCGACGCAGGTGCCTCTCACGCTGCCGCCGGCGGACGGCGCAGGCGGCGAGAGGAACGGCGTCTGCGCGAACACGGGCGCGGCGCACCAAGCGGCCGCGAGGGCGAAGAGGACGAGGGGCGCCGAGAGCAGCGCGAAGCGCGCCCGCTCACGCGTGATCGAGCGGCGAGGCGATCGAGACCGAGGACGCGCGCCCTTGGGTCCGCGGGGCTCTGTCACCTTCGCCTCCGCGCGCGCTTCGCGAACAGGTTCCGGATCGGCGCGGCGACGCTCTGATCGGTGCGGACGACGACCGAGTCGAGGGCGAGCCGCTTGAAGAGCTTCTCGCGATCGAGGCGCAAGGCCCGCATCGCGTTCTTGTAGTGCTCGCGGACCGCGGCCGAGCCGGTGTCGACCAACGTCTCCTCGCCCGTCTCGAGATCTTCGAACGACGCGAGCCCCACGTTCGGGAGCTCTTCGTCTCGGGGATCGACCACCATGACCGGGATGACGTCGTGCTTGGCCGAGGCGAGCGCGAGGGCCTGCTCGAAGCCGCTCGCGAAGAAGTCGCTGATGAGGAACGCCACGCTCTTTCGCTTCGTGACCTTCACCAGCGTCTCGAGCGCGATCTTGAGGTTCGTCCCCTGGTACTGCGGCCGGTAGCCGAGGATCTCGCGAATGACGCGCATCACGTGCTTGTCGCCCTTCTTCGGCGGGACGAGCTTCTCGATGACGTCGGTCGCGAGGATGAGGCCGACCTGATCGTTGTTGTGCGTCGCCGAGAAGGCGCAGAGCGCGGCGACCTCCGCGGCGACCTGCGTCTTCGGCGCGCGCTTCGTCCCCCACTCGGCGCTCTGCGACGTGTCGACGAGGAGCATCACGGTCATCTCGCGCTCCTCGACGAACACCTTCACGAAGGCGTCGTCCATGCGCGCGGAGACGTTCCAGTCGATCCAGCGCACGTCGTCGCCGGGCGAGTAGCTGCGCACCTCGCGGAAGCTGAGCCCCTGGCCCTTGAACACGGAGGTGTAGGCGCCCGAGATCTCGTCGTTCGCGAGGTGCTGCGTGCGGATCTTCAGCCGCCGGAGCTCCTTCAGGAGCTCGGTCGGGATGCCCGCGTTCTTGTTGGGGCTCGCGCGCTGATCGAGGGCGCCGGCCATGGTCAGGGGACCTCGACCACCTCGAAGACGCGCTTCACGATCTGCTCGCTCGTGATCTGCTCGGCCTCCGCCTCGTACGTGAGCATGACGCGGTGGCGCAGGACGTCGGCGCCGATCGCCTTCACGTCCTCGGGCGTGACGTAGCCGCGGTGGCGGAGGAACGCGTGGGCGCGCGCCGCCAGGGCGAGCGCGATCGAGGCGCGTGGGCTCGCGCCGAACTCGATGAGGTTCACCAGATCGCGCATGCCGCGATTCTGCGGCTCACGCGTCGCGAAGACCACGTCGACGATGTAGTCCTTCACGCGATCGTCGATGTAGATGTCGCGGACGACGTCGCGCGCCTTCAGGAGCTGCTCGGCGTCGACGACGCGCGAGGCCTTCCGGTCCTGGATGCCGACCGCGCGATCGATGATCGTCCGCTCCTCCTGGCGGCTCGGGTAGCCGACCTTGATCATCAGCATGAAGCGATCGACCTGCGCCTCGGGCAGTTGGTAGGTGCCCTCCTGCTCGATCGGGTTCTGTGTCGCCATGACCACGAACGGCTCGGTGAGCGGGTAGGTCTTGTCGCCGATGGTGACCTGGCGCTCCTGCATCGCCTCGAGCAGCGCGCTCTGCACCTTCGCGGGCGCGCGGTTGATCTCGTCCGCGAGCACGAGGTTCGCGAAGATCGGCCCGAGCTTCGAGGTGAACTCGCCCTTCTGGTGGTTGTAGATGACGGTGCCGATGAGATCGGCGGGCAGGAGGTCGGGGGTGAACTGGATGCGCGAGAACTTCGCGCCGATGGCGTCGCACAGCGTGCGGACCGTGAGCGTCTTCGCGAGACCGGGCACACCCTCGAGCAGCACGTGACCGCCCGCGAGCAGGCCGATCAGGATGCGCTCGATCATGTACGTCTGACCGACGATGACCTTGTTGACTTCGTTGGTGAGGTCTTCGAGGAAGGCGCTCTCCCTCGCGACCATCTCGTTCAGGGCGCGGACGTCGTTCATGCTCGAGGGTTCTGTAGCAGGCCGCGGGGATTTGTGACACGCGCCTCGCCCGTGCCTTGGACGCGCGCGCCCTCCGTGCGTTCCGCCGCACGCAGGCCTCGCGGAGCCTATCGGACTCGCGGGCGAGCCCCAAGGCACGCGAGCGCGCACCGACGAACCACCGGGACGAGAGCGAAACCCCGGCGCGTCGGGCCTTATTCCGGCGCGCTACTCCGGGTCGCCGGCCGGCGCGTCCGCGACGTGGAGCGTCGCGAGCCCGCGGCTCTTGCCGTACAGCTGCCAGACGTCGACGCGATAGTCGCCTGGCTGCGCCACGGTGAACGTGACGGGCGGGGCGCTCTGAGGCTTGCCCGTCGGGAGATCGCGCAGCACGCGCTCCACGATGACCTTGCCGCCAGGCGAGGTCACCTTGCACGTGTACGGCGGCTCCGAGTCGTCGAGAGCACGGAAGACCAGCTTCACCGTGTCGCCCACTTTGAGGCCGGACGCGGTGCAGATGGTCTCGATGTTGCCGCTGCTATCGATGACGTGTCCCACGTTTCACTCGCGAGAGTCGGCGCTCCTACCTCGTTCAAGGCGCGACTCACACCATTGTAGGCGGTGAGTCGCAGGCGCGCGAATTTCGCGTCTTTGTCGTGAGGGCTCCCGGCTCGCCCGCGGCGCGCGCGAGCCGGCGTGAGCGGGGGGCGCGACCGTCCGCGGCGACGGCCGGCCCGAGCCTCCGAGGGACGCTCAGGGCGGCGGCGCGGGCTTCTCGGGCGCGCCGCTCTCGCCGTTCTTGTCCCAGTCCCCACCGCCGATGTCGGTCGCGCCGGTGCCGCCGATGGAGTCGAGATCCGGCGTCACGTTGCGCTGTTTCACTGCGTTCACGGCGTCGCCGACCTCGTCCTGATCCTTGCCGATCTGGCCGTCGATGACGTCGTCGACGTTGGTGCCCTCGGGACGGGTGTACAGGAAGTACCCCTTGCCCGAGCGCGACGAGTTCGGTCCGACCGCGCCGACCGTGTACTCGGTGTACGAGAACTTGAGCAGGTTGCCGTCCGTCTCGCCGTGCAGCTCGCCCCAGCGATCCTTCACCGGGCGAATCCACTTCCCGCTCACCGTGCTGCCCTGGGTGATGAGGTGGATGTAGCCGATGAACTGGCTGTAGTAGACACCCGTCCAGTCTCCGCCGGAGGGCATCTCGCCCGCCTTCACGTTGGCGAGCTTGGGGGCGCCGGGGCCGCCGCTGCAGCCGCTGAGGGCCCCTCCGGCCAAGGTCGCTTGGGCCAGCCCGGCGAGAGCCGAGACCCCGAAGATCCTTCGAGTCACCTTCATGGCGCGCACCTTACCACAGGCTTTTCGCCTGCCCCTCTCTCGAAATGCGCCGACGGGGCGCACGTCGCCGAAGCTCAGTCCCACATCTTGAGGCCGCCGAGCATGCCGGCCTTGTTGTCGACGATGGTCACGTAGTCGGGGAGCTCGGAGGCCTCGAGACGGGCGGAGTTGCCGCCGCCGAGGTAGAGCTTGCGAAAATTGAAGATGGGATACAGCTGCTTCGCAACTGCGAGAACCCGCCGCTTCCACTTCTTGTTGCCGATGCGCTTGCGCGCCTTCTCGCCGACGCGGTCCTCGTAGGTGTCGTCGCCCTTGCCGTAGGGGTGGTGGGCGAGCTCGAGGTTCCACACGCACAGGCCGTCGACGTAGAGCCCGCAACCCATGCCCGTGCCCAGCGTGAGGATCATCTCGACGCCGTGCCCCTCGATCACCGCGAGCCCTTGGATGTCGGCGTCGTTCGCGACCTTGGTCGGTTTGCCCGTGCGACGCTCGACCTCCTTCGCGAGCGCGTAGCCCGCCCAGTCTCCGTCGAGGTTCGGCGCGGTGTGGATGACGCCGCCGTCGACGACCCCGGGGAAGCCGCAGGTCACGCGATCGAAGTCGCCGGACTGCCGCGCCACCTCCAGGATCGTCGCGGTCACGGCCTCCGGCTCGGCGGGGCGCGGCGTCTCGATGCGGACGCGCTCCGTGAGCGCCTTGCCCTCCGCGTCGTAGACGGTGCCCTTGATGCCGCTGCCGCCGATGTCGATGCAGAGTGTGCGAGCCGAGGGGTCATCCATGGTCGGGGGATGCTAGCTCGACGCTTGTCGCCCGGGGAGGAGAGAAAGCAGCCGACGACGACCGGAGCGCGGACGCGATTGGCGGCTCCGAGGGCACGTGCGACGATCGAGCGATGGTCGTGAAGGGGACGTCGATCCGCAACGTCCTTTCGGGGGTCGAAGCGGCGTTCGGGGCGGAGGCGGTGGCGCGCGTCGTCTCGGCCTTGCCCGAGCGGATCAAGCGCCAGATCGAGCCGTTCGTGCTCGCGACGAGCACCTACCCCGTCGAGGTGAGCGCCGCGCTCCAGGAGGCGATCCGCACGGTGCTCGGCGCGGGCAGCCTCACGGCGAACCGCAAGGTGGGGGCGGCGGCCGCGCGCATCGACTTCAGCGGGATCTACCGCGTCTTCATCCGCGTCGCGCAGTACGAGACGCTCCTCCGAGGGCTCGATCGCGCCTGGCGCCAGTACAACTCGCAGGGCACCGTGGCGTGGTCGTTCATCGGCGACGGAGAGGCGCGCGGGACCGTGCGCGACGTCGAGGGCTTCAACGAGCCGATGTGGAGCTCGATCGCCGGTCGGCTCGAGACGATCCTCCTGCTCGGCGGCGCGACCATCCTCCCCGCCGCCGGACCCATCACCGCCGCCGCCGCGACGGGCCTCGCCACGACAGCCACACCCGCCACCGCCGCGACCGCCGACCGTCTGGTCGTCAAGGGACGCCTTCAGCAGTCCGTCTGCCGCTGGTGCTACAG
>CAYYKK010000339.1:0-7822 GCA_964467935.1 uncultured Polyangiaceae bacterium
GAGGCCGCCCCCGTTTCGGAGCGACACGCCGAGGCTCTGCGAGGTGAGCACCCAACCGAAGCCCACGGCGAACGCGGCGGCGGCGGCGCCGAGTCCCCACGTCTTCGCGCGCGCACGCCACTCTTCGCCGAGCTCCACGTTCGCGGCGAGCGCGGACGCGACGACGAAGATCGCGCCGTCGACGAGCGCCGCCACGACCCCCCGCGACGCGTCGGAGTCCTCCGTGCCTCGGACGAGCGGGAACGCGACCGCGAGGAGCGGAGCGATGGTGATGACGGCGAAGGCCGCCGCGATGAGGCGCGGATTTCGGCCGCGCTCGGCGAGCGAGCGCGCCGTACCGACGAGCCTCCGCGCGACGAGCGACGCGCCGACGACGACCCCGAGCGCGACGACGCCGAACGTCGCGCCGCCCAAGCCGCGATGGTGGGTCGTCGCCTTGAGGACGGAGCCGAGCACGACGAGCGCCGGCATGGAGAGGCCGATCCAGAGCGCGAGACCGGCCGCGGTGCTCCTGCCCACGCGGTTGCCGGTCAGCATGCGGAAGCCGCGCCCGGCGGCCCGACTCAACCAGATGAACGTCGCGAGCAGCGGCAGGACGATGGCGGCGGAGGCGAGCCAGCCGCCGAGGAACGGGCCGCCCGCGCGCGCGGCGCGGAGCGCGGCGGGGATCGAGCCGACCAAGGCGCACGTGAGGGCGAGCGCGCACGCCTCACCGAGCGGAGTGCGCGGTCGCGAGGGCGCGCCGTCGGGTCCCGGTGCGTCGCTCGGGCGGTCGAGACCGCGCGGCGGCGGGGAGCTCGGAGAGGCAGGCGCCCCACCGGTCGGGGTCGCGCGCGCTTCGGCCTGGGTCTCGGACTGCATCGGCGCTCGCGGCGTAGCACCGACCCCGCCTCGGTGAAAGGCTCCGCGCCCGGCGTCGTTTGCCGGCGACCGCGAACCGACCTACGAGGAGCGCATGCTGCGCAACGCCCTCCCCTACGCGCTCGCGTTGGTCTTCGTCGCCGCGACGCTCGCGCTCCTCGCGAACGCGCACATCGAGATCTTCGCCTGCCAGCGCGACGACTTCATCTACGGCGCGGGGCGCGGCGGCTACGGCATGCAGAACCGCGAGTCGGCGCAGTGCAGCCTCATGTACTTCACCGACGAGAGCTACCGCCGCTATAACCCCAAGCTCCTGCCCGCTGGCAAGGTCGTGCTCGGCCTCGTCGGCTTCGTGATCCCGTCCGCGCTCGGCTACGCGCTCGGTCGCAGGCTGACGCGGCGGCGAGCGCGGGCCGAGTCGACCGACTGACGGGAGCGCGGCGCGCTCACAGCGACGGCGGGAGGGTCGAGGGAACCGGCGACTGCGCCGGGATCGCCGACGACCCGAGGACGCTGTGCGGCTCGGGCGCGGGCGTCGCGGTCGGCGGTGGGGGCGGCGGTGGGGGCGGCGGATCCACGGGCGCCGACGAGGGCGTGTCTGGGGGCGTCGTCGGCGCCGGACCTGCGCCGGTCCCGGGTCGCGGCTGCGGAGCGACCTTGAGACACGCGTCGCGCTCCGTCACGCAGGAAGCGTCGGCGGCGAGGCAAGCGTCGCGCTCGCCGCGGGCCTTCGCGAGCTCGTCGTCGCGCAGCACGATCAGGTTGGCGCACTCGGTCTTCTCGGACACGAGCTTCGTGCGCTCGCTCGCAAAGTCGCTGGTGAGCCGCTTCGCGTCGGCCTCGGCGGTGGCGCGCTCGGTGCGCAGGTCGTCCTGACAGGACTTCACCTCCTTCGTGAGGCGCGACTCGACGCTCTGGAGCTGCGTCGTGATCGCAGAGCATCCGTCGTTCGTCTTCGCGAGGGCCGCGACCGTGGCCTCGTGCTGCGCCTGATCCTTGTCGCGCTCGCTCTCGCAGGTCTCGTGCTCCTTGCGCTCGACGGCGAAGCTCGCCGTGCACGTGTCGAGCTTGTCGAACGACCGGGCGCCCTCGCTGCGCGCGCGCTCGAGCTCGCCAGCCAAACGGAGAGACTCGCGCTTGAAGAGCCCGAAGCCGGCGAGCCCGAGCGCCGCGACGAGGAACACCGCGGCGCCGGCGCGGGTCCGCGCGAGGCTCCGTCGCTGCGCCTCGCGCGCGCGCACGGCCTCGCGCGCGAGCTCCCGCTCGGGCTCCAAGAGGACGTCGAGCCCCTCGGCGACGTCCGTGATCGTCGGTCGCTCGAGCGGGTCGAGCGCCATCCACTCCTTCAGCCGCGCCTCGAGCAGGTCGCGCGGCGGGCCCTGCAGATCGACGAGGCAGCCGTGGATGGGGTCCTTGGAGCGCTGCTCGTGGCTCTCGACGATCTCGTCGCGGGATCGCGCCTTCGCCCCGGGGAACCGGCTCTCCCCGACGAGCGCGTAGAGGAGCGTCGCCGCGAAGCAGTACGTGTCCATCTTCTCGGTGAGCGGGATCGCGCCCGGGACGCCGATGATGGCGAGCAGCTGCTCGGGCGCGGCGAAGAGCGCGGTGCCCGCGATGAACCCCGCGTCCTTCTCGGCCGCGACGCCGAGATCGAGGAGCACCGGGTGCAGCCTCCCGGCGAACTGCGCGAGGAAGATGTTGTCCGGCTTGATGTCTTGATGACGAAGGCCCGCTTGGTGGAGGGCTTCGACGGCGCGCGCGATCGGCAGAAAGATGTCGTACGCCTCGCGGAGCGAGAGCGTGCCCCGCTCGAGCCGCTGCTCGAGCGTCTCGCCCGCGTAGACCGGCATCGTGAGCCACACGTACGCCTCGGTCATGCCGTGGTCCTTCATCTGGACCATGTGCGGGTGCCCGACCGTCGCGAGCATGACGAGCTCGCGTTCGACGTTGCGGCCCGTGTAGAGCGAGCGCGGCAGGATCTTCAGCGCGACGTGGTGCTCGGGGACGTCGATCCGCTCGGCGAGGTAGACCTTTCCGAAGTTGCCCTCGCCGAGGAGCTTGTCGAGCTTGTAGTGGAGCCCGACGATGTCGCCGATGTCGGGCAGCTTCGAGCGATCGATCTCGAGCGCGCGCTGATCGCCGTCGCTCGACGAGGGATCGACCATCGTCGTCGCGAAGGGCCTGGTTCGCGTCGCCTTGATGTCGCGGATCGGAGACACCGCTCGGGAGGGTAGCCGCTGCGCAGGCGGAACACCATTTCGGGGATCGGCGGGCGGGGGTGTAAGGCCGCCCGAGCGCGCGCGTTTCGGCAGGGCTCGTCAGGAGGCTCGTCATGCGGACCATTCGATCGATGAAGCTCCTCGCGCTCGCCGCGCTCTTGACGGCGTGCGGAGGCGCGGCGCGCGACGCGGGGGCGCCGTCCACCGAGAGCGCCACGGGGATGGCCGCGCCGGCGATGGCCGCGGCCGACGCCCCCGTGAGCGCCACGGACGACGTCGAGGAGCGAGACTCGGCGGCCAAGACCATGGAGGCCGAGGCGTACTCGAAGAAGGGTCCCGACAAGGCGCCCCCTCCGAAGGCGCCGGCCGGTCAGCCCGGCGGCCCGAGCCCGGAGCAAGCGCCGACGAGGAGCGAGGGCGGCGGCGAGGCGGGGCGGGTCACCGACGATCGTCGATCGCCCATCCTCATCTACAAAGCCGACTTCACGATGAGCGTCTACGAGGTCCAGAAGGCCATCGACGCCGTCGAGACGCTGGCGCGCAAGAGCGGCGGGTACCTCGCGCGGCGCGACGATCGCTCGATCACGATCCGGGTGCCGGCCGGCGAGTTCCAGGCGGCCGTGGCCGAGCTCGCGAAGCTCGGCGACGTCCTGAGCCGCAACGTCAGCGCGGAGGACGTGACGGCGGAGTACCGCGATCTCGAGGTGCAGCTCGCCAACGCGCTCGCGCTGCGCGATCGCTACGCGAAGCTCCTCGAGAAGGCGCAGAAGGTCGAAGAGGCGCTCGCCATCGAACAGGAGCTCGGCCGCATCACGGGCGAAATCGAGCGCATCAAGGGCCGCCTCAAGCTCCTCGGCGAGCTCGCGCAGTTCTCGACGGTCACGGTGCACTTCTCGCCGCGCGTCGATCAAGCGGTGCAGGAAGGGCCGTTCGTGCTGCCGCTGCCGTGGCTCAACAACCTCGGGCTCCCGCGCCTGCTCCAGCTGAGGTGATCCGATGAAGACGACGACGCTCCTCCCCGCCCTCCTGTTCACGGCCCTCGGCGCGCTCAGCGGCTGCGGCCGCCCCTACGAGGTGGCCACCCCCAACGGGTTCGTCGACTTCAGCGATCGCTACGCCTCGGGCAGCGAGCACGAGTACCGAGCGGCGACGGCCGACGGGGTCGTCATCGGCGTCCGCGCCTTCGACAACGATCCGAAGGCCGACATGGCGCTCGCGGTCCGAGCGCTCGAGAACCGCGTCCGGGTCGGGCAAGGCTACGCGCTGCTCGCCAAGCGCGAGGTGACCGCGCGCAACGGATCCAAGGGCACGCTCCTCGAGTTCGGCCACGACGAGACCGGCGGCCCTCACCTCTACGACGTCGCGATCTTCCTCGACGACCGCCACGTCTACCTGATCGAGGCGGGTGGAAAGAAGGACCTGGTCGAGAAGGCGAAGGCGTCGATCGACTGGACGATCCAGAGCTTCCTGCCGAAATGACCATCTCGCGGAGGCGTCGAGCTCCTCCCTGACGATCCTCCTCGGCGGGGGAAGCAAGCACGGTTTCGGCGCGTACAGGCGGCAGCTCATGAAGCACTGGCTCGTCTCGATCCTCCTGCTCGTCGGAATCACGACCCTCGGCGAGAGCCTGCTCTCGGGTCGCGACGCCCGTCACGATCTCGCCCAGGATCCCTCTCGAGATCCCGGTCACGATGCCAGTCTCGATCGCGCCTCGTCCGCGTCCGCTCCGGCGGCGGCAGGCGCGGCGGCACGCAGCGCGCGCCCCCTCCCCTGAGGCGTCGCTCCCGGGGGGCGCTCCGAGGCGTCGCTCCCTCGAGCGCCCGGGCTGCGGAGGATTCGACCGCGAGGATTCGACCCCGAGGCCACGACCGCGCTTGCTCGCCGAGGGGGCGTTTGGTACGCGGAGTCGGTGCCGAATCAGGAGTCCGCAGAGCTCGTCTCCTCGCAGGCGCGACACCCCCGAGGCGTCGGGGCGGCGTCGGCGATCTCGGCCCGCCCGTTCGCCGCGAGGCTCGTCGGCGCGGCGCTCGTCGCGGGGGCCGTCACCGCGACTTGGATCGGCGCGCCCACCTCGGCGCTCGCGCACGGGGGCGACTCGGGCGGCCAGCAGCTCCCGCTCGAGGTCCACACCGTCTCGCCCGACGGCGGCCGCGCCCTCGAGATCCTGACGCGCCTCGAGAAGGACGCGGCGCGAGCGTCCATCGCGCGAGAGTCGATCGGCAAGAGCAAGCGCGCCCTCCAACGCGCGGACGGCGCCGCCGCGGCGGGCGACACCGAGGGCGCGCGGCTGCTCTCGCGGCTCGCGCTCGCGCACGCCTCGGCGGCCGACGCGACCCTCCGCGCGCGCGACGCCGAAGCCAAGGCGAACCAGGCCCAGACCACGAACGCCGAGCTGCACGACAAGCTCGTGAGGACGAAGACGCTGCTCGCCGAGACCCAGGCGCAGCGCGGTCAGATCGCCGCCGAGCTCGCCCACGCCGAGGAAGAGGCGAAGGCGAACGCCGCGAAGGCGCAGTCGAAGGAGGACGCGCGCCTCGACAAGAGCCCGGACAAGACGAAGGGCGAAGACAAGCCGAAGAGCGGCCAGGCGAAGCGCGGAGGCGAGAAGAAGCCCGCGCACCCTTCGTCGAACGAGCCCGAAAAGAAGCACGACAAGAAGAAGGGGGCGCCGTGACGGACGCTCGACGCGCGCCTCGAAGATCGATCGCCAGGACCCTGGGCGGTCGTCCGCGGCTCACGGGCGCGATGGCGATGGCCCTCGCGGCGGTCGCCACGACCTCGCTCGCCGCGTGCGCGCCGATCCCGCCGCCGCGGATCGTCGCCGAAGCGGACGAGGTGGCAGCGTCGAAGTCGGCCCTCGAGGCGAAGACGTTCGCGCCGTCGGCGTTCGCCCACGCGGAGAAGGTGCGGAACGAAGCGCACGCGGCGCTCGAGCACGATCGCGCGGCGCACGCGCAGATCCTCGCCGAGGAGGCGATCGCCGCGTTCGAGGAGGCGAGCGCGCTCGCCCGCGTCGCGAGGGCCGAGCGCAACGAGCAGGCGGCGCTCGCCGCGTCGGACGAGGCCTCTCGCGAGCTCGCGTCCGTCGAGGCCGAGCTCGCGCGCGCGCAGGCCGACGCCGACGCCCTCGAGACCCGGCTCAAGATCACGCGCGACGCGCAGCCGATCACAGCGTCCGGCCCCGCGAGCGGCCCGCGGGAAGAGGCGCGCAAGCAAGCCGCCAGAGCCATGTCGGTGCAGGCGAAGCTGCTCTGCACGGCGGCGCGGCTGCTCGGCGCGCCGACGGCGACGGCCGACGCGGCGCCGACCAAGGCGCCCTCCCCGGCGCCCGACGCGTCGAAGAAAGAGCCCGATCGGGCGATCGAGGATCCGACGTCGCCCGCGGTGCTCGCGCGCGATCTCGGCGCCTCCGAGGCCGACATCGACAAGCTCGACGCGGCGCTCGCAGGCACCGGCGCCACGCCGATCGATCTCGCGACGCGCGCTCGGGCGGGGTGTCTCTCGGTGCTGACGCGCGTTCGTCGCACCCACACGCCCACGAGCAAGGCGCAGGGCGCGGGCGACGCGCTCTTGTCGGAGCTGTCGGCGTACGCGAGCCGCGAGGCGACGGGCCTCGCGCCGGGGCGCGACGAGCGCGGCGTGAGCGTCACCTTGGAGCGCGCCTTCGACGGCGAGGCGCTCAGCTCGTCCGCCGTCGCGCGTCTCGGCGAGCTCGATCGGGTCGCCGCCGCCCACCCAGACTTCGCCGTGGCGATCCTCCTGCACAGCGACAAGGCGCTCGGCAAGGGCGACGCGGAGAAGTGGCGGGCGCGCGCCGACAAGGTGGCCGCCGCGTTCAAGAGCGTCCCGAAGGACCGCGTCTCGGCGCTCGTCGCCGGGAACTTCTCTCCGCTCTTCGACCCTCATGGCAAGGACAAGGCGAAGAACCTGCGGGTGGAGATCGTCTTCGTCTCCCCCGAATCCCTCTGACTCGCGAGGCCCCGATGAAAAAGACTCCCCTTCGTCCTCGGCTCGCCGCCACGTGCCTCGCGACCGCCCTCTCGGCCGTGTCGCTCTCGTGTGCCGGGATCGGCGCGGCCACCCTCGCGACGGGCTGCGACGGCGCCGCGAAGGCCTCGGAGCAGGCCGCCGTCGACACGCTCGCCGGCATCGCGCCCCTCATCGACAAGGACATGGCGCAGCTCCGCAAGGGCCTTCCCGAAGGCGCGAAGATCCTCACGAAGAGGCTGCCGGAGGATCCGGCGGCCGATCTGCGCGAGACGCAGCAGTCGATCAAGGCGGCGCGCGAGAACAACGACGATCTCATGGTCGCCAAGTCGACCTTCTTCGTCCTCACGAACCCGGACGGCGTCGTCATCCGCAGCGAGAACGATCCCGATCGGCTCGTCGACAAGAACGTGTTCACGGCGTTCCCCGATCTCAAGAAGGCGCTCGACCCGAAGGCGGGCCTCGTCGAGGCCTTCGGCGAGCTGGAGGAGATGCGCGGCGTGAAGAAGGGCGTCGACACCACGTGGGTCGTCGCGACGGCCGTCGTGGGCAAGGACGACAAAGTCCGCGGGGCGTTCGTGAGCGGCTGGAGCTTCCGCGCCTACGCGAACTACCTCGAGCAGCAGGTGAAGCGCGACCTGCTCGAGAAGGCCAAGAAGGCCGGCTCGGACAAGGTCCCGATCGCGTACGTCTACATCCTGAAGGGCAAGAACGCCTACGGCTCGCCCGACTCGCCGGACGTCAACGCCGAGGCC
>CAYYKK010000340.1:0-7782 GCA_964467935.1 uncultured Polyangiaceae bacterium
GTCCTCGCCCTCGCCGACGCCGACGCCGCGGTGACCGATGACGAGCGGCAGATCCGAGCGAAGGAAGGCCCCCACGGAGATCACGACTCCAGCGCGTGCACGACCCGCATCGCCGCTGCGCGCGCGCGATCGCGCTCGTGAGGCTGGAAGGTCGCCGCGCCCACGACGGGGTGACCTCCGCCTCCCTCGTCGCGACACAGCGCCGCGATGTCGTGACGTCGCGCGTTGCCGCACCAGGGGTTGTAGCCGACGCTCAGCTTGATGAGCTGCTTGGTTCGGTGCAGGGTGACCGAGTAGCTCGCCCTCGGGAACAAGGCGTAGGCGACGAACTTGCCGGCCGGCGCGATCGGCTCGTCCGTCAGATCGACGAAGACGACGTCCCCTCGATCGATCGCCTTCGCCTTCACGCGCCGCGTGTAGGCCTGCTTGGCCGCGGCGAGCGGGGCGAAGAGCTTGTCGATTTCGGCGCAGCGCGCGACGTCCTCGAGCGTCCGTCGGCCGAGCTCCGGCACCCACTTCGCGAGGAAATCGCCGTCGCCGTGGTGCTCGACCACCTGCGCCAGCCGCTGCGCGGGCGCGTCGCCGAGGGCCTGCTCGGCAGACTCGAAGCGCGCGGCGTCGATGCGGTCGGCCCACGCGACGAGCTCGTCGAGCTCCTCGAACGCGAGGCCGTGCTCGGCGCGCGCGGTGTCGACGATGAGCTTCGTGCAGCTCCCGTAGCTCGCGTCGAAGTAGAGGGCGCGCCGCGCCCGCGCGTCGCCCTTGCTCGATCTCGAGACCGCGGCCCGCGCGCGGGCCTCCTCGTCGGCCGAGCCGAACGCGGTCGCGTGATGATCGAAGTAGTAGTGGAGCCGATCGCTCTCGGTGTAGCGAAAGTCGAGGATCGCGTTCAGGTCGGACGTGAGCCATTCGGCCGGCACGGCGCTCATCTTCGGTCCGTAGCCGCAGGAGCGGTACGAGAACGTGAGGCCGTCGCCGGGCGATAGCCTCGTGAGCAGGTGCGTGAACGCGACCGCGCTCGACAACCCGTCGAAGCAGTGGCCATGCGTGTTCACGCCGACGGAGATCGCCCTCGCCATGGTCGAGGTTCGGTAGCACGTCCCGGGAGCGGGTTGTCCCGGAAGCGTCGAGGTGATGAGATGACGCTCTCGATGCGCTCGCTGGGCCTCTCCATCGCGCTCGCGCTCTCAGGCTGCACGGTGACCATCACCCGGCAGCCGATCACGGCGCCGCCGCCGCGCGCGGCCACGCCGATCGACGCGCCTCGACCCGCCGCGCACGCGCCCGTGCCCCCCGAGCCGGTGACGGTCGACCCCGACGCGGCGTCGACCCTCGAGCGAGGTCTCTCCGTTCGCGCCGTCGCGTTCTCGGACGCGGACCCACCGAAGCTCACCGCGATCGCGGTCGCGAACACGGCGCGCAGCGAGGCGCGAGGGATGACGGCCGACGGAGGCGCCCACCACGCGACGCTCGGGGAGGGGCAGCGCGCTTCGCTCCCGCTCTCGCTCTCGCCAGGCGACTGCATCACCGTCGTCGCGCACGGCGGCCTCGGCGTGATGGAGGTCGACGCCTTCCTGCTCGGACCGAGCCCTTCGGGCAACACCGATCGCGGCCCGGGGGGCAAGCCCATTATCCTCGCCCAAGACACGAAGAACGGGCCCATCGCGGTGATCGGGGGCCAGGCTGGCTGCTACGCCTACGTCGGCGCGAGCCCGGTAGAGGCCGATCTCGTCGTGCAGTCGCGGCGCGGCGCGGGCCCCGTCGTCGTGCGGGTGTTCCGCGCGTCGGCGACGCGACCCGCGAAGCCCGAAGCAGACGCGCCGCGACCCTCCGTGCCGCCGCCTTCGTCAGCCGCCACCGTCCCGGGCCCCGCGGCGCCCGGGGCCGCGCCGAGCGGGGCGCCTCCGCGGTCGAGCGCGGCCCCCGGCCCCCCGCCGAAATAGGCCTTCGCGCGCGCGCGCTGCTCCCTTCCGCCGAGCCGCATCTCGCGGTAAGGAATCGCGCATGAAGAAGCTCGCCAAAGAGATCTGGATCGTCGCAGCCAAGCGCACCCCCTTCGGCACCCTGTCCGGATCGCTCCGTGACGTGAGCGCCATCGACCTCGGCGTGTACGCGTCGAAGGCCGCGCTCGCGCAGAGCGGCCTCGCTCCCGCGGACGTGGATCAGGTCGTGTTCGGCAACGTGCAGCAGACCAGCGCGGACGCGATCTACGGCGGGCGGCACGTCGGGCTGAAGGCGGGCCTCCCGATCGACAAGCCGGCGCTGACGGTGAACCGCCTCTGCGGCTCGGGCTTCCAGGCCGTCGTCACCGCGGCCGAGCAGAGCCTCCTCGGCGACGCGAAGGCGGTGCTCGCCGTCGGCGCCGAGAACATGTCGCAGGCGCCGCACGTCATGTTCGGTCTCCGCGACGGCGGCGCGCGCTTCGGCAAGCCGCCCGTGCTCGTCGACTCGCTCTGGGAGGCGCTCACCGACAGCTTCTGCAAGACGCCGATGGCGGTCACCGCCGAGAACCTCGCGGAGAAGTACGGCATCACGCGGGCGGACGCCGACGCCTTCGCGCTCCGCTCGCAGCGGGCCTGGGCGAAGGCCCACGAGTCCGGCGCGTTCGCCGACGAGATCGTCCCGATGGAGATCAAGCAGGGCAAGAAGGTCTCGACGCTCGATCGCGACGAGCACGGCCGCCCCGACACGACGCTCGAAGGCCTCGCGAAGCTGCCGCCGGTCTTCAAGAAGGACGGCGTCGTCACCGCGGGCAACGCGTCCGGCATCTGCGATGGCGCCGCGGCGCTCGTGGTGGTCGACGCCGAGCTCGCGAAGCAGAAGAACCTGAAGCCCCTCGCTCGCCTCGTGCAGTGGGGCGTCGCGGGCGTCGAGCCGACGCTCATGGGCATCGGCCCCGCGCCGGCGATCCGCAGCGCCCTCGATCGCGCCGGCCTCTCGCTCGGCGACGTCGACCTCTTCGACGTGAACGAGGCGTTCGCGCCGCAGTTCCTCGCCGTTCAGAAGGAGCTCGGCCTACCCGAGGAGAAGGTGAACGTGAACGGCGGCGCGATCGCGCTCGGCCACCCGCTCGGCGCCTCGGGCGCGCGCATCACGACGAACCTCGTCTACACGCTGCGCCGCACGAACAAGAAGATCGGCGTCGGATCGGCCTGCATCGGCGGCGGTCAGGGCATCGCCGTCGTCCTCGAGCGTCTGTAGACCTTCGAGACGGTCGCGCCGAGGCCCCGCCGCGCGGGAGCGCCCGCCCCCTTCACCGGCGGGGCGCCGCTCAGCGCGCGCGGGGCTTCGCCTTGCCGGAGGCGCCGTTCTTCGCCGCGCCGGTGCCCGCGACGCTCTTCGCGGGCGCGCCCTTGGCGGCGGGCTTCGCCGTTCCGTCGACGCCGACGTCCGCGCGGGGGCCTTCGCCGCGCGCGGCGAGGAGGATGTCGCGGAGTCGAACCCCCGTGTGCGACGCGTCGACCCGCGCGACCTCTTCCGGCGTGCCCTGCGCGACGATCTCGCCGCCTCGCTCGCCCCCGTCCGGCCCGAGATCGACCACGTAGTCGCAGTTCGCCACGAGCTCGAGGTTGTGCTCGATGATGAGCACCGTGTTGCCCGCGTCGGAGAGCCCGCGGAGCGCGACGAGGAGCAGCTCGATGTCCGAGAAATGCAGGCCCGTCGTCGGCTCGTCGAGGACGTAGAGCGTACGGCCCGTCGCCCTCCGCGCGAGCTCGCGCGCGAGCTTCACGCGCTGCGCCTCGCCCCCCGAGAGCGTCGTCGCCGGTTGCCCGAGCTTCACGTAGCCGAGCCCGACGCGAGCGAGCGCGGCGAGCCGCTCACGCACGCGCGGCACCGCGTCGAGCTCCGCGAGCGCCTGATCCACCGTGAGCGCGAGCACGTCCGCGACCGACATCCCTCGGTAGAGGACCTCCAGCGTCTCGCGGTTGTAGCGGCGCCCGGCGCACGTCTCGCACTCGACGAAGACGTCCGGCAGGAAGTGCATCTCCACGCGGAGCACACCGTCGCCCTGGCAGGCCTCGCAACGGCCGCCCTTCACGTTGAACGAGAAGCGGCCGGCCTTGTAGCCGCGGGCGCGGCTCTCCGGGAGGGTCGCGAAGAGATCGCGCAAGAGCCCGAAGACGCCGGTGTACGTCGCCGGGTTCGACCGCGGCGTGCGCCCGATCGGGCTCTGGTCGATGGAGATGACTTTGTCGAAGCTCTCGAGCCCGACGACCGCGTCGCAGGCCCCGACGAGACCGCTCGAACGGTAGAGGCGCTGGCGTGCAGCGGGCAGGAGCGTGTCGACGACGAGGCTCGACTTGCCTGATCCGGACACGCCGGTCACCGCCGTCAGCAGGCCCGTGGGGAAGCGCACGTCGACGCCTTTCAGGTTGTGCTCGCGCGCGTTCTTGATCTCGACGAACGGTCCCTTCGCCGCCTTTCGCTTCGTCGTCGTCACGAGCGACTTGGCGCCGCGAAGATAGGGTCCGGTGACGCCCGTCGACGAGGCCATGATCTCTCGGGGCGTGCCCTCCGCGACGATCGTCCCGCCGTGCACGCCCGCCCCGGGTCCCATGTCGATCACGTGGTCCGCGCAGAGGATCGCCTCCCGGTCGTGCTCGACGACGAGGACCGAGTTGCCGAGGGTCACGAGCCTGCGGAGCGCCTCGAGCAGGCGCGCGTTGTCGCGCGCGTGCAGCCCCACGCTCGGCTCGTCGAGCACGTAGAGCACGCCCACGAGCGCCGAGCCGATCTGCGTCGCGAGGCGGATGCGCTGGCCCTCGCCGCCGGAGAGCGTCATCGCGCTTCGATCGAGCGTGAGATAGTCGAGGCCGACGTCGATGAGGAAGCCGAGCCGAGAGATCACCGCACGCACGAGCGGCTCGGCGATCGCGCGGGCCTTCGGCGCGAGCTCGTTCTCGCCCTCCGCGAACGCGCCGGTGCGGGTCTCCAGCTCTTGCAACATCGCGCGCAGATGGCGCAGCGGCAGCGCGCCCACGTCCGCGATGGTCTTGTCGGCGAGGCGCACGGCGAGGGCCTCGGGGCGGAGCCGCTTGCCCCCGCAGCCGTCGCACACGCGCGTCACCACGTAGCGGCCCACGTCGTCCGGCTCGGCGTCGAGATCCTCGTCGTCCTCGATCTCGGGCGCGACGCCGTCTCCGCTCTCGAGGGCGCGCTCGAGCCGCGGGACGATCCCCTCGTACTCGCCTCGACGACGCGACTTGCCGCGCGCTGGCTTCGTCGCGCCTTCGGCGTCGCCGCCCTCGCTCGCGCCGCCGAGCCCGAAGAGGATCGCGTGGCGCGCGCCGTCGGAGAGCTTCGCCCACGGCACGTCCGGGCTCACGCCGAGCGCCTTCACGGCCCTGTCGAGCTCCATCGCCAGCGCGACCGAGCCGCGGCGCCCCCACGCGAGCACCGCGCCCTCCCGGAGGGTCTTCTTGCCGTCGGGGACCACGCGCTCGGGATCGACGCGCGTCCGCGAGCCGATGCCGTCGCAGACCGGACAGGCGCCGTGGGGTCCGTTGAACGAGAACATCCTCGGCTCGATCGGCGGCAGCGAGATGCCGCAGTCGATGCACGCGAAGCGCTCGCTCATCCAGAACGGCTCGCCCGCGCCCGACGGATCGACCAGGAGCCGGCCCTCGCCGATCTTGAGCGCGAGCTCGACCGAGTCCGTGACGCGGCCCTTCACCCCGTCCTTCACGACGACGCGGTCGACGACCACGTCGAGATCGTGTGGCTTCTTCGGCTCCAGGACGATCTCGTCGCCGAGGTCCACGGTCTCTCCGTCGACGCGGACGCGCACGAACCCTTCGCGGCGCAGGCGCTCGAGCTCGAGCTTCAGCTCCCCACGGCGGCCGCGCGCGATCGGCGCGAGGAGGCTCACCTTCGTGCCATCCGCGAGCGAGAGGATCCGGTCGACGATCTGCTGCACCGTCTGCGCCTGGATGGGCTTCTGACAGCTCGGGCAGTGGGGCGTCCCGACCCGAGCGAACAGCAGTCGGAGGTAGTCGGCGATCTCCGTCACGGTGCCCACCGTGGAGCGCGGGCTCTTCGCGAGCGATCGCTGCTCGATCGCGATCGCCGGCGACAGGCCGTCGATCGCATCGACGTCGGGCTTCGCGAGCTGCTCGAGGAACTGCCGCGCGTAGGCCGAGAGGCTCTCGACATAGCGCCGCTGGCCCTCGGCGTAGATCGTGTCGAACGCGAGCGAGCTCTTCCCCGAGCCGCTGGGCCCCGTGATCACGACGAGCTGGTCGCGCGGGATCGTGACGCTCAGGTTCTTCAGGTTGTGCTGGCGCGCACCGCGGACGACGAGCAGGCTCATCAGCCCTCTCGGGTAGCACGTCGCGCGCCGTCCTCAAACCCCGATGCGCCCGCGCAGCGGGCCGCGTGGACGGAGACGCACGTGCATCGGTGTTACGATGGTCGAGACAGCGCTCGATCGATGTCGACGAGCAGGTCGTCGGACCGCTCGATCCCGACGCTGAGCCGGAGGAGCGAATCGGTGATGCCGACGGCCCTCCGGTCCTCCTCCGGCATCGTCGAGGCCGTGGTGGTCGCGGGGTGGGTGACCAGCGTCCGCACGTCGCCGAGGCTCACCGCGTGCGTGAGGAGCCGCGTGCGATCGACGAAGCGGCGACACGCCTCGCGCCCCCCTCGGAGCTCGAACGAGAGGATCGCCCCGTACCCGCGCATCTGCCGCGTCGCGAGCGCGTGGCCTGGGTGCGACGCGAGCCCGGGGTAGTGCACGCGGGCGACGTCCGACCGCGCCTCCAGCGCCTCGGCGAGGACGCGCGCGTTGTCGCTGGCTCGCTCCATCCGCAGCGCGAGCGTGCGGATGCCGCGCGCGATCAGGAACGCGTTGAAGGGAGCGAGGACCCCGCCGAAGCCCTTCACGACCGTGTCGGCGATGCGGTCCCTCAGCTCCTGCCGCGCGACGACCGCGCCTCCGATCGCGTCGCCGTGCCCGCAGAGGCCCTTCGTCATGCTGTGCACGACCACGTCCGCGCCGAGCGCGAGCGGCCGCTGACAGGCGGGGGTCGCGAACGTGTTGTCGACGATCGTGACCAGCCCTCGGGAGCGGGCGAGCTCCGTGACCGCGACGATGTCGGTGACGCCGAGGGTCGGGTTCTGCGGCGACTCGAGGTAGAAAAGCCGCGTCGTGGGCTCGATCGCGCGCTCGTAGGCCTCGACGGTCGGCGCCGAGAGGAACGTCGTCCGGACACCGAAGCGCGGGAGCCGCTCGCGCAGGAGCCGCGCGGTCTCGCCGTAGAGCGCCCGCGGCGCGACGACGTGCTCCCCGGCGCCGACGAGCGCGAGGATCGCCCCGCTCACGGCCGCCATCCCGCTCGCCGTCGCGACCGCCGCGTCGCCCCCCTCCAGCGCGCTCAACGTCCGCTCGAGCTCCGCGACCGTCGGGTTCTGCCAGCGACCGTAGATGTACGCGTCGTCCTCGCCGCGAAACGCCGCCTCCGCCACGTCGCCGGACGCGAAGGAGAAGGCGGAGCTCAGGACGAGCGGCGGCTCGACGGGACCGCTCACCCGCGCCTCGTCGTTCGTCGGAGCGCCGTGCACGGCGAGGGTGGACAGATCGTAGGGCTCGGCGCGCGGCATCGGCGGAACATCACCCCGAGGCCGCGCGCCTGCAAGCGGGTCCGCGCGCCCCGACGTTGGGTTGGCCCGGCGCGCGTCCTCGGTGCACGCTTGAGGCTCTGCTCGAGGATCCGTGAGCCCCCGCCCGCGGTATCCAGCCATCCTTCTCGCCTCCATGGCGCTCGCGCTCGCGCTCTTCGCGCC
>CAYYKK010000341.1:0-7770 GCA_964467935.1 uncultured Polyangiaceae bacterium
CGCGCCGTCGGTCGAGGCGGGTCTCGAAGAAGGCAAGATGCGAGGTGTTCGGCCATGAGCGCGAGCGAAATCCGAGAGCGCACGAAGAGCGCCGAAGGGGGATCCGACGAGGCGCTCCTCCGCGGGCTCGCTCGGGCTGCACGCGAGGGACTCGACGGCGAGACGAGCGCGGACGTGCACCGAGCGGCGCGCGATCGGCTGCTCCAGCGGGTGCGCGCGCCGCGCCCCTCGCGCTCGCGGGCCTGGGTCTTCGCGCTCGCGGCCGCGCTCGTCTCGCTCGCCTTCGTGGTGGGGCTCGTGCTCGTGAGGAGGGAGGAGCGACCGCTCACGTTCGCGGTCGCAGGCGGGGTGAGCGCCGAGGGGGCGTCGGTGGTGCGGGCGGGGGCCGATCCAGTGCACGTTCGCTTCGACGACGGCACCGTCGTCGCGTTCGCGCCTGGCGCGAAGGGCCGCATCGCCGACGTCACCTCGCGGGGGGCGCGCGTGATCCTCGCCGGGGGACGCGCCCATTGCGACGTGAAGCACCGCGCCGGGGCGTCCTGGTCGGTGGCGGACGGGCGCTACGTCGTGCGCGTCACGGGGACGGAGTTCGATCTCGTGTGGTCTCCGAAGACGGCGTCGCTGCGCGTCGTCATGCAGCGCGGCAGCGTCGCGGTCGAGGGGGGCAAGACGCCCGTCGCCGCGCTCGTCGGTGGCAATCAGCTCGACATCGACGCGACGGGATCCATTTCGATTCGTAGCGCGAGCGAGTCGGAGGCCGCTGCGCCGGCCGCGTCGTCCTCCGCTGCGGAGCCTCCGAGCGAAGCTCCGACGGCGCCGAGCGCCCCCGCCGCCGCGGTGAGCGCGCCGGTCGCGGCGTCGGCGCCGCCCGCGGCTTCGACGGTCCCCGTCGTGCGATGGTCGCAGCGCGTGGCGCGCGGGGAGTACGCGGCCGTGGTGGACGAGGCGACGAGCCAGGGAATCGAGGCCGTGACGCAGGGCGCGCCGCTCGACGACCTCGTCGCCTTGAGCGACGCGGCTCGCTACACGGGGCGCGGCGATCTATCGCAATCGGCGCTCATCGCGATTCGCGCGCGCTTCGCGAAATCGGCGGCGGCCCACACGGCGGCGTTCCTTCTCGGGCGAATGGCGGACGATCGCGGCGCCTTTCAAGAGGCGATTCGCCTCTACGACGAATACCTGATTGGCGGGGGACCCTTCTCGGGCGAGGCGCTCGGCCGGAAGATGATCGCGACCAATCGATCGGGCAAGGGCGCGGAGGCGAAGGCGCTCGCGCGCGACTACCTCGATCGTCACCCGGACGGCTCCTATGCCGCGTTCGCCGAGAGCCTCGTGGAGGGGCCATGAGGTTCGCTCGCGCGCCTCGTCGCGCCGGGGTGGGGGTCTGCGCGGTCGCGGTCGCGCTCCTCGCCGCCACTGCCCGCGGCGACGAGCCGGCGGAGCCCGCCGCCTCGACGCCAGCTGCCCCGACGCCAGCTGCCTCGACGCCAGCTGCCCCGACGCCAGCCGCCCCGCCGCTGGCTGCTCCGAAGCCAGCTGCCTCGACGCCGGCTGCCTCGATGCCGGCCGCCTCGATGCCGCGCTCGCGCGTCGTCGTCGTGTGGGATCGCGAGGGATCGGCGTCGATCGCCGCGGGCGCCCAGCGGCTCATCGGCGAGCTGCGCGGCGCCGGCTTCCAGGTGACCGTCGTCGAGCACGCGCGCGGCTCCGAGTTTCGCGAAGAGGCCGAGCGTCTCTCCACCACCTCCCCGGGGGACGACGCCGACACGATCGCGCCCTTCGCCACGATCGCGGTGGCGCCGGCCCGGGTCGGGGTCGCCGACGTGTGGGTGGTGGATCGGCTCACGCAGAAGACCGTGGTCCGCCACCTCGAGAGCGACGACACGCCGGACACGCTCGCGATTCGATCGGCAGAGCTCCTCCGCGCGAGCCTGCTCGAGCTGCTCACGCAGCCGGGCGTGTCCGTTCCGACCGACGTCTCGGCGTGGCTCGGTCCGCTGCCCGCGCGCGCCGACGCGCCGGCCCCCCCTCCGCACGCCGCGCCGAAGCGACGCGCTCCGCCCCCCGAGATGGAGCGCTACGTGTGGCCGGGCGCCGACGAGCCTGCCTCTCGGCCCAAGCCCAAGGTCGAGCATCGCGCGGTGATGCTCGGCGGCGGGCTCGCGGTGCTCGCGAGCTATCGAGGCTTCTCGGGCGCCGTCGGACCGTCGCTCGACGTTCGCTATCGCTTCGAGAGACCTTCCCTCGAGCTCGTCGGACGCGTCTCGATGGAGCTCGGCATCTCGGACCTCCAATCGACCGATCGCGAGTCGGGAAGCGCCACGCTGAGGCACGGCCAGGTCGATCTCTCGCTCCTCTACCGGCTGGTCGGCGAGGACGAGCCGTTGCGGCCCGCGTTCGGCGCGGGGCTCGGCGGCTATCTCGTCGACGTGAGCGGCAGCTCGCTCGTCATGCCGGTGCAGCACCACGACGCTCTCTCCTTCGCTCCGTCGCTCGACGCCGACGTCGAGCTCCGGTTCCACCCGCGCGTGCGCGGTCGAATCGGCGTCGCCGCGCTCTTCTTGTTGCCCGAGCCGGTCGTCGTCATCGGCGGCGTCGCGGCGGGGCAAGCCGGCGAGCCGCTCTTCGTCGGCACGGCGGGGCTCTCGGTCGCGCTCTGAAGCTCCCACCCACGAACGTTCGAGGTCTCGATGCAATGGTCCGTCAAGAACGAGGTCGCTCCGGTAGCCTCGGTGATCGCCGCGCTCCTCGTCGGCATCACCGCTTGCCAGACGGAGATCGTGGCGGTGGGCGGCGGCGGGAGCGGCGGCGCCGGCGGAAGCGCCGAAGCGATCGCCTCCGCGACGATCGTCACCGGGGTGACGACCGTCGCAGCCTCGATTGGCGTCGGGGTCGGCAGCGGCGGGCTCGACGGCTGCCCCGTCGCAGGCGTCCCCATGCATTCGCTCACCACCGTCGGATCCACCGGCACGGGCATGGGCTGTTCGTTCGACTCCACCGACGACATGGGGACGACGTGGCACGCGGCGTGTACCGACGCGGGCTGCGATTGCTACGCGGGGGCGGACCTCATCTGCTCATGCTCCCTGCTGCCGCCTGGCGATTGCACGTTCGGCTGCTGCCCGGCGCCCTGGGACGGCGCGCCGACGTTCCCCTGAGCGGCGTCGCTCGGGCTCAGTCGAGCGTCATCTTCAGATAGGCGCGCGCCTTTTCGAGATCGCTCTCTCCCCTGCCGAAGAAGGCGCCGGTGCACACGATGCGTCCGTCGTCCTCGTAGGTGCGAAGCGCGAGGCGGAGCTCGTCGCCAGCGAAGCTCGGGCGCCGATAGGCGGCGTCGATCGCGCGGGCGAGGACGCTCGTCGAGCGACCGAGGGAGGCGAGCCTCCGCAGCGCCGCCTCCTCGAAGAGCCGGGGATAGACGAGCGAATTGACGTGTTGGTTCGAATCCGTGTGGCCGAGGCCGAGCGCGAACGACGTCGGATCCAGCTCGAAATCAGGCTCGATCGCGCGTGCCGACGGGGCGACCTCGAGCGTCTCACGAGGCGCGTGAGCGCGTCGCTGACGCGGAGGCACGAGCGCGCGCCCGTCGATCTCGAGCGCGCGCACCTTGCGCTCGCCGGCCTCCGCGAAGGGCTTCGTGAACACGTGCTCCGCGCGCACGCGCCCCGCGAAGACCCGCGCTCCGGCGTCGGAGGGCGGCGGCAGGTTCGTTCGACCGACGCGGCCGGTGAGCTCGGTGTCGATGTCGAGGAAGACTTTGTCGACCGCGCCGTCGTCGGCGCGCGCGTGCGCCAGCGTGAACGACCCCTCGACCTCGAGCGCGTCGTCGATGGGGAAGGGCCCGTCGCCCGCCTCCACCACGAGGCGCGTGAGAATGGGCAGCACGCCGGTCGCGACGAAGGCGACGCGCATGCTCTCCTCCAGCGGAAGGGCGCGCCAGACGACGCCGAGGCTCGCAGGGAGGGGCTCGAGGCGCACGCGTCCGTCCTGGGCGACATCCTCGTAGCGGAGACCGAGGCGCCCCGTGACCCGCTGATCGGAGAGGTCGAACATCGTTCCTTCGACTCGCGTCATGGGCAGGCGAGGTGCGCGATCTGCATCGTGTCGGTACCCGGCCCGGTGGCCGATCCGACGAGGAAACCGTCGGCGACGCCGATGATCGAGACGGGGTTGTCATCCCAACCGAGTTGCATGACGTCCGCGGCCGCTCCGAGCGGCGCGCCCTTCGCGTCGATGGCGCGATAGCCCATGTGCCCCTCGCTCGCGGACCACACGGCGGCGAACGACGCTCCTGCGCGCGTGACGTCCACGCTCGAATAGACCGGCTGCGCCCACGTCGCGTCGATCTTCACGGGCGCGCCGAGCCCGCCCGCGTCGGCGAGGCGGAAGTCGACCTCGCTCGTGTCGGGCCACACCGCGCCGATCGTCGAGCCGAGCCCCGCGATGCGCGTGGGGCGATCGCGGAAGCCAGCGAGCGTGTGCCCCTCCTCTTCCTGGAACGCGCGATCGAAGCGCCAGAGGATCGATCCCCACGGCACGCTGAGCGCGGCATAGCCATCGTCGTTCGACGCGAGGATGGGGCTCGGCGCGCCCGCTCCTTGGGCCGTCGCGACCACGTGGTCGTCGCCGAGGGGTTTTCCCGTGTCGTCGAGCAGGCGTGAATGAAATTCGCTCCCCGTGCCGTAGACGAGCCCGACGCCCGCCGCGCCCGTCGCGAGCGACGGTCCGCTCCCCGGCGTCGAGAAGCCGCTCGAAGGCAGGCCCGTGCCCGGATAGCCGAAGCACGCCACCGACGCCGCCGCGTGGTCCATGCACACGACGACCGCGCCGGCGTGCATCGCGAGGGTGATCGCGGGCGGCGGCGTCGACATCGCGTCGCCGAGGTGCATCGCGTCGCCGTCGAGCGTGCCGTCGGCGTGGAGCATCCTCAGCTCGACCGACCACCCGCTCGGGCTCGCCGAGGCCACGTAGGCCACGGCCGCGCGCTGGCCATCCCAGCCGAGAGCCAGCGACGAGAATCGACCGCCGCTCGGGGCGCTCCACGTGGCGCCAGGCGTGACGACCGGCGCCGCGCACGCGGTGGGGACGCTCGGTGGGACGTACGCGCCGCCGCCCCCGGCGCCCGTCGTCGCGCTCGACGCCGACGTCCCGGTCGCGCTCCCGCTGGTGCCGCTCGTGCCGCTCGATCCGCCCGTGCCCGCGTCGTTTGCTCCGCAGGCGACGAGCCCGAGGACGGGCGCGACGAAGAGCGAGGTGAGCAGACGCCTCATGACTCGAGGTCATGACCCGGGCCGCGGCGCGCGGCAAGCCGATGACGAAGCGCGGCGCGCGTCGTTGTGGTCGGTCCGACGCGCGTGCATCCTCTCGGGATCGACATGCGTCGCTTGCTCCCGTTCCTCGCAGCGTGCTCGCTCCAAGCGTGCGGCGGCGCCGAGCGCCCGACCACGACGATCGCGCTGCCCGCGTCGTCGGCGCCGTCCCCCGCCGTCGTCGCGATCGCGACCCGTCAGCACGCCATCGTCGAGGACGGTCCACCCTCGGGCCCGCTCGGCGAGGAGGCGCTGCGGGCGCGCTCCCTCTCGCTCGCGGGGCGATGGGAGGAGGCCGCCGTCGCTTGGGGTCGCCTCGCCTCCGGCGACACGGGGCAGCCCGTCGAGGTTCGACAGCTCGCGGAGTACGAGGTCGGCGAGGCGTATCACCACCTCGGGCTGCGTCAGGCGAGCTATGCGGTCTTCAGCTCGATCGCCGCGCGACCCCAGCACCTCCGTTTCCGACAGAGCTTTCAATGGCTCGCGTGGCTCGCGGACGAGCTGCCCGAGCCCGCCGACGTCCCGGAGCGGACGAAGGAGCTCGACCCCGCCTCGCTGCGCGGGTTCGAGCGCCCCGAGCAGGTCGGGCTCGGGACGCAGCTCTCCTTGCTGCGCGGCCGCCTCGAATACCGATCACGCCACGACGAAGAAGCGGTGAAGCTCTTCGCCGAGGTCGGCGTCACGAGCCCGTACGCGCCCGAGGCCCTCTACTTCAGCGGCCTCTCGAAGCTGAGGCTCGGCGCGATCGATGGCGCGCGGAAGGACTTCGAGGCGCTCTTCGCGCTCCCGAGCCCGCCCGACGGGCGCTATCGCAACCTCGCCGCGCTCGCGCTCGGGCGGATCGCATTTCGAGACGCCGCCACGATCGACGCGAGCGGCAGGGCGACCGTCGATCCGACGAAGATCTCGCCCGCGATCAGTCAATGGGCGAGGGTCGACGCGCGGCTCGACATCGGGCTCGACGCGCGGCTCGAGATCGCGCGCGCCTACGTCCTCGCGGGTCTGCCCGCGCGCGC
Source organism: uncultured Polyangiaceae bacterium (assembly GCA_964467935.1). Taxonomy (GTDB): domain Bacteria; phylum Myxococcota_A; class Polyangia; order Polyangiales; family Polyangiaceae; genus CAYYKK01. The sequence goes on from CAYYKK010000341.1 coordinate 6,326, forward strand.
GCTCGGGGAGCTGCCCCCGGACGACACGATCGGCGTCGGCGCGATGAGGGTGATCGCGCTCGGGGCGTCGTGCGAGAAGGGGGCGGCCGTGGCCCTCTCGGCGCTCGATCACGACCGCGCGAGCCTGCAGCCGGCGCTCCACGACGTGCTCGCGCGGGAGCCCGGCGACGGCGCGCTCGCCGCGATGGTGCTCTCGGCGCGAGCCCGGAGGCCGGTCGCGCTCGGCGCGCTCGCGCCGCTCGTGGACGAGGCTCTGCGGAGACCCGCGATCCACGCCTACCTCGACTATGTCGATCGATTGGACGAGGAGGCGGTGAGGCTCAGGAAGCTCTCGCCCGCATTCACGTCGTCGCCCGTCGGGGCGGACGCGATCGACGCGATCGAGCTCGGCGCGGAGATCGCGCGGCGCAATCTGGATCTTTCGGTGCGGGCATGGCTCGAGGCGAGGCAGGACGAGCTCGTCGCCCTCTTCGGGGCGGCCTCGAACGGACCCGCCGGGGCGATCCTCGCGTTCCCGGCGACCAATCTCGCCGCGGGTGCGGGGGACGAGCACGTCGCGTGGCCGTCGGACGCGATTCGGTTGCCCGCGCCGCCTCGCTGCCCTCCGTGAGCGCGCGACTCGAAGTCGCGGCCTCCGAGTGATAGGGATGGAGCGATGAACCGAGCCCACCTCCGATACGCGAGCGCGCTCGCGGCGCTCTCGCTGCTCTTCGTCTACTCGGGCTGCGGCACCGAGGTCGGCGCCGCGGGCGGCGGCGCGAACGGCGCCACCGGCGCGAGCTGCAAGGCGCCCGTCGATTGCTACCCGGGGGTCGATCCGGCCACGCTGTCGGGCTCCGTGGCGTGCCTCAGCGTGGGAGCCGGCTATTGCACCCACACGTGCACCTCGGACGCCGATTGCTGCTCGGCGAAGGGCGAGTGCCCGTCGGGCCACGCCGAGGTCTGCAGCCCCTTCCAGAGCACCGGCGCGATGTATTGCCTGCTCTCGTGCGAGGCCTCCGACGTCGGATCGCTCGACGCGACGACGTACTGCACCGACTACGCGAACGCCGCCTTCACCTGCCGATCCTCCGGCGGTGGCGCGAAGAACCGAAAGATCTGCGCGCCCTGACGCCCCCAACCGAGCCGGGCGTCGCTCTTTCGGAGCCGCGCCCTTGTGTGTCACGATGGTCGATCCATGCGCGACGGCCTCCTCGGGTTCTCTCTCTCGGTGTTGATGACGTGCACGACCGCGTGCGGACCGGGCAACGTCATCGCGAGGAACAAGACCGTCGACGAGGTGGACGATCAGCAGGCGACCTGCAAAGTGGCGAAGGACCCGCTGAGCCCGCTCATCGTCGAGTGGCCCGCGTCGAGCAAGGTCTCGCTCGACGCCGTGTCGAAGCGCGGCGTGGTCGTCGTGAGCTACGCCGGTTGTGCGCTGAAGATCCTGTCGGGCTGCACCG
>CAYYKK010000342.1:0-7734 GCA_964467935.1 uncultured Polyangiaceae bacterium
GGTTCTGGCGCACCTTGCCGCGAACGATCTGCCGGAAGCGCCCGTGGTCCTGATCGATCTTCACGCTGTTGCTCGCTCCGCGTCGAAATCGAGAGAGGGTACTTCGCCACGAGCGCTCGAGCGAAAAGGACGGCTCGTCCGAGGGCTCCCCGCCGAGGATAGCAGACCCCAAGCGAGCACCGGCCCTTTCCTGAGGGCGGGGGCGAGGTATCCTGACCGATCATGAGGACCGTCGCGTTCCTGGTGCCGGCCGCGTCGCCGGACGACCTCGCGGGGCTCGCCGCGCTGTTCGACGCGAAGAGGCTCCACGCCCGTGAGGTGGTCGCGATCTTCGGACGCGTGGCGGCGCCGCGCGGCTCGGCGAGCGTCGGGTCTCGCCTGGTCGAGCTGCTCGCCGCGCGGCGCTCGACGAGCGCCGCGGAGATGGCGGGGCGCGTCGTCGTCGACGTGGAAGAGGAGAGCGTCGGCGTCGTTTCGCCGCACCTCCTCGTGCTCGGACGGAGGGACGACGAGGCGACGCTGGTGCCGGGCCACATGCGCCTCGCGATCGGCGTCGCGAAGACCCGCGCCTTCGGCGCGAGCGAGATCGGCAGGACGGCGCAGATCGCGGAGACGGCGCGCGTCGTCCGGGAGCTCACGAGATCGCTCGAGGTCGAGTCGGCGTCGGACGTCCACCTGGTGCACGTCGGCGCGGCGCTGCCCGAGGTCGACGCGCGCGAGGCGGATCTCGCGGTGCGGAACGGCAGGCCGCTGCGCGTGACGCCGGCGTTCTCGCGTGGCGCGTCGGCGCTCGGGGTGGCCGTCGCGACGCGGGAGGTGAGCGAGTCGGCGATCCGCGACGAGGACGTCTGCGCGTCGTGGGACCTCTACGCGACGAACGCGGCGGTCACGGCGCGACCGGGCCGCGCCGCGAGCGAGATCCTCGTCGTGGCGAACAGCCCGCGTTGGTCGGGAGACCTGGTGGCTGATCACGGCCCGCTGGTCGACGTGCTCGACGCGGAGGGCGCCCGGGCGACGCTACGGCGGCTCGCGATTCCCCTCTCGGGTCACGTCATCGGTCCGGAAGATCGCAAGCGGATCGTGGGGTGCCTCGCGCGGTGCGGCGTCGACGCCGTCGAGACGCTGCGCGGGCGCCCCGTCCTCAGGTCCGACGACGCGGCCCGGGCGTGCGCGGCGCTCTCCGCCGTCCTCGCGAGCGTGACGGGCGATCCCGCGGTGACGGTGGCGCGCGGGGCCGAGCACGTCGGCCCCCCGGGCGGCGGTGCCGTGACGATCCTGTCGCGTTATTGAGGTCTCGCGCGACGTCGCTTCGGAGGGCGAGCGCTCGCGTGACGCGCTATCCTGCGTCACCCGAGATGCGCGAGCTGGTCCTCCAGACGTGGAACTGCTTCGGCGCCGCGCAGAGCGTGCGATCGGCGCTCTCGTGGAGGGGCGTGGTCGACCCCCACCGGCTCGAGCACCCGCTCGTGCGGCGCGGCGTCTCCGAGCCCGACATCGTGTGCGTGCAGGAGCTCTTCCTCGGCGACGCCGAGGCGTTCTTCGACGGTCTCGGGCACCCACACAAGCGACGGGACGACAACCGATCGACCTTGTGGCCGCTCACGGTCGGGGGATCGGGCCTCGGCGTCGCGTCGAAGCTGCCGTTCTCGTCGTCGGCGATGCGTCCGTTCTCGCGCCCGCACGTCGGCTCGGAGCGCTTCGCGCGCAAGGGGCTGCTCCACGTGAGGGTGCAGCTCGAGGGCGGCCAGGAGCTCGACGTCATCACGACACACATGCAATCTGGTTACGATGACGGCGCGCGCCGCGTCCGAGCGCGACAGCTGGTGGAGCTTCGACAGGCGGTCGACGCGCTGGGATCGCCCGAGCGCGCGTTCGTCGTCGCGGGCGACCTCAACATCTGCGGGCTCTCCGACAAGCGCTCCGATGAATACGACGCGCTCGAGCGGATCTTGCCCGACTTCGTGGACCTCGGCGCCGCGGAGGACGTCGCGACGTTCCACCCCGACCCGGAGATCAACGCGCTCGCCCACCGGTTCGAGGCCGACGCGCCGAAGCAGCGCGTCGACTACGTGCTGTTCCGCGAGGCCCGCGGGGACGGTCCGGTCGCGCTCGGCTGCGAGGTGGCCCTCTCGGGCAGGCTCGAGGGCCACGGCCCGGCGACGTTCGCGTCGGACCACTTCGCGCTGCGCGTGCGTCTCGGGTTCGGGGAAGTCAGCGCGACGCCGCGACGCCGAACCACGCGATGAGGACGTGACGACCGCCGACCTCGAGGAAGGTCGGACCGATCGCGAGCTCGTCGTTGACCATGCGCAGCTCGTCGCGGAGGAGCTTCGTGGGCCACGGGTTCTGCGCGTAGGTCATCACGAGCGCGGGCGCGCCGTCGATCGCGCTCGGCGCGCTCTCGGCGCGGAAGCGCATCGTGTCGCGACCGAGGACGACGTTCGCGCCCGCGTTGCCGCCGTGGTCGAAGGAGAGCCCTTCCCAGGGCATGGCGGATCGCGAGACCCACTCGACCAGGGGCCGCAACAAGAGGTGGGCGTCGCGCGTGAAGGTCAGGGTGAGCAGGCGCCCGCGGGGCCGCTCGCCGAGGATCTCGGGGCGCGCGACCTCGCCCTTCGCGAAGATGCTCGCGAGCGCGTCCGGGTGCGCCCCGACGAGCGACGCGAGGGACGTGACGGCGGTGGCGATGCGGCCGTGCTTCGGGGCGGTGCGCTGGGGCTCGGTGGTGTCCAAGGGTCGGCTCCGGTGAGAGGCGAAGGCCGAACAAGACTCGCGCGGGCGTGGGCTGTCAACCGGCGCGCGACGGGGGCGGCGTCGAGATCGCCTCGTCGGCCGACGCCCGCGTCGCTTCGCCGAGCACCACGGCCTCGTAGACGGCGCGGACCGCGCGCGTCGTCTCGCGGTAGCGCGAGAGGAGCAGCTCGCTCGCGGGCCGATCGGGTCGATCCCGCACTTCCATCTTGCGCGCGAGCGCGCGGAGCACGGGGCTGTTCTCCTCGAGCAAGTGCGAGGCGTCGGCGCGGACGACGCGGATCCGCAGCTCGAGCTGACGCAGGAAACGGTACGCCGAGCGGAGCGTCTCCGCCTGCTCGCGCGTGAGCAGATCGAGCGCCTCGAGCGCCACGATGGCGAGCGTGGTGTCCGCGACCTGCGGCGCCCGCTCCGCGCCGAGCAGCGCGGCCGCGCGGATCTGCAGGAGCTGCACGACGAACTCGATGTCGAGCAGGCCGCCCACGCCCAGCTTGAGATCGTAGACGCCTCTCCGCTCGCGCGAGCTCTCCTTCTGGACGCGGAGGCGGATGCGGTGGATCTCCTCTTTCGCGGTCGCGTCGTCGCCGCCGCCCGCGAACGCCGCGCGGTGCGCGAGCTCGGCGGCGCGCTGCGCGAGCGATGCGTCCCCGGCGGCGGCGCGAGCCCGCGTGAGCGCCATCCGCTCCCAGATCGCCGCGCGGGCGTCGGCGCTGGGCTGCGCCGCGTCGGGTGACTCGAAGCCGTGGTAGCGCGCGAACGCGTCGAGCGTCGTCACGAGCAGACCTTGGTTGCCCGAGGGTCGAAGGCGCATGTCGAGCTCGTAGCCGGGACCCGCGCCGTGGAACGAGCCGATGAGGGCGATCACCTTGCGCGCCTTGCGCGTGAAATACGCCGCGGCGTCGGTGCCGGCTGGCGCCGCGTCGGGATCGTAGAGAAAGAGCACGTCGAGGTCCGACCCGAAGCTGATCTCCTGCCCGCCGAGCTTGCCCATCGCGACGACGGCGAGGCCGCGCGCCGGGTGCGTGTCGTCCCCGAGCGCGCGCCGCGTCGCCACCTCGAGCGAAGCGTCGGCGACCTCGCTGAGCACGTCGGTCACGCGACGCACGGTGAGCTCGCCGGCGAGGAAGGAGAGCGCGACCTGCAGCGTGAGCCTCGATTTTGCGAGCCGGAGCGCGCCGACCAGCGCCTCGTCGGGATCCTCGTCTCCGTGGAGCGGGACCTCCGCCGACGCGAGCACCTCGGCGCGCGCGATCTCCGGGGTGACGACCTCGCGCGAGAAGAGGATCATGTCGCCGAGCTCGGGGTTGTTCGCGAGCGCGTCGCCGACGAACGCGCTCGCGCCGAGGACCGCCGTGAGGCGCCGGAGGGCGGCCGGATCGGAGAACACGAGTCGGACGTAGACCGCGGGCTGGCGGACGCGCGCGAAGAAGACGCGCAGGTAGAGCGCGGCCTGCGCCGGATCGGGCGCGGCGAAGACGGCGTCGAGGAGCGACTCGCCGAGGCCCGGGAACGACTCGAGCGTGCGCGAGCCGAGGAGCCCGTCCGGCCGCCTCGCGAGCTCGAAGAGGTTGTCCGCGAGCGACGTGAGCCCGTCGTCCGGCTCGCTCTCGGCGGCGCGCGCGATCGCGAGCCGAAACGCGTCTCGATCCTCTCGCTCGAGCGCGGAAAGGCACGCGACGAAGCGCGTCTCGAACGGCGCGCCGGCGGGCAGGACGCTCCGCCATCGACGCGAGACGCGGGCGCGGTGCTTCGCGAGGTCCGTGAGGAAGCGCGCGGTCGACGAGAAGCCGAGGCAGCGCGCGACGCGATCGAGATCCGGCCCCTCGGGGAGCGAGTGCGTCTGGACGCCGCTCATGACCTGGATCGCGTGCTCCGCGCGCCGAAGGGCGAGGTACGCGTCGGCGACCTCGGCGCTCTCCTTCGGTGTGGTCAGCCCCTTCGCCTCGAGCTTCGCGAGCGCCGCGAGGGTGTTGCGCACGCGGAGCGACGGCTCCTTGCCGCCCCACACGAGCTGGAGCGTCTGCGCGAAGAACTCCGCTTCTCGGATGCCGCCCGGCCCGAGCTTGAGGTCGCGATCGGGATCGGTCGCGAGCTCGGTGCGCGCGCGCAGGACGAGGCTCTCCATCTCGGAGGCGATCGACGGGTCGATGCGCTTGCGCCACACGAAGGGAGAGAGGTGCTCGAGGAGCGTCGCGCCGAGCGCGAGATCACCCGCCACGGGGCGACCGCGGAGGAGCGCCGCCCGCTCCCAGAGTCGACCGAACGACTCGTAGTAGCGCTCCGCCGCTGCGAGCGAGTTGACGAGGGGGCCGGAGCCGCCCTCCGGTCGCAGGCGCAGATCGACGCGCCACACGAAGCCGTCCATCGTCACCTCCTCGAGCGTCTTCGTCATGCGACGCGCGACCCGGCCCCAGAACTCGTGCAGGCTCACGTCCTCGCCGGCGACGCCGCGCACCGTGCCCTCGTCGGTGTCGTAAAAGTAGATGAGGTCGACGTCCGAGCCGGCGTTGAGCTCGTCTCCTCCGAGCTTGCCCATCCCGAGGACGACGAAGGTGGACGGCTCGCCCGTCGCGGCGATCGGATCACCGAAGCGCCGGCGCGCCCAGGCGAGCGCCTCGTCGAGCGCGGCGTCGATGGTCACGTCCGCGAGCGCCGACAGCTCGCCCGAGGTGACGTCGACGTCGGCGCCGCCGGCCGCGCGCGGGAGCAGCTCGCGGATCGCCACGCGCAGCTTCTCGGCGCGGCAGAAGCGACGCAGCTCTCGTCCGTGCGCCTCCTCGCCGTCGATCTTCGGCAGGCGGCTCGCCCAGAGCTTCGCGAGCGACGCGCGGTCGCGCGCGCGAGACGGCCCCGTGCGCGCGAGCTCGTTCAAGACCGAGGGATCGGCGTGCAGGTGAGGCGCGAGGGCGGGAAACGCGGCCCCCGCGAGGACCCCGAGCGAGAGCGCCATGCCGTCGAGCCCGAGGGCGCCGAGCGCGTCGCGCTCCGCGAGCGCCCTCCGCTCGTCGATGACGCTCGCGAGCTCGAGGATGCGCGCCTGCCGTCGACTCATGGGGCCGACGATCTATAGAGGACGTCGCCTCGTCACGTCGACCTCGCGTTTGGACGTGCTATCGGTGAAGAGGCTCCCTCATGTATCCTCGGTCGATGCGCTGGCTCTGCATATCGGACGTCCACGGGGATGCCGACGCCCTCTCGGCGGTGCTCGCGACCGCGGAGCGGCGGGGATACGCGCGGATCCTCGCGGCGGGCGATCTCGTCTTTCCAGGCGGCAAGCCGCTCGAGACGTGGCGCCGTCTGACGCAGGCGAAGGCCATCTGCGTGCAGGGCGTGGGCGACCAGGCGGTGGCGACGCTCGATCCGCAGAGCCTGCGCGGGCGCGACGATCACGAGCGCACGCGGCTCGACCACCTGACGCGGGTCCGCGCCGAGCTGGGAGAGCTGGTGCTCGCGCGTCTCGCGCGCCTCCCGAAGGTGGAGCGCATCCCGATCGGCGCGAAGACGGGCCCGTTCGCCGGGGGCGAGCTGATCTTGGTGCACGGCTCCCCCGTCGATCCGACCGAGCCCTTCACCTTCGACATGACCGACGAGGAGATGGCGGCGCTCATCGGCGACGATCCGGCGGACATCATCGTGTGCGGCGGCTCGCACGTGCCCTTCGATCGCGTGGTCGCCGGGGTGCGCATCATCAACGTCGGCTCGGTCGGCGAGGCGATCGGCAGCCCCGGCGCGCGGCACGCCGACGCGACGTTCCTCGAGATCCGCGACGGGGTGGTGACGGTGGAGCAGTTCGCCGTACCGCTCGAGCGGGCCGCCTGAACCGCGCGCGCGATCGGCGGCGAGACGATCGCGCGGCTCTCGCGAGGGCTCGTGCTCCCTGCGCCCTTTTCGCGCAGCGGCTTTCGTCCGAGAGGCCGCCGGAGAGCCCTTGACGTCTTGCGATCATTAATGGTTTTCTGAGCCGAAATGGCGGGCTCCCCTTTCGATGAAGACCCGGACGCGACGATGGTCGCGAGCATGGGGGAGCTACAGGAAGAGCTCAAGAAGCGGAGACCCCGCGACCGCGCCTGCCTCGTCGTCCTCGCGGGCACCAACGTCGGCGAGATGTACCGCATCGAGGGCATCGAGACCGTCGTGGGGCGCGCCTCGAACGCGACCGTGCGCCTCAACGACGACGGCATCTCGAGGCGGCACGCGCGCATCGTCAACGAGGGCGGGACGCTCTTCATCGAGGATCTGAACAGCGCGAACGGCACGGTCGTGAACGGCTCTCCGGTCGCGAAGCAGCGCCTCGAGGACGGCGACAAGATCCGCCTCGGCCCGACCACGATCCTCAAGTTCGGCTACCAGGACGAGATCGAGGAGAACTTCCAGCAGAAGATGTACGACGCCGCGCTCCGTGACGGGCTCACGCGCGCGTACAACAAGAAGTTCTTCCTCGACCGCCTCGACACCGAGCTCGCCTACGCGCGGAGACACCAGGCCGACTTGAGCCTGCTCCTCTTCGACGTCGATCACTTCAAACGCATCAACGACACGTACGGCCACCTCGCGGGCGACGCGGTGCTGATGAAGCTCGCGAAGGTGACGCAGGGCGCGCTGCGGCAGGAGGACTTCTTCGCGCGCTACGGCGGCGAGGAGTTCGCCGTCCTCTGTCGCGCGGTGAAGCTCCAGCAAGCGGGCATCCTGGGCGAGCGGCTGCGAGGCGGCGTCGAGAGCGCGCTCTTCGAGCACGAGGGCCGCCGGCTGCCGATCACGATCAGCGTCGGCGTCGCGTCGTTCCCGGTCTCGCCGGTCGAGACGCCGTCTCAGCTCATCGCGGCCGCCGACGAGGCGCTCTACGAAGCCAAGCGCTGCGGCCGCAACCGCGTGCTGCTGAAGCAGAGCTAGCGACGAGCGCGCTCGCTCGGCGAGGACGGTCCGAGAGCGGCGACGCCCGCGAGACGAGGAGCGGCGCGGCTGATCAGAGCGAGCGGAGGTACG
>CAYYKK010000343.1:0-7661 GCA_964467935.1 uncultured Polyangiaceae bacterium
GGGCGTGGTCGCTCGCCGACGTCGCAGCGCTCGAGCAGACGGCGAAGCAGGCGCTCTCCGTCTGGCCCTTCCCCACGATGATCGGCGGCGTCGGGCAAGCCCTCGATCCAGCGCTCTACGAGGCGATCCACTTCCACGCGGTCGCGAGGCGCTCGCAGCCGATCTTCATGCAGAAGGGGATGATCCCCGCGACCGAGCACTACTCGCCGTTCGAGCCGGAGGTGAAGGTCGCGACGCACCCGCTCGGGGGGCTCAACACGACCATGCTGAAGCTGCTCGAGACGCACGAGCGCATCTACGTGGCCGGCGAGGCGAAGAGCCACTGCGTGCTCGAGGCGTGCGCGTCGATGGTGCGCCACTTCGCCGCGCGTCCGGACGTCATCGAGCGCATCCACTTCCTCGACGACTGCTCGAGCAGCGTCGTCGCGCCAGGCATCGACTTCGAGGCCATGGCGGCGAGAGAGCTCGCCCAGTTCGAGAAGCGCGGGATGCGCTTCGTCTCCTCCACGCAGGCCCTCTGACCCGAAACCGACAAGGAGAAGCGCCATGAGCCAGACGACGATCGACAGAGACGAGACCGAGCAGCGCCTCCGCGCCGCGCTCGCGAGAGACGGAGCGGACGCGCTGGTCGCGAACCTCGACGAGACCGTGCTCCTCGGATGCGTGGGCCTCTCGGCCGACGACATCGACGCCCCCGACGCGACGCTCGTGAGCGTGGTCGTCGACATGTCGGGATCGATGGCGCCCTACGCCGCAGCGGTCCTCGGCGCGTACGAGTCGATGCTCCACGCGCTGGTGGGCGCGAAGGCCGCGAGCGCGATCCTCCTGAGCACGTGGGCGTTCTCGGACGGGCCGCAGCTCTTGTCGGGCTACGAGGCCGTCGGCAAGAAGAGCCCCCTCACGGCCGCACTCTATCGCCCGTCGGGGTGCACCGCGCTCCACGACGCGGTCCTCGCCGCGATGACCGGGCTCGTCACCTACGGCGAAGAGCTCTGGCGGAGCGGCGTGCCCACGAGGCGCGTCCTCTTCGTGCTCAGCGACGGCGACGACAACGCCTCGAAGGCGAAGGCGCAGGACGTCGCGGCGGCGGCGCGCGCGCTCGCGCGACAGGAGGCCTACTCGCTCGCGTACGCCGGCTTCGGATCGACCGACTTGCTCGCGCAGGCGAGGGCCATCGGCTTCGACCAGGCCGTCGCGCTCGGCGCGAGCGAGAGCGAGCTGCGGCGCGTCTTCCGGCAGGTCAGCGCGAGCGTGATCCGCGTGAGCCAGGCGGCCCACGGCGCCTCCGCCGGCGGCTTCTTCTGATCGGCCCCGATCAGCGCTTCGTCGCGCGCACGTGGATGTAAGCCCAGAGCGCGCGCGGGAGGAGCAACGCGGAGAGCCCCTCGAGACCGTCGACGATGCGCTCGACCCCGGGGCGCGCGCCGAGGGCGGGCGAGCCCATGCTCGGGTGGTAGACGATGCGGTGCAGCGGCAAGGCCTGGAAGCGCTCGACCACCACGTCGGAGAAGCGGCGCGCGACGAGGTCGCTCAGGTAGCGAGGCGTCGAACGCAGCTCGCCGCGCTCCGCTTTGTTGGTGAGCGCGTGCAGGAAGATGAGCGGGTTTCGCCCGCACGGCTCGAGGACGTCGACGCGCCCTCCCGGCGCGAGGACGCGCGCCATCTCGTCGACGGCGCGGTGTGGCTCATCCATGTGGTGGATCACGTCGCGGACGATCACGTGATCGAACGTGGCGTCCTCGAAAGGCAGCTCGTAGCCCGAGGCGCAGACGAACTTGCACTTCGGGAGGCGCTGACGGGCGAAGACGAGCTTGTCTTCGAAGATGTCGACCCCCGTCGCGCCGGCGGGCTCGCCGAGGTGATGGAGCGTCGCGCCTTCGGCGCAGCCCAGGTCGAGCAGCCGCTGGCCGAGCGGCTCGAACGCCCGCCGGCACAAGTCGCGCTCCCGCGCGCCGACGACGGGATGCTCGGTCTGCCAGTCGTAATGGACCGGCGCGCGCTTGCCGAACGCGCCCTCGAGGTGTTGTTCCGTCTTCATGCGAGGCTCCCGTCGTTGCTCATTCGAAGCTCACCCGTCTCCACGCGCGCGCGCTCCGTCGAGCGCGTCGAGCGCTCGCCTGAGCTTGCGCTCCACCGTCGCGCCGCCCTTGCCGACCGTCACGAGCGCCATCCGATCGCGGTCGATGACGTGCTCGGCGGCGCGGCGTACGGCGGCGCGATCCACCGCGCCGAGCTCTCTCGCGCGCGCTTCGGGGGAGTACGCGCGTCGACCGAGGAGGCGCTCGGACGCCGCGCGCTCGGCCGTCGAGAGCGGCGCGTCGCGACCGGCCCGCCGCGTGTACGCGTGACGTCGCCGGGCTCGCTCGAGCTCGGCGTCGGTCGGACCGCGATCGCGGAGCCGCGCGAGCAAGGTCGCGATCGCGTCGACGACCTCGGGGACGCGCGCGTGCTCGGTCTCCGCGGCCACGTCGAAGATGCCATCCTCCTCGAACGGCTCGTAGGTCGCAGACACGTCGTAGACGAGGCCGCGCGCGAGGCAGATCTCGGCGTAGAGCCGCGTCGAGAGTCCACCGTCGAGGACCGAGAGCAGGATCTCCGTCGCCGGCTCCAGCGCCGCGCCGCGGCCGGGCGCACGGAACACGAAGCGAACCGACGTCTGGCTGGTGGAGGTCGGCACGGCGCGCACGACGAGGCCTCGGCGGGTGGGCGCAGGGGGGGCGTCCACGCGCGTGCCGCGGGGCAGGGCGGCGAAGGCCTCCTCGGCGACGGCGATCGCGCGCTTCACCGAGGCGACGTTGCCGGCGATCGAGAGCACCGCGTTGTCGCGCGTGTAGTGCGCCTCGTGATGGGCCTTGAGCGAAGCGCGATCGAAGCGCTCGATCGAAGCCAGATCCCCGCCGATCGGGGCTCCGAGCGGGTGATCGCCGTAGAGCGCACGGCGCGCGAGGCTGTCGGGATCGACGAGCGCGCCGTCCTCGTCGTAGTCCTCGAGCAGCTCCTCGCGCACCGTCCGGCGCTCGATCTCGACGCCGCGGAGGCTCGGGCGCGTGGCCACCTCACCGAGCAGACGAAGGGTCGCCTCGAGGTGCTCGGGCAAGGTCGAGACGGCGAGCGTGCCGTGGTCGACGCCGGTCGCCGCGTCGAGCGACCCGCCGAGGTCTTCGAACGCGGCCGCCTGCGCCGATGGCGTGCGGAGCCGCGAGGTGCCGCGGAACGTCATGTGCTCGAGGAAGTGCGAGATGCCGACGAGGGTCGGCGTCTCGAAGCGAGGGCCGACGCGCAGCATCAGGACCGCCGCGGCGGTGTGGAGGTGAGGCTGCGGCGTGACCTCGACGGAGAGCCCCGAGCGCGTCGTCACGGACTCGGTCCGCGACTCGCCCCCGAGCGCGCCACGGGTCGCCGAGGCGCGCGAGCTCGCTGCGCGTCCGACGCGCTTCACTCGGGCTCGGGCGGGGTCGGCGCCGGTCCTTGCGGAGGCTTCTCGTCGCCTCCCTTCTTGTCGCCGCCCTTGTCGTCCTTCTTCTTGTCCGTGGGGTCGACGACGAAGCTCTGGTTCACCTTGATCTCGGCCTGCGCCGCCGTGCGCAGGCGCTTCACGTAGGCCGCGAGCGCGTCCTCCTGCTTGAAGGTGCGCACGCGCCAGACCTCGAAGTCCTTCGCGTCCTTCCACTTGTCTTCGCCCGGCTCGTTGCGCTCCTTGAGCTGCATCACCGCGTAGCCCTCGCCTCGATCGAGCGGGACGATGTCCGCCGGGACGTCCCCCGCCTTCTTCAGACCGAACGCGAGCGCCGAGGCGTCGACGTCGGGCGCGGCACCCTCGAAGGGCTCTCCGGAGAGCGTGAACGGGACGGACGTCTCCACCGTCGGCGCGCCATCGTCGGCGTCGTCGTCGGCCTTCTTGTCGGCGTCGTCGTCGGCCTTCTTGTCGCCCTTGTCGGCGGCCTTCTCGCCCTTGTCGTCGCCCTTCTTGTCGGCGGCCTTCTCGTCCTTCTTCTCACCCTCGTTGGCGGCCTTCTCGTCCTTCTTCTTCTCGTCGGACTTCGGCGCGACCTTCGCGAGGTAGTCTTTGAGCGCGTCCTCGAGCGACTTGCCGCCCTTGGCCGCCGCGAGCACCTCGCGCGCGGCCTCGGCGCCGAGCCGCTCTCCCTCGAACCCGCCGTAGGCCTCTTTCGCCGTGATCTCGCGACCGATCTTCAGCGCGTCGTCGCCCTTCGCGATCTTCACGAGCTTGATGAGGTGCAGGCCGAGCTGCGTCTCGACGACCGCGCTGACCTCGCCCTCTTTCATCGCGAAGAGCGTGTCCTCGAAGGGCTTCGGCTTCTGGCCCTTCAGCACGCAGCCGAGATCGCCGCCCTGCTCGTTGGTGTTGTCTTCGGTGAGGAGCTTCGCGAGGTCCTCGAAGGCCGCGCCGCCGTCGATCTTCTTCTTCGCTTCGTCGAGCTTGTCGTGCGCCTTCTTCTTGTCGTCCTCGGCCGTCGGGCTGGCCGGGTCGAGCTTGATGAAGATGTTCTTCGCGACGCGGCACTCGCCCGCGTAGCTCGCCTTGCGCGACTCGAAGAGCTTGTCGACCTCGGCCTTGTTCTTCTCCATCCAGGCCTCGACGGCCTTGTCGCTCTTGTCGAGCAGGTGCTCGACGACCCACTTGCGCTCGAACTTGACGTACTTCACCGTCACGGTCGACTTGTGGCGGAGCCAGCCGTCCTTCGCCTCGCTCTCGCTGATGTGGACGCGCGCGCGGAGCAGATCGCGCATGCGCGCCGCGATGAGCTCGAGGCGCTGGTGATCGCGGAAGTCGGTCTCGCTGAGGTGGGTGACCTCGGTGATGTTGCGTCGGTAGAGGTCGGGCGAGAACTGGTTCGTCTTCTTGTCGAGGAACGACAGCTCGCGGACGCCGTCCTCACGCATGTTGAGCGCGTTGCTCATGGCGCGCATGCGGCTCACCGGGAGCGACACGTGGATGCGCCCGTTCACGAGCTCGCGGCTCACCTCGTCCTCGCTGACGCCGACGCCGAGGCGCTTCGCGTCGGCGACGAGCAGGTCGCGCTCGACGAGCCCGTCCATGGTGCTCTCCTTGAGGCGCACCTGCTTCACGAACGCGTCGCTCGCCCCGCGCGGAGCGATGAGCCGGTACGAGGCCCAGAAGTGCGTCCCGCGGAGGCACTGTCCGAGGATCTCGGCCGCGCAATCGGGCCCCGCCTGGACCTGGTTCTGCCCCCGGCCAGGCTGGAAGCTGACGATGAAGACGACTGCGATCGCGATGACGGCGATGGCGCCGAAGAGTTGACTCAACCGATTCACAGAGATGGTTCTCCGGGGAGCGATGGTGCGGGCGGACGGAAACGCCACCAGCGCTTAGCATGACTGCTCGTAGGCCGAGCCTCGGAAACGCGGTCCCGCGCTGAACGGGGGAGGGGTGAGCCGCCCGATCCCGCAAAAAGGTCTCGATACCGACGCGCGTGCTATGCTGCCCGACCGTGACTCGGCGCAGTCTGACCCCCACAGCATCCCGCATTCCCGGCGTCTTGCCGCAGCGGCGGGCCTCGGGCGGAGCCCGGCGCGAGGCGACGGACCGCGTGAAGATCCTCCTCGCCGCGGGCGACGCCCGCGTCTCGTTGGAGGGCTGGGCGCTGAACGTGTCGAGGGGCGGGGTCCGCACGATCGTCGACGGCTCCAGCATCGAGGGCGCGGCCCCGAACGAACCGGTCGACCTGTCGAAGCTGCTCGAGCTGGGCCGCCCCATCGAGGTCTCCATCGGCGACGGTCCGGCGCGCCCCGGCAAGATCGTGTGGGTCCAGGAGGAGGCCGACGGGGCCATCATGGGCATCGCCTTCAGCGACACGCCGAGCGACTCGGGCGCGCCACCCCCCATGCCCGGGGGCGATGCGTCGCGAAACAGCGATCCGGTCGGCGCCGGCGCGGAGGCCGACGGCCCGGCGAAGGCGCGCGAGGGCGACGGGTCCGCTCGCGAGTCCGCGCCCGGCGACGACTCCGACGGCGCTGGCTGAGCGGCCCGCCCTTGAGCACCGCGAGGAAGCTCCTCGGTCCGGAAGGTCCGCTCGCGAGATCCTTCGCGACCTACGAGGAACGCACCGGACAGCTCGAGATGGCCGAGGCCGTCGAGCGAGCCCTCGAGGACGCCCACGTCCTCGTGTGCGAGGCGGGGACGGGCACGGGCAAGACGCTCGCGTACCTCGTCCCGGCCATCCTGAGCGGGCAGCGCGTCGTCGTGTCGACCGCGACGAAGGCGCTCCAGGAGCAGATCGTCGACAAGGACCTGCCCCTCATCGCGCGTCACCTCGGGCTCCGACCGCGGGTCGCGCTCGTGAAGGGCCTCGGCAACTACCTCTGCTTGCGCAGGTTCTCCGAGGTGCGCCGGAGCGTGAGCGTCCTCGGATCGCGGGAGCTGTCGCGATCGCTGCCCCTCGTCGAAGCGTGGGCGAAGGAGACCGAGTCGGGAGACGTGGCGGAGCTCACGGTGCTCGGCGAGTCCGATCCCATCCTCGGCGAGGTGACCTCGTCGAGTGACACGCGCGTCGGCTCGAGCTGCGAGTTCTACGACGCGTGCTTCGTCACGCGGATGAAGAAGGAGGCCGCCGAGGCCCAAATCCTGGTCGTGAACCACCACCTGTTCTTCGCCGACGTCGCGGTGAAGCTCTCGATGGGGGAGGCGGCGCCGCGCGGCGGAGCGCTGCCGCCGTACGACGCCGTGATCTTCGACGAGGCGCACCAGCTCGAGGACATCGCGACCGACTTCTTCGGCGTGCGCCTGAGCGAAGCGCGCCTCGGCACCATGCTGCGCGACGCGGAGCGCGCCTTCTACGACGCCGGGCTCGGCGATCGCTTGCTCTCGCGGGCGGACGGGCTCGCGCCCGTCGCGGAGGTCCGGCTGCGGGTGAGCGCCTTCTTCCGCGCCCTCGAAGAGAGGGCCTCGACGAGAGGCGGCGAGGCGCGGACGACGCTCGGGCGCGACGCGTTCACGGGGACGCTCCACGAGGCGTACCTCGAGCTCGACTCGGCCCTGGAGACGCTCGAGACCTTCGCCGAGGCGAACGCGACACGCGAGGCCGTCGACCTCGTGAAGCGCAGGGCGGCGCAGGCGCGCGGGGACGCCGCTCGCATCGTCGATCCCGCGACGAATCAGGTCGCTTGGGTCGAGGTCGGCAAGCGCTCGGTGACCGTCGGCGCGTCGCTCGTCGACGTCGGCGGCTTCCTCGCGGAGCGCGTCCTGTCGAAGCTCGGGGGCGTCGTGCTGACGAGCGCGACGCTGAGCACGACCGCGCTGCCGTCGAAGCGGCCGGCGCGTCCGCCCGAAGCGGATCGTGGCGAGGGCGAGGAGCCGCCGCCCGAGACGAAGGGCGATCCGCGCTTCTCGTTCCTGCGCTCGCGACTCGGCCTCGACGAGCTGCGCGGGGTGGCGATCGAGGAGCTCCACGTCGAGTCGCCGTTCGATCACGAGACGCGCGCGCTGCTGTATCTTCCGAAGGATCTCCCCGAGGTCACGACGAGCGACTTCCACGCGCACGCCGGCGATCGCGCGCGCGCGCTCGTGGAGGCGGCGGGGGGTGGGGCGTTCGTGCTCTCGACGTCGCTCCGGGGGATGCAGGCCCTCGCGCGCGCGCTTCAGCGCTGGATGGCATTCCCAAGCACCTCCCCGCATTGTT
>CAYYKK010000344.1:0-7643 GCA_964467935.1 uncultured Polyangiaceae bacterium
TCGTCGTCGCTCTTCGCGCTCGCGAGCCGCCGGGAGAGCGCGTCGCGCGCGGCGTCGCCCGGGGCGGTCGCGATCGCGAAGGCGGCCGCGTCGCGCGTCTCCTTGGGGCCGTCGAGCAGCGCGGCCGCGCGCCGAGGGATGCGCGACAGGGCGAGCACCACCCGCGCTCGATCCGCGCCCTGCTCGTCCTTCGCGAGCGACGTGAGCTCCTTCTCGAGCGATTCGTAGAGCTTCGGGCTCGCGGCGGTCGCGAGCAGCCCGAGCCCGCTCGCCCGCGTCTCCTTGTTCGTCAGCAGCTTCGAGAGGGCGCCCTTGGCCGCGGGATCGCCCAGCAGCACGAGCGTCTCCGCCGCGGGACCGAGCAACCTCGGATCGTCCCCCTTCGCCCACTCGCGGGCGTCGGCGAGCCCGGACGGATCGCCGAACCGCGCCAACGCGAGCCCCGCGTGCGCTTTCACCACGACCTGCTTTCGCGTCGCCGCGCTCCGGAGCGCGGGCAGCGCGCGGAGATCGCCGAGGTCGGCCAGGACGTCGATCATCGCGAGGGTCAGCGTCCGCGGCTTTCGGCCCCGCGCCTTCGGAGCCTCCTCGGGAGGATCGTCGTCGTCGTCGCTCGGATCGGCCTCGTCGGGCTCCTTCGATCGCTGCGGCTCGCGCTCGGCCTTGCGACGCTTGCGTCCGTCGTCGCCGGGGCGCTCGGGGGGGACGCTCTTGTCGGCGCTCGCGTCGTCGCCCTCCTCGCGCGGCTCCAGCAGGAGCGGGTCGAGCGACGCGGGAGGGTAGGCGAGGAGCGCGGCGCGCGCGGCGTCGCTCGCCGGGCCGCGCTGGTCTGTGGCGAGCGCGAGGGCCTCGAGGGCCTTGTCGTCCCCTCGGCGCGCGAGGGCCATCGCGGCGGTCGACCGCGAGAGCGAGGCCTTGCCCCCGCCGAGCAGCTCGCGCGTCAGGAACGCGCGCACCCGGGCTTCGTCGGCGTGAGGCGCCAGCATGCGGATCGCGTGGAGTCGCGTGTCGGGATCCCGCGTCGCGAGCGCGCCCGCGTCGATCGCCTCGAGGAGCGCCTCGATCGCCGGCGCGTCGCCGATCGTTCCGAGGCGTTCGACACCGCGCAGGCGCTCGCGCGGATCGTCGGAGACGAGCAGCGCGCGCGCGACGTCGACGCCGAGCCTGTCGCGCAGGCCATGCCCTGGCCCCGGCGTCGCGACGGCGCGCGGCGTCCTGTCGAACGGCGATTGGCTCTGCGGCGGCCACCGCGCCGAGACCGGCACCGGCTGCGCCGAGGCAGTGGTCGCCCCGGCCGAAGCCGCTCCCACCGACGCGCCGAGGGCGAGCGTGGCCGCGGCCGAACGCCAGCGAGATCCTCGCCACCTTCGAGTCATCGTGGCTCCGATACTTCCGCGCTTTGCCCCGTCTGTCACGCAGCTTCGCGACCGGCGGAACCGTGCCCGGTGAGGCAGCCCGTTCGAGCTCGCCTCGTAGCCCTCGTCGGCCTCGAGCGAGGGACGGTCCTCGCGTCGCGGAGCGCGACCGTCTGGTCCGCGAACGATCGATTCCTCCCTCCGCCCGCGCTGAGGGCTTCCGCCCGGCTCGGAAGTTACTATACGGTGCGCCCATGACTCGCTTGACGAAGGTGGCCGAGCGTCTCGTCACCGCTTCCGCCGACCGGGCCTGGTCGGCGCTGCAGCTCATCAACCGCCTCGCGAAGGAGCCGGTGCCGTTCACGCCGCGCTGGAGCGACAAGCCCATCCCGCGCGGCAAGGAGCGCACGAAGCCCCCGCTCGGTTGGCCGCGCGAGACCGACAGCCTCTGCCCCGTCTGCGTGAAGGAGGCCCGCGCCGCGATCCTGCGCGGCGACGAGGAGATCGGTCACCTCCTCTACGACAAGCCCGGCGAGATCCGCGCGAAGATCCACGAGGTCGACGGCCGCGTCGTGATGGACAAGACCTGCCCGAAGCACGGCAGCTTCTCCGACACGATCGCGATCGATCCCGCGTTCTTGAAGCGCCTCGAGGATCTCTTCCCCGGGCGCGACGTGCCGATGACGCCCGACGCGCTGCACGACCACGGCTCGAGCACGATCCAGCACGGCCGAGGCGCCGTGCTCACGGTCGACCTCACGAACCGCTGCAACATGATGTGCGATCCGTGCTTCATGGACGCGAACCAGGTCGGCTACGTGCACGAGCTCGCCTGGGAGGAGATCACGAAGATCCTCGACGACGCGATCGACGTGAAGCCGCGGCGGCAGATGTCGATCCAGTTCTCGGGCGGTGAGCCGACCCTCTCGCCGCATTTCGTCGACGCGATCAAATACGCCCGCAAGAAGGGCTATTTCGCGGTCCAGTGCGCGACGAACGGGCTCCGCTTCGCGCAGGAGCCCGGCTTCGCCAAGGCGTGCAAGGAGGCGGGCCTCCGGATGGCGTACCTCCAGTTCGACGGCGTCACGAACGAGTCGAACAGCCACCGCAAGATCTCGAACCTCTACGACGTGAAGCTCCGCGCGATCGAGGAGCTCGCGGCCGCGGGCATCGACGTCATCCTCGTCGTCACCATCGTGAACGGCGTGAACAACGATCAGGTCGGCCCGATCGTGGAGTTCGCGGTCGAGAACGCCGACAAGGTCACCGTCGTGAGCTTCCAACCCGTGAGCTTCACCGGGCGCGACGAGGACATCTCGGACGAGCTCCGGACGCAGCAGCGCTACACGCTCTCGCACCTCGCCCGCGACGTCGCGGCGCAGACGGGCATCACCGATCCGCTGCGCGACTGGTTCCCGCTCTCGGCGCTGTCGCCCTTCGGTGACGTGTGCGATCTGCTCGACGGACCCGATCGCGACTTCGGACAGCTCAAGTGCGGCTGCCACCCGAACTGCGGCATCGGCACCGTGCTCTTCGTCAACAAGCGCACGAAGCAGATGGTGCCGCTCCTCGACTTCCTCGACATGGACGGGATCCTCCGCGATCTGCAGACGATCTTCGACGCGGGGCGTGGCAAGAAGCTCACGCAGGCGCAGCTCGTCGCGTCGCTCCTCCGGCATTTCAAGCCCGAGAAGGCGCCGGAGGGGGTCAGCATCCAGACCCTCGTCAAGCAGTTCATGAGCCAGATGGGCGCCGCGCACGACGAGAGCGACGCGAAGAAGTTCGAGTGGCGCGTCCTCTTCGTCGCCGGGATGTGGTTCCAGGATCTCTTCAACTACGACTTTCGCCGCACCGAGATGTGCATCATCCCGTACGGCACGCAGATGGGCGAGATCAGCTTCTGCGCGTACAACACGGGCGCCGGCTGGCGGAACATCCTCGAGAAGATGAAGGCGAACGCCACGGTGGCCGAGTGGTACAAGCGCTACGGGCGTCACCCGGTCTACGCGAAGAACAGGGACCTCGAGCTGCCCGGCTACGACAAGGCGCTCACCGTCAAGGAGCACGATCTCGCGAAGGAAGAGCGCGCGGAGAAAGAGGCCGGGGGCGAGGCGCAGAAAGCGCGCGCGCGCAGGAAGCTGAAGCACCTGCCCGTCATCGCCGGCTGAGCTTCAGAGAACTTCACACTCGGCCACGTTGCCTCACGTGAGGCGCGCGTTAGCTTCGCGCGACTTTGCGAGGACTCGTCTTTCACGGCCCCATGGATGTGCCCGGCTTCGGTGCGCCGCGCATGGTCCGCGTCTACGTGCCCCGTCGCGCGCGCGAACGTGACAGGCCGCTCTTGCTCCTCTTCGACGGTCAGAACGTCTTCGACGACGCGCCGTCGTTCGCGGGAGGGTGGCACGCCCACGCCGCCGTCGAGAGGCTCGCGAAGAACGTCTCGCCTCCCGTGATCGTCGGCCTCGACCACGGCAACGAGCGCCGCATCGCGGAGCTGTCGCCGTTCTCGTTCGGCCCGCACGCGGGGAGGGCCGAGGCCTTCCTCGGTTGGGTCACCGGGTTTCTCTTGCAACACATCCGTCATCACTTCTCCGTGACGCACGATCCCCGCAAGGTCGTGATCGGCGGCTCGTCGATGGGCGGGCTCGCGGCCCTCTACGCCCACCTCGCGAGCCCCCACCTCTTCGGCGGCTCGATCGCGATGTCGCCGTCGTTCTGGGTGGGGCGCGGCGCGATGTTCGATTGGACGCGCCAGCGCCACGTGCCGCGCGACGGACGCTTCTACCTCGACGCCGGGGGCCGCGAGCCGCCCGGGATGATGCGCGGCGCGGCGGCGATGGCGGAGCTGCTCCACCAGCGCGGCGCGGAGCGGCTGTGGTTCCGCCCCGATCCCAAGGGAGGTCACCGCGAAGCCGACTGGCGCCGACGACTCCTCGGCGCGCTCCGGCTGCAGTTCGGCACGTCGAAGTCTCGGCCGTTCTGAGCCGCTTAGCCCGCGCGCGTCTTCGTTCGCACCCGTGGCGCGGCCGGGACCTTCTTCGCGCGCCCCGCGTCGCGCTTCTGCAGGGCGAGATCGATCGGCTTCTGCAGGGCGAGATCGATCGGCGCCGGGCACTCGCCCCGGACCTTGCACGACGCGCAGTGCCGGCCGCTCCAGATGGCCTCGAACGCGCCTTGCATCTCGTCGAGGAGCAGCTCGTCGTCCGTCGCGATGCCGACCTCGAAGTTGCGGCGCCCGTCGCCCTTCGCCCCGAGCCCCGCGCCGGTGAAGTTCGCGGACCCCAAGTAGAGGAGCGCCCCGTCGATCGCGATCATCTTCAGGTGGACGCGCACGCATCGCCTCAGCTCGACGCCGACGCGCCTCTCACCGCCGCCTTTCTCGATGGAGGCCTTGAAGAAGCGCGAGGGCTCGCCGCCGTGGAGGACGCGGACCTCCACGCCGCGCTTGGCCAGGTCGCCGAAGACCTCGACGATCGACACGTAGCGCCCGCGTGCCCGCGCGCGCGTCCCCACGGGCGCCTCGACGTGGACGTCCTTCAGGTTCGCCGTCGCGATCCACACGCTCACCTCGGCGCGCGAGATGCGCTGGACGACCTCGTCGTAGTGCGCGCGATCGCGCAGGAGCTTGAGCGCGACTCGTCGAACGGGGACCGGCACGCGGGAGATCGTGGCAGCGTCGCTCGTCGCGGGCAAAGAACGGCGGGGGGGCGCTCGGGGCGCGCGCCCTCAATGCGCGCGGGAGCGTCCGGAGAGGACCGACGCGATGTTCCAGATCGCGAGCGGCGTCAGCAGGCGCGGCCAGCTGAGCACGTGCACGCCCTCGCTCCGCGTGGGCACGAACTTCGCGCGGAACTGCTTGAGTCCCGAGAAGCGGTAGAGGCGATCGAAGTGGGACAGCGTCCAGCGCGCCGCGGGCGACGCGGTGTTGCTGCCTCGCGGGTCGAAGAGCGCGACGACGCCCATCGACACCTGCTCGGCCCCGTCCTCACGGAGGCGGTCCATCGCGTGCACCGTGACGAGCTCCGTCGCGCCGCGGGGCGCGGAGGGGTGGCGCACGAGATCCTGCAGGTAGAACCCTCTCCGATCGAGCGGAGAACAGACGAGGAAGCTCTCGAGCCGCGCCTCCCCCGCGCCCCTCGACTCGACCCCGAAGAAGCGCCTGTGCTCGGCGTTCTCGAGGGGCTCGGTGCGGAGGAACGAGGGGTTCTCGCGCGCGGGGCGCGCGGCCTTCCACGCGCGCTCGACGCGCGCGATCTCGGCGCGATCGCGGGCGACCTCGAGCGGGAAGAGCTCACGCGCCACGGCGCCCACGCGCTTCGCGTGGTTGATGGCGAGACGGAGCTTCTCGCCGCGCTTGCCGCGCAGGTTCCAGCTCGCGAGATCGTAGAAGGGCTCGGCGCCGATCCACGTCGCGCCGTAGCCGTTCGCCTTCGCGTGGTCTGTGAGGGCGTCGCTCGCGCCGAGGATCCCCGCGTGCTTGCCGAGGCGCTCGGCGCGCCGCCGAAACCCCCCGAGCGCGCCCCCCCGCGCGTTCTCGGGACCGATCGGATCGCGCCACCCGACGAGCGCGAACGCGCGCTCTTGGTACGGCATGAGCGCGCGGCCGTCGGCCGATGCGACGAAGCGCCACGGGTCGCGCGAGAGCACGTGAAACTGCCCGCCGAGCGCGCCGTGCTCGTAGAGCAGCGAGACGACGCGCGCCCGCGAGCTCGGTTGATCGAGCGTGATGGGCCCCTCGCTCGGCCAGCGTGTAGCGCCCAAGGGCAGCGAGAGCAGCCGCGAGCTCCCGAGCGAGACGAGATCGGCGATGGATGCGAGCAATGGAAATGACTCCTGCGAGCGGGGGCGGTGCGCCTGCTCGTCGGTCGCATTGCCCGCGGACGTGCAGATCCTTTCGACATTCGATGAGCCCTTCGTCGCGCGAGCTCTGCGCGCCGCTCGCGCTCATGAAGACCCGATCATCGTCGACGTGCGGCGCTCCGCGGCTTCACCGCGGCGACGACGAGCGCGCGCTGAAGAGATGCTCACGACGAGGCGCGACGATCGCGCCGACGGGATCCCGATCTGAAGATTGCATCAGACCATCTTGCGCACCCGTGCTAAGTCGCGCGGCGCCATGAGCCACATCCACCGTTCGCTCCCCCCGAAGGGCACTCGTCTCGGCATCGCGTTCTCGGGCGGCCTCGACACCCGCTGCGCCGTCGCCTGGCTCGCCGAGCAGGGCATGGAGGTCCACGCGTACACGGCCGACCTCGCGCAGCCGGACGAGGCGAACCCGAACGAGATCCCCCCCGTCGCGCTCGAGCACGGCGCCCGCGCCGCGCGGCTCGTCGATTGTCGTGAAGCGATGGTGCGCGAAGGGCTCGTCGCGATCCAAGCAGGCGCGTTCCACCTGTCCTCGGGCGGTCGCAAGTACTTCAACACGACGCCCCTCGGGCGCGCGGTGACGACCACGGCGATCATCCGCGCGATGCGCGAGGACGGCGTCCACGTCTTCGGCGACGGCAGCACGCACAAGGGCAACGACATCCAGCGGTTCTATCGGTACGGCCTGCTCGTGAACCCCGAGCTGCGCATCTACAAACCGTGGCTCGATCAGGCCTTCGCCTCCGCGTTCGGCGGGCGCACCGCGACGAGCGAGTACCTCGCGAGGCCCGGCACGCCGTACCGCATGGGCACCGAGAAGGCGTACTCGACCGACGCGAACGTCCTCGGCGCGACGCACGAGGCGAAGGATCTCGAGCACCTCGACAAGGGCATCACGATCGTGAGCCCCATCATGGGCGTCGCGTTCTGGAAGCCGGAGGTCGCGATCCCGACCGAGCGCGTGACGATCTCGTTCGAGCGCGGCTGGCCCACGGCGATCGACGGGCGGCGCTTCGACCAACCGTTCGATCTCTTCGTCGAGGCGAACCGGATCGGCGGGCGTCACGGGCTCGGCATGAGCGACCAGATCGAGAATCGGGTCATCGACGCGAAGAGCCGCGGCATCTACGAGGCGCCCGGGATGGCGCTCCTCCACATCGCCTACGAGCGGCTCCTCTCGGCCATCCACAACGAGAACACGCTCGACCTCTACTTCACGCTCGGCCGCAAGCTCGGGCGCCTGCTCTACGAGGGCAAGTGGTTCGACCCGGAGGCCATGCTCCTCAAGGATGGTCTCTTGCGCTGGGTCGCGCCGAGCGTCACGGGATCGGTCACGCTCGAGCTGCGCCGCGGCGACGACTACTCCATCCTCGACACGACCGCCCTCTACATGGCGTACGCCCCGCACAAGCTCTCGATGGA
>CAYYKK010000345.1:0-7635 GCA_964467935.1 uncultured Polyangiaceae bacterium
CAACACGTCGAGCTTCTGCCAGGAGGAGCAAGAGTTCACTCAGAAGCTCGCGCTCGACGTCGGCGAGTACCTCGAGAGCACCGGTCATTTCCACGTGACGTGGAGCCGCGTCGCGACCGAGCTCGTGCCTTACGCCGAGCGCCTCGCGGAGGCGGAGCGGTCTCACGCCGACGTGCTCGTGAGCCTGCACTCCGACGTCCGTGGCAAAGGCACGCCGTACTCCCCCTACGGAGGCCGGATCTGCCTCGAGAACCTCGATGCGCCCGGCTTCGTCGTGCTCTACAGCGACGAGGGTCCCCCGGCGCTCGTGGACGCGCGCCGGGCGCTCGCGCGCTCCGTGTCCACGCGCATGGGGGAGGCCGGCTTCCTGCGCTACACGGGCACGTACGACGGCTTGTACGACAAGGACCCGTCGGATCCGGCCGTCCTCGTCGATCGCCACGAAGCCCAGAAGCGCATCTTCATCCTTCGTCGCCCCCGAATGCCGTCGATCATCGTCGAGACGCACCACGCGCTCGATCCGCGGGAGGCGGCGCTCTGGGAGGAGGACGAGACGCGTCGCGCCTTCGCGGCCGCGCTGGCGCAGGCGCTCGCCGACTTCGCGACGCGGCCGCGCTGAAGAATTCTAGGAACGGGCCGCCCCCGTCCGTACTAGGCTTCGGCCGCTTTGGAGCCCGGACGCGTCGTCGACGATCGCTACGAGATCCTGCGCCTCTCGGCGACGGGCGGGATGGGCGCCGTCTACCAAGCGAGGGATCTCCGCACCGGTACGATGGTGGCGCTGAAGGTCGTCCTCGCGGGCAAGGGCAGCGAGTCCTTCCAGCGCTTCGAACGGGAGACGAAGCTCCTCTCGGAGCTCAGCCATCCCGCGATCGTGGGCTTCGTCGGCGACGGCACCCTCGACGACGGGTCGCTCTACCTCGCGATGGAGTGGCTCGAAGGCGAGGATCTCGCGGCGCGGCTCCTGCGGGTCGGCCTCGTGCCGAAGGAGGCGGTCTCCATCGCGATCCGCATCGCCGAAGCGCTCCGCGCGGCGCACGCCCACGGCATCGTCCATCGTGACATCAAGCCGAGCAACGTGTTCCTCGTCGGTCGCGACGTCACGAAGCTGAAGGTCCTCGACTTCGGCATCGCGACGCTCGCCCGCGACGGCCACGCGCTCACCCGCACGGGCACGACGATCGGCACGCCCGGCTACATCGCCCCCGAGCAGGCGCGAGGCGGCCACCTCGACGCGCGCGTCGATCTCTTCTCGCTCGGCTGCGTCCTCTTCGAATGTCTCACGGGCTCGCCGCCGTTCATCGGCGAGCACCCCGTCGCGGTGCTGGCGAAGGTGCTCATCGAAGATCCGCCGCGGCTGCGCGATCTGACGCCGACCCTGCCCGAGGCGCTCGAGGCGCTCGTCGCTCGACTGCTCGAGAAGGATCCGAACCGGCGCCCCCGCGACGCGGCCGAGACGGTGAGCCTGCTCACCGAGCTCCTGCCGCGGCTGGGCGAGCTCCACCCCGGACCCACGAGCCAGCGCCGCCCCTCCATCACGAAGAGCGAGCACCGCCTGGTCTCCGTGATCGTCGCGACTGGCGCGCTCGGCAGCTTGCCGCACGACGAGCCGATCGCCAGCGCGGAGACGATGCCGGCCGTCGTGGCGACGCACCGGCTCGACCCGATCACGAGGGCGCTCGCGCCGTTCGGAGGCCGCCTCGAGTCGCTCGCGGACGGATCGATCATCGTGACGCTCGTCGCGCGCGGCGCGGTCACCGATCAGGCGGTGCGCGCGGCCCGCGCTGCGCTGCTCCTGAAGACGCTCCTACCCGGCTGCCCGCTCGCGCTCGCCACGGGACGCGGCGTCATCGAAGGCCGCGCGCCGAGCGGCGAGGCGATCGACCGCGCGTCGCTCCTCGTCGCGCTGGGGCCGAGCCCGTTCGTGCACATCGACGAGGTCACGGCGAAGCTCATCGATCGTCAGTTCGAGGTGGGCGAAGGCACCGCCGGGCTCGAGCTGCGGTCGGAGACGCCGACCCTCGAGCGCCAGTCGATCGCCGCATCGCTCCCGTGCGTCGGCCGAGACCGCGAGCTCGTGAGCCTCGAAGCGCTCTTCGAGGAGTGCGTGGCGGAGCCCAAGGCGCGCGCGGTGCTCGTCATCGCCGTCGCGGGCGTGGGCAAGTCGAGGCTGCGGCGGGAGCTCTCGCTGCGCCTCACCAAGAAGGACGACGCTCCGTCGTTCTGGACGGCGCGCGGCGATCCGATGAGCGCGGGCGCCCCCCTCGGGATGGTCTCGCAGCTCGTGTGCGAGGCGTGCTCCGTCCCCGCCGACGCGCCGCTCCCGGCGCGGCAGGAGGCGATCTCGCGGCACCTCGAGGCGCTGTCGCCGGGCGCCGAGGGTCAGCGCACGGCGACGTTCCTCGCCGAGATCGCCGGCGCGCGCTTCGCCGACGATCGCGGGCTCGAGCTCGCCGCGGCGCGGAGCGATCCGATGCTGATGAGCGACCAGACGCGCCGCGCGTTCGAGGATCTGCTCGAGCTCGAGACGCGATCGCGGCCGGTCGTGATCGCGCTCGACGATCTGCACTGGGGCGACCAAGCGTCGGTGAAGTACATCGATCACGTCCTCTGCCAGCTGCACGATCGCCCGCTGCTCGTCGTCGCCGCGGCGCGTCCGGAGGTCGAGGTCGAGTTCCCGGGGCTCTTCGCCGAGCGCGATCTCGAGGTCATGCGTCTCGGCGAGCTGCCGAAGAAGGCCGCCGAGGCGCTCGTACGGACGATGCGTGGCCCAGGCACGAGCGACGAGCTCGTGGCCCGCCTCGTCGAGCGCGCGGGCGGCAACGCGCTCTACCTCGAGGAGCTCGTCCGAGCGTCGCTCGAGGGCAAGGGCGACGACCTGCCCGAGACCGTGCTCGCGATGGTGGAGGCGCGCATCGCCGCGCTCGAAGGCGACGCGCGCCTCGTGCTGCGCGCCGCGAGCGTGTTCGGGCGGGTCTTCTGGCGCGGCGGCGTCGAGGCCCTGCTCGACGGGTTCGACGCGAAGCCGTGGCTGGAGCTCCTCTCGCAGCGCGAGATCATCCAGAAGCGACGCACGTCGCGCTTCGCGGGAGAGGAAGAGCTCTCCTTCCGCCACGCCCTCTTCTGCGACGCCTCCTACGCGATGCTCACGCCGAAGGATCGCGCCGCGGGCCATCGGCTCGCGGGCGAGTGGCTCGAGCAGCGCGGCGAGCGGGAGGACGTCGTCCTCGGCGAGCACTACGAGCGCGGCGGCGCGCTCGACAAGAGCGCGGTGTTCTACGAGCACGCGGCCGCACAAGCCCTCGCGAGGAACGACCTCGCGGGCACGCGCGTCCTCGCCACGAAATCGCTCTCGGGCGCGACCGGCGAGACGCGCGCGCGAGCCCTCGTGACGTTGGCCGAGGGTCACACCTGGAGCGGCGAGTTCGGCGAGGGCTTGGCGAGGGCCGCGGAGGCGCTCTCGCTCGCCGCTCCGCCCTCGCCGCTCTGGTTCGGCGCCCTCGCCGCCATGGCGACCGCCGCGTCGCGCGCCGGCGATCTCGAGGGCACGCTCACGGTGCATCGATCGCTGCTCCTCCACCCAGCAGGCCAGGGAGCGCTGCTCGCCGCCGCGAGCGCCGCCTCGGCGACGTACACGCAGCTCCTCCGCACGAGCCGCCGCAGCGAGGCGGACGCGCTGCTCGCCGCCTTCGAGGCGCTCGAGGAGCGGATCCTGCGCGAGGAGCCGATGGCGTTCGCCCACGTGGTGACGATGCGATCGTGGCAGGCCATGTTCGACGGCGATCCCGGGCGCTGCCTCGAGCTCGACAGCGAGCTCTGCCGCCGCTTCGACGAGATCGGGGACGCGCGCCACGGCGCGCGCGAGCGGCTCTCCGTCGGCTACGACTACATGATCCTCGGCATGTACGAGGATGCCCAGCGCGTGCTCGAGGACAGCATCGAGCGGTCGCGGAAGCTCGGGCTCAAGGCCGTCATGGCCGGGAGCAAGCACAACCTGAGCCTCGTGCTCCTGCGCCTCGGGCGGCTGGAGGACGCCGAGCGGGTCGCGCGCGAGGCGGTGGACGAGATGTCGACGGAGACGAACGTCGTGCACATCGGCAACGCTCGGATCTACCTCGGCCTCATCCTCGCGGCCCGCGGCAAGGTCGCTGAGGCCCGCGAGGCGTTCGAGTGGGCGCTCGAGCGGCTCGCGGACGATCCCGCCGTCCGCGCCCACCCGCTCGCGCAGCTCGCGTGGCTCGACCTCTCGACCGGCGAGATCGCCCGGGGCGTGGAGCGCGCGATCGAGGCGCGGCGACTCCTCGATCAAGGCGACGCAGAAGAGGGCGAAGCCGAGGTCCTGCTCATCCTCGCCGAGTGCCTGCGCGCCGCGGGCCGCCTCGACGAGGCCCGCAGCGCGATCGAAGAAGCGGCGCGAAGACTCCACGCGAAGGCCGTCAAGATCGAGAGCGCCGACGTGCGTCGCTCGTACCTCGAGCGGGTGCCGACGCACGCGCGCACGCTCGCGCTCTCCGCGGCGCTCCGCGCGTGACGCGCCGCCTCGCCGGGGCCGCCGACGCCTCCCCCCTCCCGCGCCGCGCGGGCGCGGCGACGCGTCACTCCACCGCTTGCATTTGCTCGATCGCGTCGAGCCGACGCTCGCGCTTGTTGCATTCGAGCACGCGCTTGCGGACGCGCACCGCCTCGGGCGTCACCTCGACGAGCTCGTCGGCGTCGATCCATTCCATGGCCGTCTCGATCGTGAGAAGGCGCGGCGACGCGAGCATCACGTTCTCGTCCTTGCCGTGGTTGCGCACGTTGGAGAGCTTCTTCTCCTTGATCACGTTCACGTCGGTGTCGTTCGGGCGGTTGTGCTCGCCGACGATCATCCCCTCGTAGACCTGCGTGCCGGGGATCATGAAGAACTGCCCGCGCGGCTGCAGGTGGTGCATCGCGTAGGGCGTCGCGACGCCGGCGCGATCGGCGACGATCGCCCCGTTCGGGCGCTTGATCATCGGACCACCCCACGGCGCCCATCCCTCGAAGAGCGTATTGAGCAGGCCCATGCCGCGCGTCGCGGTGAGGAACTCGCCGCGGAAGCCGATGAGGCCGCGCGAGGGCACGACGAACTCCAGGCGCGCGCGTCCGAAGCCCGGGTTGTGCATCTTCTCCATGCGGCCGCGGCGCGTGCCGAGGCGCTCCGTGACGACGCCGATGAAGGCGTCGGGCACGTCGACCACCACGCGCTCCACGGGCTCGAGCACCTGCCCGTCGATCTCCTTCGTCACGACCTCGGGGTTGCCGAGCTGCACCTCGTACCCTTCGCGTCGCATCGTCTCGACGAGGATCGCGAGCTGCAGCTCGCCGCGGCCGAGGACGATGAACGTGTCCGGCGAGTCGGTCGACTCGACACGGATGGCGAGGTTCTTCATCGCCTCCTTCTCGAGGCGGTCCTTGATGTGCCGGCTCGTGAGGAACTTGCTCTCCTTGCACTTGCCCGCGAAGGGAGACGTGTTCACGCCGAGCCGCATCTTGATGGTCGGCTCTTCGACCACGATGCGCGGCAGGGCCTCCGGGGCCGTCTTGTCGGCGATCGTGTCACCGATGACGACCTCGTCGATGCCGGCGATCGCGACGATCTCCCCCGCCTCCGCGGACTGGGCCGGTACGCGCCGAAGGCCCTCGAACACGAAGAGCTGCTTCACGCCGGCCTTGGTCTGCGTCCCGTCGCCCAGCACGAGGACCTCGTCGTTGACCGAGATGCGGCCGCGCCTCAGCCGCCCCACCGCGAGCTTGCCGACGTAGTCGTCGTGGGTGGTGTTGCAGACGATGAGCTGCAGCGGCGCGTCGGCGTCGCCCTTCGGCGGCGGCACGCGCTCGAGGATCGTCTCGAAGAGCGGGACGAGATCCTTCGCCTCGTCCTCCATCTTCTTCTTCGCGACGCCGAGCTTGCCGATGGCGTAGATGACCGGAAAGTCGGTCTGCGCGTCGCTCGCCTCGAGGTCACAGAAGAGATCGAACACCTCGTTCAGCACCTCGTCGGGGCGCGCGTCGCCGCGATCGATCTTGTTGATGACCACGATCACGGGGAAGCCGAGCTCGAGGCACTTCGAGAGCACGAAGCGCGTCTGCGGCAGCGGCCCCTCGGCGGCGTCGACGAGCAGGAGCGCGCCGTCGGCCATCATCAGCGTGCGCTCGACCTCGCCGCCGAAGTCGGAGTGGCCTGGCGTGTCGACGACGTTGATCTTGGTGCCCTTCCACACGACGCTCGTGTTCTTCGCGAGGATGGTGATGCCGCGCTCACGCTCGAGGTCGTTGGAGTCCATGACGCGGTCGACGACCGCCTCGTTCACTCGGAAGGTCCCCGCCTGGCGGAGCATGTGGTCGACGAGGGTGGTTTTCCCATGGTCGACGTGCGCGACGATGGCGATGTTGCGAAGCGGGAAGGACATGGCCGGCGCGCTCTAGCATGCGCGCGTCACGAGCACCACAGCGTGTACGGTGGGCGTTCGACCGACCGCGCTCGGCGAGGTTGCCGCTCCACATTCGAGGGGCTACGAGCCCTCGCATGACGCCCGAGGTGCTCAAGCAGCTCGCCGAGGAGTGGATCCCCTTCAACAAGCTCGTCGGCGTACGCGCGCGGGCGGTTCAGAAGGGCGACGTCACGCTCGAGATCCCCTATCGCGACGAGCTGATCGGCGATCCGATGAAGAAGGCGTTGCACGGCGGGGTCATCAGCATGCTCGCCGACACGGCGGGAGGCCTCGCCGTCTGGAGCGCGCTCGACGACGACAGGATCCGCGTCTCGACGATCGATCTGCGCATCGACTACCTCCTGCCGGGCAAGCAGGACACGCTGCGCGCGCACGCCACGCTGGTCCGCGCCGGCAAGGCCGTGGGCGTCGCCGACATCCGCCTGTTCCACGCGTCCGACGAGAGCGCGACGATCGCGACCGGCAAGGGCGTCTACGCGATCCGGCACATGAAGGGGAGCTGACGAGCTCGGGCCGGCCGGCGCCGCCGGCTCATCCGCCGACGAGGCCGACCCACACGTGCTGCTCGCCGGCGCGCTCGGAGAGGAGCAGGAACGTGTCGTCGTCCGACGAGCTCACGCCCTGGTTGGTGATGGAGAGGTGGAGCTTCTGACCATTCTGTCCGCTCGTCGCGTCGAGCGAGAACGAGAGCTTCGCCGGCAACCCATCGAGCGTGCGGACGTCGAGCGCCTTCACGCTCCACGGCCCGATCGCGGCCTCGCTGAAGAGATCGACCTCGACGATCTTCGTCGTCCCCATCGGGATGTGCACGCCCTTCGCCGAGATCGTGCCGCCGGTCGAGGGGTGATAGGCGACCGTCTCGTCGAGCACCGGGACACTGTTGAAGTAGGCCGCTGACGCGGCCGCGGGCACGCACGGATCGTGGCCCGCCGCCGCGGCGACGTTCGACCAGACGCGCGGGACGAACGCTCCGAGCGCCGGGTCGTGGAAGTAGGAGCTCGCCGTGACACCGCACATGTCGCCGATCTCCGCGCCGCCCATCGGCTCGGCCCAGAAAGCGTGCGCGTCGTCGAGCGCGTCGTAGGCGGGGGTGAGGAGCGGCAGCGGGTCCGTCGCCGCCTCGACGAGCTCGTGGGTGGCCGCCGCGGTGGTCGTGTCGAGC
>CAYYKK010000346.1:0-7604 GCA_964467935.1 uncultured Polyangiaceae bacterium
TCGGCAAGCCGGAGGAAATCACCGAGAGGCTCAAGGCGGCCCTCGCCTGAGCAGTCCCATCGGGGGATGCGCCCTCGACGAGCCGGAGCATCCGACCCGGCCTCGAAGGACCCCGTCCCCCCAGCGGCCAGCGCGCCGAGAGCGATCACTGAATGAAGCGAAAACAGAGTCACGGCCCGAAAGAGCCCAAAGGTGACAAGCTCGAGTTCGACGGCGTCGTGCAGGAGGCCCTGCCGAACGCCATGTTCCGCGTGAGCGCGGACAACGGGCTCGACGTCCTCGCCACGATCAGCGGCAGGATGCGCCAGTACTACATCAAGATCCTCCCCGGCGACCGCGTCACCGTGGAGGTCTCTCCGTACGATCCGAGCCGGGGCCGCATCACTTACCGGCACAAATGAGCAGAATGGCGAAGTGCGCGCGGCTCTAGTAATAGCCGCGGCTCTTCTCAAGCACGTCGAGGGGGATTCGCCCCGAAGTCCGAGGAAGTCATGAAGGTCCGTCCGAGCGTCAAGAAGATCTGCGACAAGTGCAAGGTGGTTCGCCGCAAGGGCGTCGTTCGCATCATCTGCCAGAAGAATCCTCGCCACAAGCAGCGGCAAGGTAACTGAAGTCTTCTCGCAACAAACTCCCTTGTGTATCTGCTACTGAACTGCAATTAGGAGCGCTCTCACCATGGCACGTATCGCCGGCGTCGATCTCCCCCGTCGCAAGCACCTCGCTTACGCCCTGCCGTACCTGTTCGGCATCGGGCCGAAGCTCGCCCGCGACATCTGCGCGAAGACCAACATCCCGACGAACAAGCGCGTCGAGGAGCTGAGCGACGCCGAGGTGAAGGCGATCCGCGATCTGCTGGACTCCGACTACAAGGTCGAGGGTGATCTCCGCCGCGAGATCCAGCTCAACATCAAGCGCCTGATGGACCTCGGCTGCTACCGCGGCCTCCGTCACCGTCGTGGCCTGCCCGTCCACGGCCAGCGCACGCACACCAACGCCCGCACCCGCAAGGGTCCGCGGAAGGGCCTCGCGCAGCGTCGCGCGCCGGCTCCGGTCAAGAAGTGATCGGCGAAGGGTGAGCGGCCGCGTCGCGGCGCCGCCCCGGCTTCCCCAGGCATAAGTCAGCTTTCTCCAAGCAAAGTCAGAAGCAGAGCTCAGGTAATCATGGCCACCCCGAAGACAGCAGCGAAGGCGAAGACCAAGAAGAAGGTCAAGAAGAACATCTCGGCTGGGATCGCGCACATCCAGTCGACGTTCAACAACACCGTCGTCACGATCACCGACATCAACGGCAACGCCGTGTCGTGGTCGAGCGCCGGTGCGCGCGGCTTCAAGGGGTCGCGCAAGTCGACGCCCTTCGCCGCGCAGCTCGCCGCCGAAGAGGCCGCTCGCCGCGCGCAGGAGCACGGGATGCGCTCCGTGGCCGTCTTCGTGAAGGGCCCCGGCGCGGGCCGCGAGAGCGCGCTCCGTGCGCTGCAGACGGCCGGCTTCAAGGTCACGCTCATCCGCGACGTGACGCCGATCCCGCACAACGGGTGCCGCCCCCCCAAGCGCCGCCGCGTGTGAGGCCGCGCCTCGGCGGCGATGCGGGCACGCTCGCGTCGTTGTCGTCGTCGCCGTACGGGAGTACGGCTCCTCCTCCGCCTAGCGATCGCCCCCGTCTCGCCGCCGATACGGCGACTCTACGAAGAGACCAGGCGACCAGATTCTCAGAAAGCTGGGACGCACCCAGTCAGTCGAAAGTAGCTCGAGAGGTCACACTGTCATGGCTCGTTACGTTGGTCCCGTCTGCAAGCTCTGCCGTCGCGAGGGGATGAAGCTCTACCTGAAGGGTGAGCGCTGCTACTCCGAGAAGTGCGCGCACACGCGCCGCCCCTACCCGCCGGGCCAGCACGGTCAGGGCCGCATCAAGCTCTCCGAGTACGCGGTGCGTCTGCGCGAGAAGCAAAAGGTGCGTCGCATCTACGCCGTCCTCGAGCGCCAGTTCCACGGCTACTACCAGGAGGCGACCCGCCGAAAGGGCCGCACGGGCGAGGAGATGCTCGCGCTCCTGGAGCGCCGCCTCGACAACACCCTCTACCGCTCCGGCTTCGCGTCGTCGCGCTCCGAGGCGCGCCAGATCGTTCGCCACGGCCACGTGAAGATCGACGGCAAGCGCGTCGACATCCCGAGCTACGAGGTCCGCGTCGGCGAGAAGCTCGAGCTCGTGCAGAAGGCGCAGAAGTTCAAGATCGTGGGCGCGGCGATCGCCGGCGCCGACAAGCGCAACCCCGCCAGCTGGCTCGAGGTCGACAAGGCGAACTTCACCATCTCGGTGAAGAGCGCGCCTCCCCGCGAGGACCTCAACGAGCCCGAGATTCGCGAGCAGCTCGTCGTCGAGTATTACTCGCGCTGATTCGAGAACGAGTTACAAGTACAACCAAGTAGCAAACGCGTGAAGTCTCGCCGCTCGGCGCTCCCGAAGAAGGGGCCGGGCGGCAAGCACGTTCGGCGGCGAAGAGGTTCCGAGTGCGGGCCTCGTCGCGGGACCGACGCGCGAAACCCCCCGACATCGAGGAGCCGACATGACCACGAACGCCAACATGATCTCCCGCAACTGGCGCGACCTGATTCGTCCCAAGGGCATCACGCTCGACACCGAGGGGGCTTCGGACTTCTACGGCAAGTTCGTCTGCGAGCCGCTCGAGCGCGGCTTCGGCATCACGATCGGCAACTCGCTCCGCCGCGTGCTGCTCTCGTCGCTGCAGGGCGCAGCCATCACGGCCGTCCGCATCGAGGGGGCGCTCCACGAGTTCACCACGGTGCCCGACGTCGTCGAGGACGTGAGCGACATCATCCTCAACCTCAAGGAGGTGGTGTTCAAGGCCGCGCAGGCGAAGACGTACACGGTCCGCATCGACAAGGAAGGCCCTGGGCCGGTCTACGCGAAGGACATCCAGCTCGTCGACGGGCTCGAGGTGCTGAACCCCGATCACCTCATCGCGATCCTCGACAAGAAGGGTCCCCTCGCGATGGAGCTGACGGTCAACGTGGGCCGCGGCTACGTCCCGGCCGAGCGCAACAAGACGCCGACGATGTCGATCGGCACCATCCCGATCGACGCGCTCTTCTCGCCGATCCGCAAGGTCAACTACACGATCCAGAACGCGCGCGTCGGGCAGGTCACCGACTACGACAAGCTCACGCTCGAGGTCTGGACGAACGGCTCGGTGCCGCCCGCCGACGCCGTGGCCTTCGCCGCGAAGATCCTGAAGGAGCAGCTCTCCATCTGGGTGAACTTCGAGGAGACCGAGGAGACGAGCTACCAGACGACCGTCGGCGACGACGAGCCGCTCAACGAGAACCTCTTCCGCAGCGTCGAGGAGCTCGAGCTCAGCGTGCGCTCGGCGAACTGCCTGCAGAACGCGAACATCACGCTCATCGGCGAGCTCGTGCAGCGCACCGAGCAGGACATGCTGAAGACGAAGAACTTCGGCCGCAAGTCGCTGAAGGAGATCAAGGAGATCCTGCAGAACATGGGTCTCTCCCTCGGCATGAAGATCGACAACTGGCCCCAGCTCCTCGAGCGCTGGAAGGCGCAGCAGGCCCAGGCCTGAGTCGCTAGATCTGCTACAGAGCTACACCTGATACAGAGATACAGATAGAAGGTTCGTCATGCGTCACAAGAAAGCAGGCAGGCAGTTCGGTCGCGACACCTCGAGTCGTCGCGCGATGCTCCGCAACCTCGCGGCCAATCTCATCACCCACGAGCGCATCGAGACGACCGACGCGAAGGCGAAGGAGCTCCGCCGGGTGGCCGAGCGCCTCATCACGAAGGCGCGCCGCATCGGCAAGGCGGCGTACACCCCCCAGGCCGAGCTGTCGGACGGCGACAAGGCGAAGCGCCTGCACGTGAGCCGGCTGATCGGATCGTTCGTCCCGCGCTTCGGCGTCAAGGCGGACGGCAAGAAGGTCGATCTGGTCGAGAAGGTCCTCATCGACCTCTCGAAGCGCTTCGCCGAGCGTCCGGGCGGCTACACCCGCATCATCAAGGTCGGTGCGCGCCGCGGTGACAACGCCCCGATCAGCATCATCGAGTTCGTCGACGTCGCGGCGCCGGTGGACAAGGTGAAGGCGCAGCCCGTGGAGGCCGAGACCGAGGCCGCCGCGGCGGCTGCGGGCTGAGCTTCGCGTAGGACCGGGCGCCCGCCCCTCGGGTCGCGCGGTGGTGTGATGGAGCCTCGCTCTCGAAAGAGGGCGGGGCTCTCGTCTTCGGGCGCCCCGTCGTGGCGAGCGGCGCTCAGCCTTCCGGCGTGGCGGGGGCGGGCGGCGACGACGAAGGCGGCGGGGGCGGTGAGCCGTGCGAAGGCTTCCTTCGGCGCCCGTAGAGCCCGATCCCGAGCGCGAGCAACACCATCCCCGCGAAGATGCCGGCCGCGTAGAAGAAGCGGTTCACGTTGGAGCGCTTCTCGACGACCGCTTTCTCCTCGAACGTGGCGAGCGCGTCACGCGCCTCCTGGTTCGACGGATCCAGCTCGATGGCGCGCTCGAGCAGGAAGCGGTCGGGCCGGCCCTCCTTCATCAAGAGGCGCGCCTCGACGTACGCGATCTGGCCCTCGATGCGCTTGTCGTCGTTGCTCTGCGGGTCGAGTCGCTGGGCCTTGCGGAGGAGGGCGAGTTTCTCGTCGGCCCGCTCGAGCGGCAACGTCGCGGCGACCGCCAGGTACGAAGGAGCCATCTCTTTGCGACGATCGAACAAGGGATCGCGCGCGAGGACCTTGTCGAAGGACGCGACCGCGTCCGCGTGCTTGCCGGCCTTGGCGGCGGCGAGCCCGTCGTCGACGAGCTTCTGAAACTCGGCGAGGCGGCCCTTGTCGTAGATCGCGAAGATCTGCCGGGCGAGCACGTCCCACGGCACGCTCTTGTCGGGCTTGTCGCCCGTCAGGTCCTGGAACGCGTCGCGCAGCTGCCACCGGCCCGGTTCGCCGATGCCCGCGATCGCCTCGCGCGCGGCCTGCCGCACCTTCCGTCGGTCGCTGTTCGCGAAGCTCAGCGCCACACGCACGGCGTCGACGTCGCGCGTGCGCCCGAACGCGCGAAGGACGTCGGCCAGGATGTCGGGATCGTCGGATGCGACGGCCTCGCCCGGGATGGCGCGGCCGAGCTTGTCGAGCTCGGTCTCGGCGAAGCGCTGCACGATCGTCGCGTCGTGCTTGCGCGCCTCGATGAGCGCGGGGACGGCCTTGTCCTTGAGCTTCTCGATCTGTCGCTGCAGATCGATCCGGAGCATGTCGCCGAAGTTCGAGCGGAGCTCGATGAGCTCACGGACCGCCGGCGTCGTACCGATCGCGGTCAGCATGCGCTCCATCGCGAGCAGGTGGACGAGATCCTTCCACGCGTCGCTGTCGGTCTTCGGCTGCGAGAGCACGAACGCGAGCCAGTCGTCGCCGTCGTCTCCCTCGTCGTCCTTCTTGTCGGCCTTCTTCTCGTCGTCCTTCTTGTCGTCCTTCTTGTCGACCTGCGCGTCGTCCGCCTTCTTCTTCTTCCTCTTGGACTTCTTCTTGGGCTTCTCGGCGGAGTCGTCTTTCTTCTCGTCGTCCTTCTCGTCGGACCTCTTCGTGACCCGCCCCGCCTTGCGGGCGTCGGCGAGGAGGCGCGGCGCGGCCTCGCGATCGATGCTCTGGCGGAGCTCTTGGATGCGGACGTGGATCGCAGGGACGAACGCCGCCGGGACGTCGTCGATCGCGGCGCGCGCGTGCTCGCGGATGTCCGCCTTGTCCGAGACGAGCCGCGCGAGGAGCCCGTCGAGATCCTTCAGCGCCTCGGGATCGGCCTCGAGCTTCTTGATCGGCTCCAGCGTGGGGAGCGGCGGGAGCTCGCCGATGGGCACGAGCGCCGAGCTCGCGGGATCGGGCGGCGCCGCCGAGGCGCTCGCGCCGAGCGCGATCGCCGCGCCCACGAGGAGCGCGCCGAGCGCCCATCGGGGGGCGGAGCGACGAGGTGCGGCGACAGGCGGCATGGTTCGAGGTGGAACGACCGGGGACGCGAGCGGCTTCCGGATCGGGAGCGCAGGATCGCCCATGCGGCCCGCTCAGTCCACGATCCGAAAGTCGGTGTGTACGCCCGACGGATCGCGAAAGACGACGTCGACCGCGTCGACGCGCGCTGCGGGCGGGCCGTGATGGGCCCACGCGACGAGCTCGTCGAGCCGGCTTCGTTCGCCTTCGCAGCAGATCTCGACGGCGCCGTCGTCGCGATTCCTCACCCAACCCGTGAGGCCGAGCCGCAGCGCCTCCACGCGCGTCGCGGCGCGGAAGTACACGCCTTGAACGCGACCGCGCACGGTGAGCGCTGCTGCTCGCGAGGTCATCGGCGAGAGATATGACAGACGCTCCGGTGGGCGCGCAACTTCCCGCAGGTGACGTCCGCGCGCCGAGCGCAAGGCTTTTCGGGAGCGGCGCGACGCCCGGAGCCGAGAGCGCCCAAGAGTGTGGACGGAACGACGCCTGCCGCCTACCGTCGAGGGGTGCGGGCTCGGCTCGAGCGCAAGACGAAGCCACCTGCCGCGGCCTCCGCTGCGGCGAGGCCGATGCCGCTCGCGAAGCGGAAGGCGACCGTCGCGAAGCCCAAGGCGAGCCTCGCGACGAAGCAGCAGGTCGTGGACCTCGAGCGTCGCAACGCCGAGCTCGAGGCGAAGTGCGCGGAGCTCGACGGCCGCCTCGAGCGAGCCGATCGGACGGTGAAGGCCCTGCGCGACGTGGGGCTCGCGCTCGGCAGCACGCTCGATCTCGATCAGCTCCTCGAGCTGATCCTCGGCAAGATCGCCGAGCTGCTCGAGGCGGATCGCGCGACGCTCTACTTGCTCGACGAGCAGCGCGGTCGGCTGTTGTCGCGCATCATCATCGGTGACGAGGCGCGGAGCATCGAGCTGCCGCTCGGAGCCGGCATCGCCGGTCAGGTCGCGAAATACGGTCAGACGATCCGTATCAAGGACGCCTACCGGGATCGGCGCTTCTCGAGGAACTGGGACGACGTGACGGGGTATCGCACGCGCTCGATCCTCGCCGCGCCGATGAAGAACCACGTCGGACGGACCATCGGCGTCATCCAGGTGCTCAACAAGCGCGGCGGGCTGCCCGGGCACTTCGACGAATTCTCGCTGCACGACGAGGAGCTGCTCACCGCGCTCGCGACCCAGGCGGCGGTGTCGATCGACAACTCGCGGCTCTTCTTGTCGGTCATCCAGAAGAACATCCAACTCGTCGAGACGAAGGAGCAGCTCGAGCATCGCGTGAGCGATCTGAAGCTCTTGTTCGAGCTCGAGAGCTCGATGGCGCGGGCCTCGACGTTCGAAGATCTCGCTCGCGCGGTGATCACCGAGGCGGCGCGCGCGTGCGGCGCGCAAGCCGGCGGCCTCATGGTCGACGAGGGAGAGGACGGCGTCTGGCTCTACTTCATCGACGTGGGACGGGGCGCGGGCGCCGAGGTCGCCCTGCTCTCGGGCTCCGACGGAGACGGCGTCGTGGCCGCGGGGGCGGCGATCGCGCGCGCGGACGCGCGGCCCGAGGTCCGGCGGGTCAGCGTTCGTCGAGGCGAGGGCATCATCGGCCTCGCGATGCGCACGAACG
>CAYYKK010000347.1:0-7484 GCA_964467935.1 uncultured Polyangiaceae bacterium
CGGCCGAGAGCGTCGACTCGGGCGCCTCGGCGTCGAAGAGAACCGCGGCCGGCGGCGACAGCGCGCCGGCCCTCGGGTGAGAGAGCGCCCACCACGACGCGATGGTCGCCGCTTCGACCGAGTCGGTCGCCCGCGCGACCTGCCGCGCCGCGGCTGCCTCGTCGAGCGGCCGTTCGGCGCTCGTCGAGAGCTCGGCCTGGGCCACGCCGGTGGCGATGGCGACGGCCGCGGCGAGATCGGCGGCCGGGTCCGCCGTCTGGGATGTGGCTGTAACGAAGAGACAACCGCCGTTGGGTTGTGAGACGCCGCCGATCTCGTCGACCGAGAACGGCACGCGGAGGCGTGACAGCTTCGCGCGCAGCGGCGAGGGGGTGCGGCCCAGCTCGGACGCGGCGCTCGCTGCCGTGCGGCCGTCCGCGACTGGGAGGGCCAGCGTGAAGCGAGCCGCTCCGCGAGGGAGGGCGATCGAGCGGCCCACGGCGTTGGCCGCGCCGGTCGGGGGCTCCGGCTCGTCGGCGCCGCCGGGCCAAGCGGGGCTCGCGAGCCACGCTGCTTCGGCTTCGTTCGCGACCGAGGCGGGACCGACGAGCGCGAACGCGACCCGGTGACCCGCGAACGCTCGCGAGCGCGCCGCTTCGACCGCGGCGAGCGGCGGCGCCTTGTCGTCGGCGACCGCGAACCTTCCGATGCAGCGGTTCACCTCCGCCAGCTCCGGGGGCTCGGCGGGCAGCGGCCCGAGCACCGCGGCGTGGGCCTCGGCACGCTGCAGGTCGGCTGGGCTGATGGGCGTCGAAAGCGCGCGATGCAGAGCCTCGAAGAGCTTTCCGCGATCGCTCTTGCCGAGGTAGGTCGTGACGAAGAACGCGTCTCGGTCGACCCGCCGATGAATCGGGACGTCGGCGGCCTCGAGTCGGTCCTCCACCACGAGCGCGAGATCGAGCGTCACCCGCGCGCCCGCGCGCGTGACGACGGCCGCGGCGAGCCCCGGGGACGGATCGCCTTGCCGCTCGACGAGCGTCAGCCCCGGGTGCGCGTCGGCTTGTCGCACCTCGATGTGCGCCGCGAGCGAGGCGCCCTTTCCGAACGCGGCGCCGACTCCGACCGCGCGACCGACACCGGTCGCACCGCCGCAGGACCCGAGCACGGCGGAGCTGCACAAGAGGGCGAGCGACGCGCCCGCGAGCTCTCGCGAGCCCTTCACCTCACAGCTCGATGTCCGCCGCCGAGCGAGGCGCGAGGTGGAAGCCGTAGAAGTAGGTGAGCACGCCCGTGATCGACTTGACCGTCACGGGGGGCGCGAGCGTCGGCCCGTCGTTCTTCAGGTCGAACAGCTCGTTGTCGACGGTGAGCCCATCGCTCCCCGCGACGCCGCCGCCGATGTCGATATCGAGCGAATAGCGGCACTGATCGCAGTTCATCCGCGGGCACTTGCTGTCGCACTTGGCCGCGTTCGGCAGGCTCACGTTCTCGAACTTCACGAGCATGCCGAGCCACTTCCGCGCGTTCTTGTAGCCCTTCACGGGGGCCCAGCGCGCAGGATCGGTCCCTCCTGGAACGATGGCGGCGGCGGGCCGGTATCCGTTCTCGTAGCGAAAGCTGATCGTTCCGCTCGACTCGGGCAGCGTCTTGCAGTTGCCGAAGTACCCGACCGACGGGCCGATGAACTCGTCGTACGAGCCGAACGTATCGACCACGTCGCCCTCGAAGACGCGCAGGTCGGGCGGCGTGAAGCCGGCGCCGAAGACCGTCATGCCCGAATACGGCACCGGGTCCGCGCCGACCTCAGGTACATCTTGGATGTAGATGTTACCCGTTTGACCGTTGCCCGTCTCGTCGTAGCGATCGACCGCGACGATGACCTGACCCGTGAAGTTCACGTTCTTCGACGCGGGGAGCTTGCAGCTCTGGCTCATCAGGTCCGTGTCGCTGTACCAGGTCGCGTCGCCGACCACGTCGGAGACCAGCTCGCCCTGCCCGTGAACGCTCGGCTTCGGCTTGACGATCTTGTCGCCGGTGTCGCCTGCACCCGTGCCGTTGCACGCGCCCGCGAGGCCGATCACGCCGGCGGCGAGGGCTACCGAAGCGAGGAGCGCGCCCGTGCGCACGCTCGTCGCGGCCTGTGTCTTGAGCCCCAAAAAGAACATCGCCTCGGTGGGGGTCTACCACACCGAGGCGATGGGATGCCGAACAATCTGGAGAGGAGGAGGGAGACGAGAGACGTGAATCGAGTGACGAGAAAAGAAACCTTCAGGGCGACGCTCGAGGGGGATCGAGCATCAAGCCGCGTGGCTGAGCATCGCCTCGAGGCGGCTCTGGATCTTGTGCTTCTTCGAGTAGACCGTCTTGACGCTGATGCGCATGCGCTCGGCGACCTGCTCCGGCTCGAGCCCCTCGGTGAAGTAGAGCTCGACGAACTCCTGATCCTTCGCCGAGAACTGACGCAGCACGCGCGAGACCCGGTTCTCGCGCTCACGGCGCTCGAACTGCTCGAGGGGCGAGGGACGCTCGCAGCGCAGGCTCTCGGCCTCCGCCATGGGCGCGCGGTTCGGCTCGCGACGGAGCGAGCGCAGGTAGTCGTAGGCGGCGTTCACGGCCAGGA
Source organism: uncultured Polyangiaceae bacterium (assembly GCA_964467935.1). Taxonomy (GTDB): domain Bacteria; phylum Myxococcota_A; class Polyangia; order Polyangiales; family Polyangiaceae; genus CAYYKK01. Next base: position 2,600 of record CAYYKK010000347.1, read on the forward strand.
GGCCGATCCACGAGGAGAAGCGGCTGCCGCGCGAGGCGTCGAACGTGCGGAGCTTGTGCATGTCGTTCGACAGGAGCTGGACGAGGAGCGTCGCGTAGATCTCGCGGATGTCGTCGTGGCTGATGAAGGAGAAGCGCGACGTCACCTTGGTGATGCAGCGGTAGATGAGCCGGTCGTAGCGACCGTGGAACTCTCGCCAAGCGCGCTCGCGACCGGCGATGAGCCCTTCGATGAGCAGCGCCTGCGCGCGGTCGTCGAGGGCGATGTCGGTGGCGAACGGGGCGGCGTTGTTGGTCTCCATGGCCGGCCCACTTAGCGAAGGGCGTGCCACCCAGTTCTCCGCGTTTTTTGGGGTGTTACGGGGGCTCAGCGCGCGTAACGAGGGGCGTCACACCGTAACACTCGGCCGTCACAGGGCTCGCTCGGACGACAAATGGTACGGTGCCCTCGATCGGGAACTCCCCGCCCCGCCGCATGAAGAAGATCGTCGCGTCTGGAAGGGCCCTGTCGGCCATCGTGCTCGCCGCGGCCTTGGTGCGCGTGCTGCTCGCCCGAATGGCGGGCGCGTTGACGGGCATTCGCCTGTTCCTCATGAACTACGGGCCGGATCGCCTGCCGGCCGTCGCGCCGGACGAGCGGGCGAGGATGGCGAGCTTCTCACGCTGCTTCGCGTGTGGAAGGTGCGACGTGGGCGAGGGCGAGCGGATGCGCGCCTCGAAAGGCGCCTACCCGGGCCTGATGGCGCTCGTCTTGGCCTCGTCGCGCAGCATGCCCGACTACGACGCGGCGGTGCGCGCGTTCCAGTTCGTCCCGGTCGAGGTGCTGCGCTCGAAGCGCCGCGTCTGCCCGGCCGACGTTCCGTTCGAGGATCTCGCGCGCTTCGTCGAGGCGAAGGCGAGCGAGGTGGCGGTGCTGGAGGCCGGCGATCCTTCCGCGGCGCGCGCGCTCGAAGCGGGGTCGCCGACCTGAGGGACCGCTCAGGCGGCCTTTCTCTTTCGGAGCAGCGTCTTCTTGAGGAGGCCGATCAGGTCCTTCGAGGCGTGCGACGCGATGAGGAGCGCGGACGGGACGTAGGCGACCGCGCCGAGGAGGATCTCGATCCCGAGGCGCGCCGACCACGCGACGTCCGTGTCGCGCAGGAGGAAGCGCACCCCGAAGACCGCGGCCGCCATCGGCCCGCAGGCGGCGAGGGGACCGAGGAGGGGCTTGAGGACGCTCCAGAACGTCACGCCCTCGGAGCGCAACGAATAGAGGTACGAGAGCGCGTTGAGGCCGTAGCCGACGCCCACGCCTGCAGCCGCCCACTCGGGACCGAGCGGAGCCAGCGCGAACATCGAGCCGACGATGAGCAGCACCTTCAGGATCTCGAGCACCATGATCGCCTGCGTCCTCGCGACGACCTGGAGGTAGCTGCCCACGAGCCAGCCGATGGGACGCACCACGCTGAGGACGCTCAGGATGAGCAGCAGGGGGGCGACGCCGCTCCACGCTCTCGGGTACACGGTTCGAACGAGGGTGTCGGCGACCGCGCCGAGGCCGACCGCGAGCGGGAAGACGACCAAGCTCAAGAGGCCCGCCGCGCGCGCGAGAGATCGCTTCCGCTCCTCCTTGTCCTCCATCTGGGCGAACGACGGGACGAGCACGTCGCCGATCTGTTCCCCGATGTGCGTCGCGGGCAGATCGGCGAGCTTGTAGGCCATGTTGTAGAGGCCCGTCGTCGCGTCACCGAAGCGGTTGGCGATGATGAGGTTGTCCCAGTTGCCGGCGCCGTAGTGAAAGACGCCTCCCACCGTGATCGGCGCGCCGAAGCGCAGGAGCGTCTTCGTCGTCGCGAGGCTCAGCTTGCAGGGGAGCAGCCAGTCTCGCCAGTTCGTCATCGATCCGAGGAGCAGGAGGCCCACCAACCCGCGCGCGACGTTGCCCGCGACGATCGCGTGTCCTCCCCAGCCGAGCCACGCGGTCCCGATCGTCACGCCGGCGTACACGACCTCGCCGAGCGCCATGCGGAGCCCGAGCAACTTGAAGCGCATGTCGCGGGCGAGGATGTTGCGCGGCAGCGCCGCGAACCGGTCGAGCTGCTGCGAGAGGATGAGGCCGGGCACGTATTCGCCCATGCCGGGCGACTTCATCCAGTGTCCGAGGACGTCGCGGAGCAAGTAGCAGAGCCACAGCACGAAGAGCCCGAAGACGGTCGTGTAGACCGTCACGTGGAACGCGACGTCGCGCCCCGCTTTCGGGTTCGAGACGATGTACTGGCCGAGGCCGAGCGACGCGATCATGCTCGCGGTCGAGACGACGATGAAGGCGACGTTGACCTCGCCTTGAACCTCGGGCGGGAGAAAGCGTACGAGGATGAACGTGCTCACGACGCCGATGACGCGCGCGCCGATGCTGGATGCGGTGCTCCAGATCGCGCCGAGCACTGTCTTCTTGGCGAGCGACATCCGCGGGCGTCTCTCAGGGTCCTCTTGAAGGCGAGCCGTTCAGGGGCGGCAGAATATCCGAGCGCGGCGGGCGAAGGCAGAAGAACGCGCCGAGCCGCCGCGCGAACGAGACGAGGCGGGCGCCGTCGGCGCTCAGCCCACGGAGCGTCGGCCGATGCCGCGGTAGGAGAAGCCGAGTCGCGTGACCTCCTCGACGGGCCAGACGTTGCGTCCGTCGAAGAGGGCGGGGGTCCGCATGATCTCCTTGAGCCGACGGAAATCCGGGGAGCGGAACTCGTGCCACTCGGTCACGAGGACGAGCGCGTCGGCGCCTTGGGCGGTCTCGTACATCGTCGGCGCCAGCGACACGCGGTCACCGAACGAGGCGGCGACGTTGTCCATCGCTTGGGGATCGTGCGCGCGTACCGTGGCGCCCATGGAGAGGAGCTCCTCGAGCAGGACCAGCGCGGGGGACTCGCGGATGTCGTCGGTCTCGGGCTTGAAGGCGAGGCCCCAGACCGCGACGACCTTGTCGCGCAAATCGCCTCCGAAATGCTCTTGTATCTTGGTCGCGAGAACTTTCTTCTGGCGCGCGTTGACGCGCTCCACCGCGCGGATGACGTCGAGCCCGTGGCCCTGTCGGTCGGCGAGGTGGAGCAGCGCGGACAGATCCTTCGGGAAGCACGAGCCCCCGAAGCCCGGGCCCGCGTAGAGGAACTTCGGCCCGATGCGCGAGTCCGAGCCGACGCCCTTGCGGACCGCCTCGATGTCGGCGCCGACCTTCTCGGCGAGGAGCGCGAGGTCGTTCATGAAGGAGATGCGCGTCGCGAGCATGGCGTTCGCTGCGTACTTCGTCAGCTCGGCGGATCGCGGGTCCATGACCTGGATTCGGTCCTGGGTGCGCACGAACGGCGCGTAGAGCTGCTTCAGGAGATCGCGCGCGCGCGGGTCGTCCGCGCCGATGATGACGCGATCGGGTTTCATGAAGTCGTTGATCGCGGCGCCCTCCTTCAGGAACTCGGGGTTCGAGGCGACGGCGAAGGGCTCGGTGGTGAGGCCGGACACGATGCGTCGCACTTCGTCGGCGGTGCCGACCGGGACGGTGCTCTTGTTGACGATCACCTTGAAGCGGTCGAGCGTCCTGCCGAACGTCTCGGCGACCGCGTAGACCGCGGTGAGATCGGCGCTCCCGTCGGCGGCGGGAGGCGTGCCGACGGCGCAGATGACGACGTCGGCGGTCTTCATCGCCGCCGCGACGTCCGTCGAGAACTGGATGCGCCCGGCGCGCGCGTTGCGTTCGATGAGGGCGTCGAGGCCGGGCTCGTAGATCGGCACCTCTCCGCGCGAGAGTCGTTCGATCTTGCTCGCGTCCTTGTCCGCGCACACGACGTCGTTGCCGAAGTCGGCGAAGCCGGCGCCCGCGACGAGCCCGACGTAGCCGGTTCCGATGATCGCAAGATGCATACGACGCTCCGACTAGCACACCGTAGGCGGAGGAGAAACGAGCGGTCGGCGCGAGGGGACGGGCTCGACGCGACCCTGCGCTGGCTCGTTCACGCGCGTCGCGCGAGGAGGAAGGCGCGGTCGTCCTCGGGGAGCTCGCCGCCTCGGTAGGCGTCGAGCATGCTCGTGAGGTCGTCGGCGACCATCGACACGCCACGGCCCGCGTCGCGCACGTAGATCTGAGCGACCTGCTCGCTGAGCTTGGCTTCGCCGAGCATGACGCGCGCCGGGTTGCGCAGCTCGGTGAGGCCGTCGGTGTAGAGGAGCAGGATCTCGCCGTGATCGATCGTGCCCTTCTCCTGGGTCATGTCGCACTTGGCGACGCCGAGCGCGGGGTTCATCGCGCTCTGCAGCGCGCGCGTGCTGCCGTCCGGCCGGAAGACGAACGGCGGCGGGTGACCCGCGTTCACGCACTCGATCTCGCCGGTCTTGGGATCGATGCTGACGCACACCATCGTGACGAACGAGTCCTGAGGCATGTACGCGCAGAGGTGATCGTTGAGCCTCTCCATGATGTCGCGCACGCTTCGCCCGGTGTCGGCCATGGCGCGGACCATGGTGTGGAGGCTGAAGGTGACGAGGGCGGGTTGGAGGCCCTTACCGCAGACGTCGGCGACCGAGAGCAGGACTCGACCGTCGGCGGCCTCGACGGCGTCGACGTAGTCGCCGCCGACCCATTTGCACGGCTCGAAGCCGACGGCGACGTCGAGGTTCTCGTAGTCGAGGTTCTTCGGGATCAGCGCGCGTTGGATCTGTCGCGCGGTCTCGAGCTCGCGCTCGATCGCGGCGTGCTCCTGCGCGTGGCGGCGCGCGCTCCACGCGGTCTCGGCCTGTTGGTACGCCTCGGCGGCGAGTGAGAGGAGGGCGAGCCACTCTGCGCGACCGTAGTGAGGCGGGAGGGTCACGTAGAGGATGTCGGTCGCGTCGCCCTCGCGGCCGAGGGGGCACGCGACGGCGGA
>CAYYKK010000348.1:0-7434 GCA_964467935.1 uncultured Polyangiaceae bacterium
AGCAACATGCGCGCGCAGTCGCGCGCCTCGAGGGCCCTCCCCCGCTCGAGCGCCACCTCGGCGGCGCGGCGATCGGCGTCCGCCCCGCGAGCGAGGATCTCCACGCGTCCGACGAACTGGGAGATGCTCTCGACGAGGCTCGACACGCGCCGATGAGACGCGGTCGTCGGCCGCGATTCAATCCCTCTCTGGGGTGGCGGCGGCGACCTAGACGCGGCTCCGGACGCAGAGCACGTAGTGGAGCTTGCCGTGCGTGACGAGCGCCGGCTCGAACGCGTCGCCGATCCCAGGCCCCGCCGCGACCCACCGCTCCCCGCCGCGCGCGCACTTGCTCGACCACCACGGCTCCGCGCGCTCGGCCCCGCCCTTCAGCTGGAAAACCAGCACGCCCACGCCGCCCCGCGCGCCGAACGTGTCGGGGATGCGCTTGTCCGTGTGCGAGCCGGGGAGCGCGGCGACGAACGGATCGGTGACGCCCGCCAAATCGACGATCGTCGCCTCCGTCGTCGCGCCCACCCAGCCCGCGTCCTCGGTCGCGACGACCTTCGCCTGCGCGAGGATGGGCCGCGCCTCCGCCATCAGCGCCAGGCGATCCTCCATCACACGCGGACCCGAGGTCGTCTTGCGGGTGAAGGCGAAGATCTCACCCGACAGGGTCACGAAGAGGCGCCCCGCGGTGAAGAGCACACCGGACACGCTCGCGACGTGGCTCACCGCGACGACCACGACGGGCAGCGCCGGCACCACGAGACGCGAGAGCGGCATCCAGTCGCCCCCAGCGCCCGCGATCGCCACGAAGTGCACGAAGACCGCCGCGACGAGCCACCGCGGCCACGGAGCGAGCCGACGCCACGCGAGCGGCGCGCAGAGCGCGAGAGGACCGGTGAGGAGGAAGCACGCGAGCGCATAGATCGCCCCGGCGGTCGCGTTCGGCGGCTTCGCGAGCACGGACAGCGGCGCGGCGCGGCCGAAGATCGACGCGCGGACGAGCGCGGCGCAGGTGAACGGGAGGGCGGCGAGACCCAGGCGAGCGAAGTGCGACGCCGAGAGCCGGAGGCGCGCGCGCGTCTCGGCGCGGTCGTCGACCTCGCGCTCGATCGACGGAAACGAGAGACACAGCGCGAGCGGCAGGAGCTCGGGCCGGGCCAGCGCGGACAGCCCGAAGAGCGCGGCCCCCGCGTTGGCGCGTCCCGCCGATCGCGCCGCGAGCGCGAACGTCACGCACGCTGCGGCGAGCGGCGTCTCGAGCCCCGCGCTCGCCCACGCGCCGAGCGGCGCCGACGCCGCGACGATCGCGAGCCCCACCCACCTCGCTCGCGCGCTCCCCGCGCGGTCCACGATGATCCCCAGCACCCCCGCCGCGAAGAGCCAGATCGCGAGCCCGCCGAAGCGCGCCGCTTCGAGCGCGCCCATGGGCCCCGCCTTCGCGAACGGAACGAGGAGATAGACGAACCCGAGCGGCGTGACGCCGTCGGTGGGCGGGCCCCCAGCGTTGAACACGTAGCCCTCGCCGGTCGCCACGTGGTGCGCGTAGCGCGCCGGAATCAGCGCGTCGTCGATCGTGAAGCCGAAGTAGAACCACGCCGGGATCGCCGCGACGAGGAGCCCCGCTGCGAAGGCGAGGAGCGACCGCTGCGCGTAAGAGCCCCTCTTCATGTCCTTTTTCCGTTGTCCACTCTTGGGCAAAGGTCTCCGAAAAGTACGTGGCGCGCGACCGACTGCCTAGCATCTCGGCGCAGATGATTGGACAGTCGCACGTGACACGCGCGAGCGATCGCTCGCGAACGAGCGCCCAAGACCTCCTCTCGAGCCTGGTCGCCCACCTCACGGATCCTTCGAGCGCGATCGACGCGAGCGCGCCCGGGCTCCCGTCGGTGGTGTACGCGGATCTCGCCGAGGCGTTGGCCGAGATCGCGACCACGGGGAAGCCGCGCGCGAGCGTACGCGTGCGCCTCGGCGAGGAGCCGTGGGAGATCGGCATCGAGCTCTCGGGCAGCGTCGCGTTCGTCAGCGTGTTCGCGGGCGGCGCGCTCCCCCACGTGCTCGTGCACGATCGCCGCGTCGATCTCGCCCTGCTCCGCACGCGCCTCGACGAGGCGCTCGCCGGCGTCGAGCGCACGAAGGGCGCCGAGCTCGGCCGCGTCGAGGGGCGCGCGACGTCGGCGCGTCACCTGCTCGGGACGCTGACCGTCGTGAGCACGCAGCCCGTCGACTCCGAGACGCTCGTCGTCGAGCCCGTCGGCGAGCTCTCGTTCGGGCTCTCGGCGGAGCTCTCGCTGCGTCCGCCGCCGCCCCTGAGCGTGAGCCCGAGCGGGACCGTCCTGCGCGCCGACTTGCTCGCGCTGCTCGTGCGCGGGAAGTTCCGCGTCTCGGCGCTCGAACACGCGCGTGAGCTCCCCGACGTCCACGTCTTCCTGGTCGCCGAGCAGCTCGCGCGGCTGGTGCTCGAGGCGCTCGAGGCCCAGGCCGTGGGTCGGCCGGTGTGGCGCAAGGTCCAGGTCGGCGGCGCGGTCTGCGGCATTCGCCTCGTGCATCCGCGAACGGCCGATGGCGAGCCCAGCGAGGCGGCGAGCGTGACGCTGGGCCTCCTGCCGAAATCCCCCGGAGGGCGCGCGGACAGCTGGACCTTCCCGCTCGTCGACCTCGGCTCCTTCGCCGAGGGCGTCGTCGCGTTCGGTCGCGCCCTCGCGCGCTCGCTCGTCCGACGCGATCGCTCACAGACGCACAACCTTCGCCTGGTCGAGTTCCGCGCGAAGCTCCGCGAGATCTCGGAGGTCACGCGCGAGCTCAGCCGCGACGACGCGAAGGTGAACCACTCGCCCGAGAGCTACCGCGCGTACGCCGCGCAGACGAGCCGCGAGCGGGAGGCCGGCCCCTCGCCCGCGCGCCTGCGCTTCGTTCCCCGATGGCAAGCAGCCGTGCCGTCCATCGATCTCCGAGCCACCTACCTCTCCGGCGACGGCATCATCGTCGGCGCCGCGCGAGAGATCTGCTGCATCACGCGTCGCACTGGCGAGCTCGCGTGGCGACAGCCCGTTCAAAAGGCGGTCAGCGTGATGACGCCCTGCGGGCTCGCCCGCTTCGACGCCGAAGGCACGCTCCGCCTCCACAGCCTGGACAGCGGCGAGGTCCGTTGGACCCTCAAGATGAGCCCGAGGGTCGGCGCGCCTGTCACCGGCGCCGTCGTGAGCGCACCATCCCTCCCGCGCATGCTCTTGCTCAGCGAAGGAAAGCGGCACATCGCCGGCGTCGATCTCGAGAGCGGACAGATCGCATGGCGCTACGCCGCGCGGCGAGCGGGGACGTTCCGGCTGCGACGCGCGGGCAAGCTCGGCATCGTGTCGAGCGGCGAGCAGGCGCTCACGGCCCTCGACGTGACGACCGGCGAGATCGTCTGGCGCTACTGCGATCGCCTCCGCTTCGCGTCGCTCGTGTCCGTCGATCAAGACGCGCTCTTCGCCGTCGCGGGTGACGGCGCGTTCGTCGGCCGCGGCGGCACACGGTTGCACCACCTCGATCCCTGGTCCGGCGCCGAGCGTTGGAGCGTCGAGCTGTCCGCCCACGTCAAACCGGTCGGCGCTCCGCTCATCGGCTCGACGACGGTCGTCCTCGCCACACACGGCCACCGAGGAACCGGCCTCATCGGCTTCGATCGGCGCACCGGCGACAAGCTCTTCGAGCGCGAGGCGTGCGTCGGCGCCGCGGCGTCGCTCGTGGTCGACGACACCGTGCTCCTCAACAGCGAGGCCGGCGAGCTCGTCGCCGTCGACGCCGCGAACGGCGAGGTACGCTACCGCCACGTCTTCGCCGACGGCTACGAAGGCGATCGGCCGCGGCGCCTCGAGCCCGTGCTCCGTTCGGGTGCGCTGTTCGTTCCGCAGACCTCGGTCCACGTGGTGCGACCGCACGACGGCGCGGTCCTCGGCACCGTCGCGACCGATCTGATCCCCGACCTGGTGCGGGTCGACGAGCGCTGCGACGTCTACGTCGCCGAAGAGAGCGGACACCTCACCGCGTTCGGCGCCGCCGCGAAGCTCACGCTCGTAAAGTGACGCACGGCCCTGGGCCGGGCGGGAGCGTTTCGAGTAGCATCCGCGGATGATTCCGCGACGACTCGAATCCGATCTCGCCCGGTGGCTCACGACGACGGCGCTCCTCGGCGTGGGCCTGGTCGGGTGCGCTCAGGTCCTCGGCCTCGGAGACTTCAAAGACGGCGCCGCGGGGGGCGCGGGCGGCTCCGGCGGCGCGGGAGGTCAGACCTCGACGACGTCGAGCGGCAACCCGACGAGCGGTTCCGGCAGCACCGGGACAGGCGCGACGACGTGCACGCCGTCGATGAGCGAGCCCTGCTACGACGGCCCGATCGGCACCGAGAACGTCGGCGTCTGCCACGCCGGAACCCACACGTGCAACCCCTACGGCATGGGCTACGGCACGTGCCTCCTCGAGAAGACCCCGAGCCCCGAGGACTGCTCGAAGCCCGGCGACGAGGACTGCAACGGCTTCGCCTGCGGCGACACGACGTGGGCCTTCGGCGCCGGCGACAGCGCGTTCGCGAACGGGTACGCGATCACGCAGGACCCGATGGGCAACACCTACGCCGTCGGCGACTTCCCGAGCTCGCTCGTGCTCGGCGCGACGACGCTCGACTCGGCAGGGCAGTACGACGTGTTCGTCGTGAAGGTGGACCCCATGGGAACCGTCCTGTGGGCGAAGCGCTTCGGCAGCAGCGGCGCGGACGCGGTCCTCGACGTGGCCGCCACGGCCACCCACGTCTACGTCCTGACCGGCAGCCCCACCGATTTTGGTTCGGGGCTCGGGGCGGGCGTCACGCTCGCCAAGCTCGATTGGCGCCAACGGCGCCGCGGCATGGAGTTACAGCTGCAATAAAAATGCACCTGCCTACGTCGCTGACGATGTGCGAGACGGAGGGCTCGTCACGGAGCCGGGCGGAAACGTGTACTTTGCGGCTGACTTGGGCGGCGCCTCGATCACGTGCACGTCCACCTCCGGCCCCCAGACGTTCGCCGGGGGCAACGGGCTGGTCATGGCGTACACGACCGCCGGGCAGATCACCTGGAAGCGAGTCCTCACGTCGACGGTGAGCCTGCAGACGTGGGATCTCGCCAGGGATGGGGCCGGTGGGCTCTACGTCGGGGGCAGGGCCAACGGGACGGCGAACTTTGGATGCGCGCCCGTCACGTCCTCCGTCAACAAGCTGTTCGTGACCAAGCTCGACTCCTCGGGCAACTGCGTGAGGACCAACGAGTGGGGCGACGGAAACCAATACTTCTACGCGCTGACCGTCGACGGCGCCGGGAACGCGACGATCGCGGGGACCAACGACTCGGGGTCGATCGACTTTGGAAACGGCGTCAACAACACCCCCGGGATGTTCGTGGCGCATTTCGATCCGACGGGCGCCCTCCGCTGGACCAAGGCCTTCCCTTCGGGTCACTACACAGCAGCCTATTCACTCGGAGCAGACATGGTCGGCAACGTCTTCATCGGCGGGCTCGCTGGCCCGAACCTGAACCTCGGCGACGGGCCCCTTCCTGCCTCGAACGTCGGCTACCTCATTAATCTCGCGTCACAGTATGGGACGAGGCTCTGGAGCCGGGCCTACCCGGCCTACCCGACCGACCTCGCTGTCGGGCAGCGAATCTCGGTCATCGGAAACTACACCGGCAACATCCAGCTGGGCGGATCAAGCCTGATGGGGCCCGGCCACGACGTCTTCTTCATGTCCGTGGACCCGTGAGGGCAGGCTGGGGGCGAGGGCGACGAAAAAGGGCACGACGCCTTCGCGCCGTGCCCTTCGACTGAACCGAGCCCGACTAGCTCAGAGGCAGATCGCGGTCGCCGGGATGCCAGCGTGATCGCAGTGCAGATCCGCATTCGCGACCGAGCCGGCCGCCGCGTCGGCGTGGTACGCGTGGCAGCCCAGCGTGTTGCCACTGGTGCTCATCGACATGTCGAGCGTCATGCACGCCGTCATGCAGGCGGCGTTGTCGGCGAACTTCTTGTCGGTCGCCTTCTGGCCACCCGTGCCAGTGCAGTTGGCCATCATCGCCGCACAGTAGCTCGTGCACGAAACCGCGCTGCCGGTGCCCGTCGACGCGGTGCCGGTGCCGGTGCCCGTGCCCGTTCCGGTGCCCGTCGAGGCCTTGGAGCTCGAGGTCGAGGAGCTCGTCGAGCCCGTGCCGGAGGTGGAGGTCGAGCCGGTGCCGCCCGCGCCGCCGGTGCTGGAGCTGTCGCCACAGCCGAGGGTGAGACCGGCCGCAGAGAGGAAGGCCAAGCAGGCCATCACGCCGAGTTTCCTGTTCATTGAATCGTCTCCTGGAAAGGCCTGAGATCAGGTCCTTAGTCTTGGTTCAAGTGGGGCAAGCCCCGTGCAAAAGGCCCGCGCCGCATCGGGCAACACGGGATGGGGGAACCCGATCCCTCCGCGCCTCACGACCCCACGGCCGCGTCGCGCGAGGGTTCGAATCCCTCCGGAGCGTCACTTCTAGCACGAGCCGAGCCCCCGCGACAGAATGTCGCACCGAGCCTCCTCGAGCGGCCGCTCCTCGCTTGCCGGTGACGAGCCGACTGACTAAAGCTCACGGTTCGTTCTCGATGACGTCCCAGGAGCCGCGCAGCAAGAGCAGCGTCAGCACGCGCATCACCTGGCGCGCCTACGTCGACGTCGAGAACGAAGACGGCACCGTCGCCCGGCAGACGTTCATCGGTCAGCACACCGTCATCGGTCGCTCTCCGGGGCTGCCGATCATGCTCGATCACGACACGGTCTCCCGTCGCCACGCCGAGCTCTTCTGCGATCCCTTCGGACGCTGGTGGATCCGAGATCTCGGGAGCACGAACGGCACCACCGTGAACGGCGAGCGCGTCGTCGAGCGCGTGCTCCAGCCGGGCGATCACGTCGGCATCGGCGATCTGCGCCTCCGCTTCCACCTCGGCCTCTCCCCCGAGTCGGCGCGCGACAAGGAGGCGACCGAGCTCCCGAAGCCGCGCCTCACCGACACCGAGGAGCACCTGCCTCCGCTGTCGAGCCCGTCGAGCTGGGTCAAGTCGTTGAGCCAGATCGAGGCGCCGCAGATCTCCGCGGCGCACCTCTCGATGATCATGTCCCTCTCGCGCCGCCTGCTGTCGCTCGAGGATCCGTCCGAGCGCCTCGCTTCGCTCTGCGAGCTCGCCGTGTCGACCGACTTCCACGGCGTGACCGCGATGGGGTTGCGGGCGCGCCCCGGCGAGCCGACGCAGGTCATGAGCGGCCCGCACCGTCCCCCGCACGTCCCCAAGGACGAGCCGCCCTACGTGTCGCGAGGCGTGCTCCGCCAGGTGATCGAGACGGGTGAGCCCGCGCTCGCCTCGAACCTCCCGCAGGGCGGCGCGAGCCTCGAGCTCACCATCTCGGCCGAGGTCGTCCCCCTC
>CAYYKK010000349.1:0-7310 GCA_964467935.1 uncultured Polyangiaceae bacterium
ATGCGCCCGGGGCGCAGCGCGCGCCCCCCTCGGCGCGATCGCGGCGGCGACCGACGACGCGCGTCCGTCGGCTCGAAAGGACCATCGAGCGGGCGTCGCCGGCCCGACCCCGCCCGCGAGTCGGTTGGCTCGGGGCTTGTATCGATGGGCCGGCGCGCGCCCTCGCGCCTCCCCGCATGAGCCACGCCTCGACCTCCCCCCAGCCCGACGTCGTGACCGATGGACGCGTCGCGGCGAGCCCCCTCCTCTACCGCTTCCGCGGTCGCCTCCAGCTCGCCGTCATCGTGAAGGTCGCCTTCTCTCTCGAGCGCGGCGAGCCGCTCCCGCCGCCAGAGATCGTGACGACCGAACGGACGCTCGGAGGGAACCCCACCCGCAGCATCGAGCAAGCGAGCGACCTCGCTCCCTACAAGCCGCGCTGCGACGTCACGTTCGTGGGCCACGCGCATCCCCCTTCGGATCGCGTGGTCGCTCGGCTCTCCACCCGGCTCGGGATCGCGCGCGACGACGGGCGACGCCTGCTCGACAAGGTCCTCGTCGTCGAAGGGCGCGGTCGCCCGTTGAGCAAAGTGCCGCTCGTCTACGAGCGCGCGGTCGGCGGCCCGGGCATGGCGAACCCGTACGGCATCGCGACGCCCGACGTCGTCGACGCGACCGACGCGGCGCGACCGGGCTGCTACGCCCCGCTCTCGCGCTACTTTCCCTCGCGCAAGCAGCTCGTGGCCGGGATCGATCGCGCCGCGCTCGACGCCCTCACCCTGCCCGACGCGTTCGCTTGGGAGTACTACCAAGTCGCGCCGAACGACCAGCAGATCGGATTTCCGAGCGGCGGCGAGTGGCTCGTCCTCGACGGCGTGCATCCCGCCAAGGCCAGGATCGAGCAGCGCCTCCCCGTCGCGCGCGCGGTCGCGCGCGTGGGCCCGAAGTCGACGTTCGCCGCGAACGCGATCGCGGTCGAGCTCGTCTGCGACACGCTCACGATCGACGGAGATCGAGGCACGCTGGCGATGGTGTTTCGCGGGACGTACCCGGCGCAGCTCACCGAGGACGCCGTCGGCGCGCTCACGATCGGCGCGGCGCTCCAGTCGCCGGGCGCGCTCGTCGACTGGAGCGCGATCGGCGCGTCGCAGCCGCGCGCCGTCCCGATGCCCCGTGCATCGGATCACGCCGCCCACGATCTGCGCGGCACGATGGCGATCGACGAGGCCTTCGCCGCGACGAGCGCCGCACGCCCGGCCCTGCCCTTCGACGTCGGCGCCGCGCAAGGCGCGCCGAGCAGCGCGCTCTCCGCGTCGGCGACGCCTTGGGGCGCGCCGATGCCTGCCTCGCCGTCGGCGATCGGTGAAGAGCCCCGAGCCGCGAAGCCCCCTCCGTCGAAGCCGGGCATCGGCAGCGAGACGTTCGCGCTCCAAGCGAGCGGCCACATGCTCGCCGCGCAGAGGGCCGTCGCGCCCTTCGCGGTCGCGTCCCCCGGGAGCGAGCCCCGTGCGGGCGGGACGCCGAGGTCGGGTCTGCCGTTCGGTGGAGCGATCGCCCCGCCCGCGCCACCGGCCTCGAGCGCCCTCGGACGAACGCTCGCGACCGACGATCGCCCCGACGTCGAGGTGCCGATCGCGCCGCCCGCGCCGTCGGGGGCGCCTCTACTTCAGCCACCCATCGTCGCTGCGCCGCCTCTCTCCGCCCCGTCGCCGCGGGGGCCGGTGATGCGCCCGTCGGCGCCGTTCGTCCCGGCCTCGGCGCCGTTCGTCCCGGCGCCAGCGCCGTTCGTTCCTGCCCCAGCGCCGTTCGTTCCTGCCCCAGCGCCGTTCGTTCCTGCCTCGGCGCCGTTCGGTGCGCCCACGGCGTCGGTCAGAGGTCCTGTATTTTCGCAGCCACTGCCTGCATCGGTGCAGTCACGAGCCGCCGCGCCTACCCTCGCGGACGCGCTCCGCTCGGCCGGCGCCAGCGCCGCCGACGTGTCGTCCTTGCTCGGCGCGCTCGCTCCGCCTCCGCCCCCGCCTCCCGAGGAAGACTGATCCGAGCGCCCGCGGCTGCTAGCCGGCCGGCGGGGTCACCGGTGTCTGCTTGCACCCGAGGTCGACGACGGTGCCGTCGTCGAGCACCGCGTGCGCCGCGAGCTGGGCCGACATCGGTCCGACGAGCCGCCCCTGGCCTTTCCGCGTGGTGCACGCCTCGACGACGACGGGCCGCAGCGTGAGGTCGCTCACGCCCAACCTCACGCGCGTGGTGTCGCCGTCGCGCGTCACGCGGAACGTCACCCCGTTGCCGGGCTGCGCGGCCCACACGCTGAACCAGCTCCCGTCCGGATCCACCACGTCGAGCCCCGCGTCGAACGAGCCATCGAGCGTCGGCGGCGGATCGGTCGGCGTCGCGTGGAGCTCGATCGTGGCGCCGAGCCCCGCGTGCGTCGTGTTGCGGAGCCACATCTCACAGGAGCATGGGACCTGGTACCAGCCGCTGCCCATGTCGTTCTCGTAGCAGCCGGGCCCGGTCGGTTGGGTCGAGGAGGGCGGCGGAGGCGTGTTGCAGCTGCCTCCCTCGCCCGCCGCGCCGCCGACCGCGTCGGTGGAGGTCACCGCCCGCGACGCGCCGCCGCCGTCGCCGCCGACGACCTCGACGCTTCGACAGCCCGCTTGGAGCGCGAACGGCAGGACGAAGACCGGAATCCATCCGAGGGAACGCACGCGCTCAGCCTAGCCCCCGATGCGCGCGGCGTGGGCTCTCGGTACCTCAAACCTCGCGCGCCGGACGCGCCGAGACGGCGCTCCTTCGCGAGCGACGCCCCATCGCGTCGCGCCGCGCCGCGCCCACACAGCCACCCGAAGGAACGGGTCTCTGCTCGGGGCGTCGCGCGACAATTCGGAGCGGGAAACGGGGTTCGAACCCGCGACCCTCAGCTTGGGAAGCTGATGCTCTACCAACTGAGCTACTCCCGCCGAAGTCTGCTGCAACGGGGTTCTATCCGAGCCGAGCGCGCTGCGCAACTCCGAAGCCGCGCTCGCGCGGACGGTCACGCTCTTCAGAAGCCGAGGCTCGTGCGGTCGCCCTCCCCCGCTTCGTCGTCGAGCGGCCCGAGGAGCCGTGCGCGCGCCAGCGCGTCGTCGATCGCCGCCTCGACGGCGACTCCGTCCGCCTCGGGCGCGACCCAGGGCAGCATGCGGAGGTGATTCGCGGACGGGGGCAGCCACCGAAGGCTGCGGGTGACGAGCACGACGGGCGTGCCGCGACCGAGGACGAAGTCGGCGAAGCGCGCTGCCGCTCGCGGCGCAGGCTGGAGATCGAGGCTCACGAGCGCCACGTCGAACGCGCGCGTCCGCATGAGCTCCGCCGCGTCCTGCACGCTGAAGGCGCGCGTCACCGCGAACGGCCGCCTCGTTTTGGTCGCGCCGACGGGGTCGACGAGATGGTCGACGAGCGCGTCGCACACCGTCGACGACGCGTCGTGCGCGACCAACACCGAGAGCGGCGTCGCGCCCGCGGGCGCCCCGTCCTCCAGCGTCAGCCGGTGTACACCCGAGCGGCTCGCCATGACCGCATTGAAACCCCCGAGCCGGGTCTTCATTCCCGTCCCCTCCCCGTCCCGGAGTACACACGAAGGGAGGGCGAGCTTCTTGTGCGAACGCCGCGGTACGGCTAAAGCCTCCCTCGCCATGATCCCCGTCTACGTCGCGAACAGTCGCTGCGAGTGCCAAGCGAGCCTCTCCGCCCAGCTGACCGAACAACGGTTCGTCGTGACCGGATCGGCCTACCGCGACGGCAAGCGCGAGAGCGCTCCGGCGCACTCGATCCACCCGGAGAACGAGGTGTTCGATATCGGTTGGCTCTGCCCGTTCTGCGGGCGCAACACGATGCGGACCTTCGCCGGCGCGGCGCTCCCGCGGATCGGGACGGGCGCCGCCAAGATCGCCTGAGCGTCGGCGCGAACACCCCTACGCGCCCCGGGAAAGCGGTGCTCTCGACTGGTCTTTCGACCAGCGCTGGAGTAGGGATTCGGCCATGTCGGCCACCCAGAAGAGCGCGCCCCGCCCGACGACCTGCCGCATGTTCGAGACGCCGATCATCGAGCGGTTCTCGCGCGTGCACCCCGCAGCGCCGTTCACGTTCTGGATCCCGGTGCTCTCGTACTTCCTTTACCGGAGCGTCGCGCACGGCATGCCCCTCGCGGTCATCGCCGGCTTGGTCGTCGCCGGCGCGCTCGCGTGGTCGCTCACCGAGTACACGCTGCATCGCTACGTCTTCCACTACGTGGGGCCCAAGCACGCGCAGCGCCGCATGTACTTCATCCTGCACGGCGTGCATCACGACTTCCCGCAGGACGTGACGCGCCTCTTGATGCCGCTCGGCGTGAGCATCCCGATCGGCACCGTCTCCTACCTCGTGTTCCGCGCGCTGCTCGGCGCGACGCTCGTCGATCCCGCGTTCGTCGGCTTCGGGCTGGGCTACCTCCTCTACGACGGCACGCACTACGCGGTGCACCACATGCGCCTCACCTCCCGCGTCGGGAAGTACTTGAAGCGGCACCACATGGTCCACCACCACACCGGCGAGAACGCTCGCTGGGGCGTCTCGTCGCCGCTCTGGGACTGGGTCTTCGGCACGATGGGTGAGTCGCGCGAAGCGGCCCCGAAGGCCCACGAGGCCTGACGGAGCGCTCGCCGACTCAACGCGCGGAGAGCGCGTGGGCGGCGAGGAACGCGAGGATCTCCTTCTCTCGCCCCTTCGGCCAGCGGTCGTGCGCGGCCTCGCCGCGCTTCTTCGAGCACTGCCCCGCCACGGCGCAGTTCGGCTCTTCGTGGGTGTCCTCTCCGAGGCGGAGCGCGCGCGTCTCGGCGCCGCGGCTCTCGCGCGCGTGGAGCCACGTCTCGACGTCGTCGCACGAGGTCCTCGTATCGCATGCGCGATACAACAGCATCCCAGGAGGAGGAGGGCCGGGGCACTGCCACTCCACCACGGGCGGCGGCGCGGCGTAGGCGACGAAGGCCGCCACGCGGTCGGCGCGGATCATCGCGTAGGTCGCCGCCATCGCGCCGCCCCGACCGATGCCCATCGTGTACACGCGGCGCTCGTCGACCCACTTGCGCTCGACGAGCGTGTCGACGAGGTGATCGGTCGTCTGGCGGTCGACGTTGTCCGCGCCCGAGAACGCGAGATCGTAGCTCGCGCCGAGCTTGCCGAGCGCGCGCCCCTGCACGACGAGGAGCACGAAGCCCGGGTGGGCGTCGCCCGCGATGGGCGCCGTGCCGAGGTGCGTACGGAGGCTCGTCTGCTTCGCGACGCTCCCGGGATCGTCGAGCCCGGGCGTCTCGCCGTGGAAGAACACGACGAGCGGAAGCGGACCGCGCTTGTCCATGTCGCTCGGTGAGAAGACGCATCCGTAGCGGGGCTCACCCGCGGCGTCGCGCCACTCGAGCACGTCGCCGCCTCGGCACGCAGGGCGACCGACGGTCCTCCGCGGGGCCTCCTCGGGTCGCCCCGCCTCCGCGACGCAGCCGACCGGCTCGGGCGCGCGGACCTTCGTCTCCACCGGCGGCCCCGCATCGGCCGGGACCTTCGCCGACGAGCTCGCCGCCGCCGAGGTCGCCGCGCTCGACGAGCCGATGGCGACGATCCCACCGTCTGCGCGCCCGCCGTCGCGCTCGAAGACGCCCATCAGATCGCCGCCGTCGATCGTCGAGGACGGCGTCGAGCAACCGACCGCGCCGAGCGACGCACCGAGCGCCCCCAGCACGAGCCCCGAGAGCACGCAGGCCGCGGCCATCATCGCCCGAGGGAGGGTGCGGTTCCGAGCCATCGCGCGGGGCTTACCACTTCGCGGAGCGCGCGGTCCGTGAGAATCGTGTGCGACGACCTGCGCCCTTGTCTCCGCGGCAGAAGCGGAAGGATGCACGTTGATGCACGCCGCGCATTCGGCGTACCTTCTAGCGGCTGCGCCCAGAGAAGGCCCCGAGGCCCCTCGAGGAGCGGAGCACGGGTGGAGCCGAGGACACGAAGAGATGTCGACGCAGCACTACACGAGCACGGCCGAAGGCGCGGTGCGCACGAACACCCTCCGTGAGGCGATGGAGGTTCGGCGCGTCCGCGGCGAGAAGTTCAGCTTGCGCGAGGCCGTCGGGATCACGGTCCCGTTGTGCACGCAGGTCGCGGCGCTCCACGCCGCCGGCAAGACCTTCTTCCTCCATCCGTCCGTGCTCGATCACGGCAAGGCCGGGACCGAGCTGATGCCCGAGGTCGCGGGCACACCGCCCACCCACGAGCGCGATCGCGCCTGCCTCGCCCCCGAGGAGCGCAAAGGCCAGAAGGGCGACAGCCGCGCCAGCGTCTTCTCGATCGGCGCGATCCTCTACGAGCTGCTCACGGGCGAGAGCGTGGGCCCGGGCATGAAGCGCCCGACGGAGGCGGCACCCGATCTGCCGACGAACCTCGAGGTGCTGCTCGGCAAGGCGCTGGTCGCCGATCCGAAGCACCGCCCTGGCGACCTCGGCGCGCTCGCGCAGGCGCTCCATCAGCTCTGCCCCTCCGGATCGCTGCCGCCGCCCGAGGCCGACGTCTCGCACCTCGACGGCGATCAGGATTTCGAGGTCGACGTCTCGCTCTCGATGATCCCTCCGGCCCCGTCCGAGTTCACGCCGAAGATCCCGGCCGCTGCGGCCGTGCCGCGCGTGATCGGCGACGGCCCGTTCGCGGTCGTCGAGGCCGTCCAGGCGCCCCCGGCCTCCGGGCCGAACATGGCCGACCCCACGGCGCGCCTCGCGGCGCTGAAGGAGCGGCTCGAGAGCGATCCGCGCCCCCGCTACATCGTCATCAAAGACGGCATGGATCACGGCCCGTTCACCGCGGTCGAGCTCCTGCAGCAGATCGCGAGCGCGAGCTTCCTCGCCGAGCACTCCGTGCGCGACACCATCTCGAGCGAGGAGAAGCAGATCGGCGAGTGGGAGCAGTTCGCGCAGTTCGCGGAGCAGGCCAAGCTCGGTCGCGACATCAAGCGCGAGAAGAAGGCCTTCGAAGCGGTCGTCGTCGCCGAGAAGCAGCGCATGCAGTGGAAGACGCTCATCGGCGTCACCGTGCTCGGCATGATCGGCGCCGCGGGCCTCGCGATCCTCATGCGCGATCGCCTCAACTCGAAGCACGACGAGGTCGTCCACGGCGACAAGGCCGTGAACGTCGACGTCGACGGCGGCATCGGCGCCGGCAAGGACGACAAGAAGCCCGGCGGCGGCGGCCACTGGACCGGCGGCGCAGGGAGCTTCCCCACGGTCGCCGGCGGCGGGAGCTGCGAGGCCGCGATCGCGAAGTACCAAGAGGAGTACACG
>CAYYKK010000350.1:0-1040 GCA_964467935.1 uncultured Polyangiaceae bacterium
ACGCCGAGACCCTGGTCAAGCTCGACATCCTGGGCAAGACCGCGTCGGGGCCGTACCGCGGGCACGAGGAGATCACGGGGCGGACGTTCGGCATCGCGGCGCAGCGCACCAAGGGCTTCGGCGACGACGCGGCCCTCGCCGTGGTGGCGTCGACCTACTGAGCCGGCCGAGCGCCCCGGCGCCGGCGAAAAAACCGAGAAGAATGACGCGCCTTCGCGGTTTTTGCTAACGTACCCGGTCTCGCATGACGGCCACGATCGATCAGCTGTTGAAGGTGTGTCGCGAGGTGCTCGCGCCCCTCATCCGCGCCGATGGCGGGGAGATCTACATCGTGGCGGTCGAGGCCAACCACCTGTCGATCCACCTCGCAGGGAAGTTCGCGGGCTGCCCCGGCACGCCGCTGACGATTCGCGGCATCATCGAGCCCGCCGTGCGCGCCGTGGCGCCGACCGCGCGGCTCGACATCTCGAGCGGCATCCGCATCCCCGAAGGCGCCTCGCCCGTCGGCTGAGTCGGCGTTCCGCCACGACGGCTCGAGGCGCGGAGCCGAGCGCCGCGGGTGAAAGAAAAAGCGGGGAGCCCGAGAGCTCCCCGCCGTTCGATCCCGCCGCGCGGTGAGTCACTTCTTCGGCGCAGGCTTCGCCTTGGGGTTCTTCTTGTCCTTGTCCTTGGACTTGTCGGCCGGGAGCTCCGGCGGCTGCGACGGCGCGCGCAGGACGTCCTGGACGGAGGCGTCGACGCCGCCGCTCTGGATCGACTTGTTGGGCCGCAGGCTCGCGAGGTTCGCCGAGGTCGCCGCGTCTTGGAACGCGAGGCCGAACTTGCCGTTCTGCCAGTCGATAGCGCGGACCTCGGTCGCCGAGTCGCGCCAGTCGATCTCGGTGAAGTTGCGCGGCGGGTTCGCGGCCGGGTCGGCGTTGCGAACGCGGCCGGGGATGCCGTACGCCTTCGTGAGCTTGACGGCGGCCTCGGTGAAGTCCTTGCCCCACTCGGCCTTCTCGCCGATCGGCAGCTCGTCGACGATCTTCCAGAGGCGATCG
>CAYYKK010000350.1:1050-7303 GCA_964467935.1 uncultured Polyangiaceae bacterium
CGATGAAGAAGAAGTCGCGCGTCTTGCCCTTGCGGGTGATCTGCATCAGCGCTTCTTTGTTGTTGTACGTGTACTCCTGCTTCAGCGGCGTCGCGTCGATGCCCGTCGGCACGTTGCCGAAGTCGATGCGGCTGCGGCGGAACTCGTCCTTCTTCTCGGCGACCTCGGCGTCGAGCGCCTCCATCTCGGGGCCGGGCTGCACCTTGCGGTACCGCTCCTTGTAGTCGTCGTCGATCACCTTGTCGTAGATGGTCTCGAGCTTCTTGTGCCCGATCCCCCAGGAGAGCTCCTTCGGCGCGATCGTGACGGGCGCGGGCAGGACCGGGGCCGGCTCTTCCGCCTTCGCGTCCTTCTTGTCCTTGGCGTTCTTGCTCGCCGGGGGCCTCGCCTTGCCGTCCGCGTGAGCCGAGCCGGGCACGGAAGCGAGCAGGCCGAGACCCAAGCACGCCGCACAGGCCGCCAACACAACACTCTTCGCCTTCATGTCTCCTCCGTTGGGACAGAGCACCCCTGCCCGCTTGCGCGGCCTCCGCCGACCGCACGGCTCGCGCCGATGCCCTCTTAGCACTCGTGCCGGCTGCGCCCAAGAGGGAGCCGGTCCCGAGCGGGTTGGACGGCGCTCGCCGCGAAAACTTCTCTCGGGCGCGGCGGCGGCTCGAAAAAGGGGTGCGGCGCGGCGCCCCGAAGGGTTCGCGGGCCGGGGGCGAAGCGTCTTCGAGGCCGCTCGGGGATCGCTTGAATGAGCGACCCGGGGGCCGAATCAGAACCAGAAGCCCCCCTCGGGTCCCGCCCCCGCAGCGGACAATCCGGTCCCGCTGTGATACTGGAACACCGCGTCTGCCGGGTGAGATTGACGAAGAACATGCCCACTGCCCGCACCTCGACGATGGCTGCTCTCCCCCTCCGGGAGGCAGCGCGGCTCCTCCGTCACGTCCCGAAGGCGATGAGGCGGGTCGGCCTGTCCTTGGCGCTGCCCTTCGCGATCGCCGCGGCGCCGGCGCTCGGCGGTTGCGCCGCGACGACGCCCGACGCCGACACGGCGGCGAAGCTCAACCTGCCTCGCTGGGACGGTCAGCTGCGCGAGCTCTTCCCCAACGAGATCGATCCCGCGGCGCTCGGGCTCGGCGCGGCCAAGGCGGTGTCGCGCACCGATCGCACGCTCTGGGCGCGGGCCACCACGAGCGACGTGGTCGGCCGCGCGCGCGTGCAGACGGTCACCGTCGACACGCGCATCGGGGTCGACACGTATCGGATCGGGATCGAGTTCGCGACGCCGACGCTCGCCACGCCGAAGACCACCGAGTCGACGTTCGAGCTCACGATCGCGCCGTCGGATCCGGCCTATGGCATGGTGAAGGCGCTCGACAATCGCCTGCAGGGCAAGACCTTCGTCGCCTTCGTGAAGCGCTTTGCTGGTGCCGACGACGAAATTGAGGTCCACTTCTATCTGTCGCCGGACTCGGCCGACGTGGCCAAGGTGATCCAAGAGGCCGTGGCGGTGCAGGAGGTCTCCCACCAGTGAGCAACGTCAGCATCAAGAGCGTCAAAGAGGTCAACGCGCTGCGCGTCGCCTGCCAGATGGCGGCCGAGACGTTGCTCAAATGCGGCGACATGATCCGCCCTGGGATCACGACGGAGGACATCGATCGGCTGGTGCATGACGATACGATTCGTCAGAACGCGTACCCCGCGCCGCTCAACTACCACGGGTTCCCGAAGAGCGTCTGCACGTCGGTGAACGAGGTCGTCTGCCACGGCATCCCGGGCCCGCGGGTCCTGGTCGAGGGCGACATCATCAACGTCGACGTCACGACGAAGTTCGAGGGCTTCTTCGGCGACACGTCCGCGACGTTCTACGTCGGAAAGCCGAGCCCCGAGGCGCGCCACGTGACCGAGGTGTCGCGCAAGTCGCTCGAGCTCGGGATCGCGCAGGTGCGCGAGGGCGCGCGGCTCGGGGACATCGGCGCGGCGATCCAAGAGTACGCCGAGGGCGAAGGCTGCTCGGTCGTGCGCGCGTTCGTGGGGCACGGGATCGGGCGCGTCTTCCACGAGGCGCCGCAGGTCTCGCACGTCGGCAAGCTCGGCTCGGGCCTGCGCCTGCGCGCGGGGATGTGCTTCACCATCGAGCCGATGATCAACCTCGGGACGTACGAGGTCGAGGTGCTCGACGACAAGTGGACCGCGGTCACGGCGGACGGGAAGCTGTCGGCGCAGTTCGAGCACACGATCGTGGTCACGAAGACCGGATGCGAGGTGCTCACGCGCCGCTCGCGGCCGCTCGCGAACAGCGAGCTCGTGCCTCAGCTCATGGCGACGGCGCTGAGCCTCTGATCCCCGTCTCGCGCGGGCGGCTTCGGCCCCGTCGAGCGGGGCGTCAGCGGCAGAGGTTCTTCTCGGCGAGCGCCGCGCGGGCGCTGTCTTGCACGTCGCCGGGGACCTTCTCCGTGAGGAGCGGGGCGAGCCGCGCAGCCAGATCCTTGGGGTGCAGGCGTCCCAAGGCCGCGATCGCGGCGGTCGAGAGCTTGCGGTCCGCTTCGTAATAGGGCGTCGCCCCTTTGAGCGCGACCTTCGTCAGATCGTCGATCGACGCGCGGTCGCAGATCTTGCCGAGGGCGCCGAGCGCTTCGACGCGCACGTCGACCGCCTCGCCAGTGTCGTCCGCGCGATCCTTGATGGCGCGTCGCTGCGACGAAGCGCCACGCGCGCCGAGGGCGACGAGGATGTCGCGCCGCACGGTCGGCTGCTCCTCGTGCTCCATCGCGAAGGCGAGCGACGCGTCGACGGCGGCGTCGCCGGCCATGCCGCCGAGCGACTGCACGAGCGCGCGGCGCACGAACGTCCACGGCTCGTCGGTGAGCGTCTTGGCGAGCTTGCCTTGGATCTTCGGCTCGAGCTTGCGCCCTTCCAGCGAGTGCGCAGCCGCCTCGCGCACGCGCACCGCGGGATCGGTCGCGGCGGCGAGGACGAGCGTGTCGAGCGAGGAGACGCCCCCGGCGACCTCGGCCGCGCGGGCGCGGATGCGCGCGTCCGGATCCTTCGTCAGGGCGGCGGCGAGCGAGAGCGTCGCCGGTTGGTCGCCGGCGCGCGCGAGCGACGCGGCGGGCCCGATGAGCAAGTAGCGACCGCGGAAGTCCGTGGCCTCGCGGGCGACGTCGGCGAAGGCGCCGCTGCCGCCCTTGGTCTGTCCGAGGCGAAGGCCCATCGCGCGCAGGAGATCGAGCTTCGCGTCCATCGGCAACGGAGCGAAGGCGTCCTTCGCGAGCGCCGCGTCGAACGGGCGCACCGAGCTGTCGCGATCCGACGCCTTCACGAGCGCGCGACGGAAGAGCAGGCGCTCGGCCGGCGTGCCCGCCCGCGAGAGCCCCTCGACCAGGCGGGGAATGGCGGTGTCGGGGCTCAAGAGCGCGAGCTCCTCGGCGAAGACCGCGCGGGCCTCGCCCTTCTCGGCGTCGAGCCGCGCGGCCAACGCAGGCGCGGCCTCTCTGCCGCAGCGACGCACACGATCGTGGGCGCGGCCGACCTCGTCCTCGTCCTTGCTCGCGAGCATCGGGACGTAGAGCGCGAGCTTCTCCTCGCAGCCCGCGGCGTCGACGACGCGTCGGGCGAGGTCCCGACCCGGACCGTCGAGCTTCGCGTAGGCCCGCACCGCGGCCGCGACGCCCGCGCTCCCCGCCGCCGCGAGCAGATCCGCGCGCGCCCGGGCCTCGTCACCCCCTCCTTGGAGGAGCGAGGCGAGATCGTCCAGCGTGGCGCCTTCGTACTTCGTGCGTAGCGAGAGCTCCCCGACGAACGTGGCGGGCTCGGGCTTGGGCTCGGCCTTCGCCTTGCCGTCGGGCTTCGGGGCCGGCTTCTCGGGGAACGTCTCACCGAGGACGAGCGCGACGCAGCGCGTGTGGATGGGCTCGGCGAGCTCGACGGAGAAGCTCACTCCGCCGGCCGACGCGTCCTCGGGGAGCTCGACGGCGTAGGCGCGCTCGGAGGTCACGAGGAGCACGTTCTTCGGCGAGCGCGCCGAGGCCGGATCCTTCGGTCGGCCGAACGACAGGTCGAAGCCGAGGATGCCGACGGACTCGGGCGAGGCGAGCGTCACGAACTCGTGCGCGCCCGCGCCCGGCACGCCCTCGATCCAAGGCGAGTCCGGATCGGCGTCGACGAGCCCGTCGGCGTCACCGCTGCTCGCGCGCGGCGAGTGGAGCAGATCGAGCACCTTCGGCGTCGACGGGAGCTTCTTCGCCGTGATCTTCACCGCCGTCTTGCGCGCGTCGGGAACGGGATCGTCGATGCCGCGCTCCACGAGCTCGAGCGTCGAGGGATCGAGGGCGGCCCTCGACGAGACGACCGTCCTGCCGCAGAGCGGCAGGTGCTTCGTGATCGTGATCTTCTCTCCGGCGCCGTCCTTCTCGGCGACGTACTGGGTCGCCCCGCCGGCGTCCGCGCGCGGATCGGCGGCGACGAAGCCGGACCACACGACGCGCGGCGCGCCGTCGACGCCGGCGGCGAGGAGGGCGGTCCACTTGCGACCGTCGGACGAGGGCGCCGTGAGCTCGACGAGCTCACGCCCCTTCGACGTCTTGACCTTGCGGAGCTCGGCGGCGTCGATCTTCGATCGAACGGCGGCGGGCGGCTTGATCGCCGTGTGCCCGACCGGATCGCACGCGACGGGGGCCTTCGACGAGGCCTCGCGCGGGCACACGCGCGCGTAGAGCGCGCCGCCCTCCACCGCCACGCCGAGCGCGTCTTGTTCGCGCCCCTGGACGACGAGGGAGTGCGACGCGTCCGCGCGCGCGGGCGACGCGACGGCGAGCAGCGAGGAGACGATCGCTCCGCCGCCGAAGATCCGAGCGTTGCGCCGTGCGCGCATCGTCACACCGCCGAGAGCCAGCCGTGCTTGTCCGGCTTCGAGCCGCGCTGGATGCCGGTGATCTCGTCGTAGAGGGCGCGCGCGACGGGGCCGGTCTCGCCGCCGCCGATGACGAGCTTCTCGCCGCCGATGGCGAGCTCGGCGATCGGGCTCACGACGGCGGCGCTCCCGCTGCCGAACGCCTCGCGGAGCTTGCCGCTCTTCGCGGCCTCGACGAGCTCGATCAGGGGCAGCGGGCGCTCCTTGTGGGTGAGGCCCATGTCGGTCGCGAGCGCGATCACCGAGTCGCGCGTGACGCCCGCGAGGATGGAGTCCGACAGCGGCGGCGTGACGAGATCGTCGCCGATCAGCGCGAAGAAGTTCATCGTGCCGACCTCCTCGGTCACCTCGTGCTTGGCGCCGTCGAGCCAGAGCACCTGGTCGTAGCCGGCCTTCTTCGCGCGCACCGCGGCGTCGAGGCTCGCGACGTAGTTCGCGCCGGCCTTGACCGCGCCGAGCCCGCCCTTGGCCGCCCGCGTCTGATCGCGCTCCACCCAGATCTTCACGGGGCGCATTCCGCCGCCGTAGTAGGAGCCGACGGGCGACGCGATGATGAAGAAGAGATAGCGCGACGACGGGCGAACCCCGAGGAACGCCTCGGTCGCGACGAGCGTCGGCCGCAGGTAGAGCGCGGTGCCCTCGGGGGACGGCACCCACGCTTCGTCGGTGCGCACGAGCTCACGCGCCGCCTCGATGAAGAGCTCGGGATCGGGCGCCGGCATGCAGAGGCGCGGGGCTCCAGCGGCCATGCGCTCGGCGTGCCTCGTCGGGCGGAAGAGCGCGAGCGATCCGTCGACGCGACGGAAGGCCTTCAAGCCCTCGAACATCGCCTGCCCGTAGTGCAGCACGCCGGCCGCCGGGTCGATCGAGAAGGGACCGTAGGGCACGACGCGCGGATCGTGCCAGCCGCGTGTCGTCTCCCAATCCATCACGAACATGTGATCGGAGAAGAAGCGCCCGAAGCCGAGATCGTTCTCGTCGGGACGGGGCTTGGGGGTCGTGGTCCTCGTGACAGCGATCGCCATGGGCGCCTCCTATCGCATGGTCTGGACGAGGACCATAGTGTCTCGATCGCTCGATTCCCAGGCCGCGTCGCGGACGCGCCGGTTCAGGACGAAGCGAAACGGGGCGGATCAGTTGCCCGATCCGCCCCGCCTCCGCGAGGGCGCGCGGCGAAATCAGTTCTCGCCGACGAGGCGCTTCGCCCAGACGATCGCGTCGCGGCGCTTGCCGCCGACCACGATGTGCGACGCGAGCACGGCGCTCTTGCGGAACCCATTCGCGAAGAGGCACGTCGAGAGCGCGACGTCGTCCGCGGGGGTCAGCGTGAACGCGCTCACCGCGCCCAGCTCG
>CAYYKK010000351.1:0-3815 GCA_964467935.1 uncultured Polyangiaceae bacterium
CGCTCGGCGCGCGGCACCGACGGCTCGAGCCCCGAGAGCCGCAGCTCCGCCCACAGGTCCGCCGCCGTGTCGACCGCGCCGCCGTCGACGTAGAGCCCGATGAGGCGGAGGTACGCCTCGACGCGCCTCGGCGTGTCGCGCGCGGCCGACGACGCGCGCAGGATCTCGAGCTGCACGTCGATGTTCGTCGGACTCTCGCGCGCGAGGGCCGCGAGCTCCGCGAGCGCCTCCGCGGGGCGCCCCCCGTCGGTCATCTCCATCGCCGCGAGCAGCCGCGGATCCTGCCCCGTCGAGACGGCGCTCTCGTTCATCGCGTCGAGCTTCGCGTCGACGCCGCTCAGCTTGAGCGCGAGCGCGATGACCGCGCCGAACGCGAAGCCGCCGACGTGAGCCCAGTGCGCCGTGCCGTCGTTCTGGCTCAGATACCCGTCGAACAGCTCGCTCACGAGCCACAGCGGCAGCATCACGTACGCGGGCGCGCGGAACGTGCCCCAGCGCGGCTTGATCGAGAGGAAGTAGACGTAGAAGAAGACGATGCGCGTCGCCGCGTACGTCACGAGGAAGGCGCCCATGGCCCCGGCGATCGCGCCCGATGCGCCGACGAGCGGCGCCCACGCCCCGGCGTTCATCGTTCGGTGCGTGAGCGCGCCGACGACGCCGGAGGCCAGATAGAAGAGCGGAAAGACGACGCGCCCCCATCGATCCTCGAGGTTCGTCCCGCAGAGCCACAGGAACCAGAGGTTGAAGACCAGGTGGATGATCCCGCCGTGGAGGAACTGGTGCGTGAAGAGCGTGAGGACGCCGCCCCGCGCCGGGACGTCGCCGTAGGCGAAGTTGGGCACCTTCGCCATCGCGCCCTCGAACGTCGCGCAGAGCCCGTCGAGCTCGGCCTGCTGGTCCGCGATCGCGTCGGCGGCGAGGCCCTCGGGCGGCGCCTCGTGCGGCGGCGGTGAGTCGAGCCCCCATCGGCATCGCACCTCGAGGTAGGCGTGCGAGGCGCCGTACTCGGAGACCGCGCGCGCGGCCCCGCTCGCGCTCCGCTCGGCGTCGGCGCCGAGGAAGATCGTCGCCACGAACACGAGCACGTTGAGGGCGACGATCGCCGTCGTCACGACGGGCCAGCGTCGGGCCTCCATGTTCTCGTGCGAGATCGGGACGATGAACACGCCGTGATCGTACACCAACCGTCGCGCACGGCCGGCCGTCGATCGCGCGCGTCGCGGCGTCTCAGGAGTCGAGCTCGGTGTCGTGCCACGCGACGCTCGGCGAGAGCACCCACGTGAGGCCCTGCCGACGCGCCTCGATCGCCGGCCCCTGCTCGTCCGGATCGAACGCGGGGCGCGCCGTCGCTTGCCCGAACGCGGCGTGACGAGCCGCGTTGTGCACGCAATAGAAGAGATCCTCGACCACGACGACGTCGGCGAGCGAGCGGAGCGTGACCCGATCGGCGACCGCGTCGGCGGCGGCGTCGAGACCGCGCTGCGCGAACGCGCGGACCGAGGCCTCGACCTCCGGGGGCGCGCGGCGTCCGTCGAACGCGGGCGCGGGGTCGTGCCCGAGCACCCAAGCGAGCGACCACAGACCGTCGAAGAGCGCCGGGACCGAGATCGCGTCCGCGTCGCGCGCCGCCGCTCGGTCCATCGCGAAGAGCGCGCGCTCGTCGGCCGAGAGCTCGGCGAGGAGCCCGCTGCGCGCCACGTGCGCCTCGATCGCGCCCGCGTCGTGCGTCTCCTCGACCCACGCCAGCATCGCGCCGACCGCCATCGAGCGCCGAACGATCTCGATCGTGGGCCGCAGCTCGACGCGATGCTCGCGCAGCGGGAGCCAAGGTTGCGGCGTGAAGCCGCTCTGCGCGAGCAGCGCCACGTTCCGCTCGCGATGAGCGCGTCGCATCGCCACGAGGTCCATCGCCTTCACGTCCGTGAGCGTACACGAGCCGGACGCGTCGCGGACGATCAGGGCAAGAGGCGCTCGCGCCGCAAGGCGTCCTCGAGCGCGGGGCGGCGATCGCGCACCCCGTCCTCCATCGAGACACGGGCCTCTCGCGTCGAAGCAGCGCCTCCTCCTTGCTCGAGGACGAACCGGATCGCGAGTGCGTCTCCGCCGAGCTCGGCGGCGTACGGCACCCCCCACTCGACGACGAGCAGCGCGCCCTCGCCGCGCCGATCGCGCAGGCCGAGCTGCGCGAGCTCCGACGCGTCCGCGAGCCGGTACAGATCGGCGTGCGCGATCGTGAGGCGAGCCTCGTATTCGTGCACGAGCGCGAACGTCGGGCTCGTCACGCGCTCCTCGTGCGGGACACCCAGCGCGCGCGCGAGCGCCCTCGTGAAGAACGTCTTGCCCGCGCCCAAGTCGCCCGAGAGCACCACGAGATCGCCCGGCCGAACGACGCGAGCCACGGCGCGCGCGAGGCGCGTCGTGGCTCTTCGGGACGGCAGGGGAACGCGCAGGATCTCGTTCACGGCGGAACCGCCTATGCACCGCCCGCGCCCCGACGGCTAGTCGAGGCGCGCGGGCCGCGAGCCCTCTCAGAGCGACGAGAGGTAAGCGACGAGATCGTCGATCTGCGCGGACGAGAGCTGCGAGGTGTGACCGTGCGCGTCGCCGCCGCCGCACGTCGGGCTCGTGAAGCGATCCCGGAGCGTCGGCGCGCACCCGTCGTGCATGTAGGGCGCGCGCGCGCCGATCCCGAGCAACCCCGGCACCTGCAGCGCTTCGCCCGTGCCCACCGCCACGGTCGCGTTGTTGGTGAGGTGAGGTCCGCTGTGACACGTGGCGCACCCGACCGAAGGATCCTCGAAGAGCGCGCGCCCGCGCTCCGCCTGCGTCGCGTCGACGAACGACGATCGGGGCGCCGCCGGCATCTGCGTCATCCACGCGGTGATCGCGGCCTTCCGCTCGTCGCTCTGCGGCTGACCGCCCATGCGCCCGACGAACACGTTGTCCATCACCGCGCCGACGTCGGCGAGATCGCCCGACCAATGGAAGGGCGCCGTCTCCGTCGAGAAGCTCGCGAGCGACATCGTGCGGCGCGGGCCGACACCGGTGAAGCGCCACACGTGTCCGTCGTCGCGACCCTCCGGGTGGCACGAGGCGCACGTGACCACCACGTTCGCGCGATCCTCCGGGTTCGAGTGGAAGAGCTGGTGGGCCGAGTCGAGGCGGCTGCCGCCGCCGAGCGGGATGGTCGCCGCGATGACGCCCGACGCGACGTCGTGGATCTCGAGCGACGCCGGCTCGCGGATCTGCACGACGAGCGCGCCCGAGGGCTCGTACGCCGCGGCGACGGGCTCGTTCGACGACGGCATCATCCGCGACACCCCGTCGAGGTTGAACGCGCCGCCGTTCGCCGGGACGGCCATGGGCCCCGGAAAGCCGCCTTGGCAGCCGTCTTGGAGCTCGAAGCCGGGGCCAGCCTCGAGCACTTGACCGTTGCCCGCCGCGACGATCGCGACGCGCTCGTCCACCGGCGACACGGCGATGTCGACCGGCAGCGGCATGTTGGAGAGCCCGCCGCCGAACGTGACCTCGACGTTGCCGTCCGCGTCGACCCGCGTCGCCTGCGAGTGCACGATGCCCGTCGTGCAGTCGAAGCCTCCGTACGCGGAGCCCCCCGGTGACGCGTCGAACGTCCCCGATCCGGAGGAGTCGCCGCCGGTGCTCGTCGACGGCAACTGCGCCGAGGTCGGGACCTCGATGGGATCGTTCTTCGCCTGTTGATGGATCACCATCGTGCCGCCGTCGGGCCTGCCGATGAGGCGCCAAGCGACCGTGGGAGAGAAGCTGCTCCCCGGCGCCCCGTAGTTCGGCGGGCT
>CAYYKK010000351.1:3825-7247 GCA_964467935.1 uncultured Polyangiaceae bacterium
GCGACGACGATCTGCGTCGCGTAGGCGGGTACGACGATCTCGCCCTTCGCGTCGAGCGTGTCGATGGCGGCCGAGCGGAAGTGGCTCACGACGAGGTGGTCGCCGCGCACGACGACGTCGCGCAGATCGTCGCCGACGTGCAGCTTCCGGCTCGGGGTGAGCGCGCGGCTCCGCGCGTGGAACGACACGAGCTCGCCCCCCGCGCACGCGACGTGGAGCGTGTCGGTCGCTCCGTCGAACGCGACGCCCCGCGGCGCCGGGCACACGTGCGTCGATCCGATCGGCTGCCCCGTCGCGAGATCGACGCTCACCACCTCGCCCGTCGTCCGGAGCGCGACGAACGCGCGACCGCGCCCATCCTCCGCCGCGCGTCCCGGCTCGGCGCCGCGCGCCGTGTAGAACCATCCGCGCACGGTCTTGTTCTGGAGATCGACGACGAGGACACGGTCTCGATCCGGATCCGACACGACCGCGCTCGCGCCGTCGCGCGTGACGAGGAGCGTGCCGCCGCTGATCGGAGGCGGCGCGACCTCGGACGTGAACACGCTCTCGTTTTGGGTCGGCGGCATCGGCTCGCAGCCGAGCCCGTCGCACGTCGGATAAGGACCATCGTTGATCGTCGAGTGGCACGCGCCCGTGAAGGCGAGCGTGGCGGCGGCCGCGGTGACGTAGAGCGGGAGCAGTCGGCGATCGTGAGCGCGCATGGTTCCTCCTCGGGGATCGAAATTCGAAGCGAAGCGCGAGGAGCTCTTCCAGGATCCGTGCCACGCGTTTTCTCCACGAAACGCTGCTTCGATGGGCGCCACCCCGCCGCGCTCGATGGCGCGCCTTGGCACATCCCGCGACGAGCGGATCGGCGGCACGCGCGGGGGCCGTCGTTCGTCGTGAAGAGGTCGCGAAGATCGCCGCGCGTCTGCGTCAGAAGCGCACGCCGGCGGCGACGTTGCCGCCGACCGAGACCGTGCTGCCTTGATGGGCGATCGGCGCCCAACGGACCTCGCCGAGCTGTGCATCGATCTGCACACGGCCCGCGACGCGCAGGGCGACGTCCACAGCGCCCGCGAGCGTGCCCGTCGTCACGGCGTCGGTCGAGTAGGTGCGTCCATCCGGTCCTGTCGCCGAGAGCCCGGGCACCACGTAGACGCCGCCATGCAGCGAGGGCCCGATGTGGAGCCCGACGCCGCCTTGGTCGTGCAGGATGGGGATGCCCATCCAGCGCACGCCGCCTTCGACCCAGAGCGCCGAGGCACCGGCGAGGTGACCGCCGAGCTGAACATAAGGCTCGAGCCCGGTGTCACCGATCGCGACACCGCCGCGCACGACCCCGACCAACGACGCGGCGCCTCCCTTGGCTCCCTTGGGTCGCACCACGAGACCATCGGCCCCGAGGCCCGCCATCACGAAGCCCGCGTGGTGTCCACCGTAGGGCTCGCTCGGCTTCGGCGGCGCCGGCGGAGGCTTGGGGGGCTCGGGCTTCGTCACCTTCACCGGCTCGTCGTGCTTCGGGGGTGGAGGCGCGACGGGCGCCGTCTCCCACGGCAGCGCGCCCGTGCCGACTCCCTCGGGTCGCAAGAGCACGCCGAGCATCTCGCGCACCTCGGCGCTGCTCTTGTCGAGGTGCACCTCGCGCGCGACGAGCTCGAAGCGGCCGACGCCGAGGTAGCTCGCGCCGATCTCGACCCGCTCGGTCGCGACGGCTGGCGTGTCGGTCGCGTAGACGACCCAGTCGGCGCCGAGCTTCTGACCGAGCGCGCGCAGCGCGTCCGGCGTGCGCGCCGAGAGCGCAGGATCGGCCGCGATCGCCGCCTTCACCTCGCCGTCCGCGATCCGCGTGTGACCGAGCGACGTGATGCCGCTCGACAGATCGAGCAGGAGCTTCGCGTCGTCCTCCGGCGTGTTGCCCCCCGTCGGCGCGAGGAGCACGACTTTGTCCGCGAGCGCGGGCGTCGCCACGAGCGTGATCGCGCACGCGAGGGTCGCCGCCAATCGAAGACGCATGGCTCCTTCCTACTCCGGGTCCGCGAGCCAGGCGAAAAAGAGCACTATTGTCACCCGGGCTACTTCAAGAGCCAGCCGAACAAGAGGTGCTTCGTCGTGTCGCGCGCCACGTGGGCGATCGAGTCCACGAGCGGGATCTCCTTCGGGCAGACCTCGACGCAGTTCTGCGCCTTGCCGCAGTCTTCGACGCCGCCGTCGCCCATCACCGCCTCGAGCCGCTCGGTCTTGTGCATCGCGCCCGACGGGTGGAGGTTCATGAGACGCACCTGGTTCAGCGCCGCCGCGCCCACGAACTCTCGGCTCTCTCCGTACTGCGGGCACGCCTCGAGGCAGCAGCCGCACGTCATGCAGCGTGAGAGCGGGTAGCGCGTCTCCTGCGCCTCCTGCGACTCGCGCGGCCCCGGCCCGAGCGCGTGCGTGCCGTCGATCTGGATCCACGCCTTCACGCGCTTCAGCGCCTCGAACATGCGGCTGCGATCGACGACGAGATCGCGCTCGCACGGGAACTTGCTCATGGGCTCGAGCACGATCGTCTCGCCCTTCGGCGCGACCGCGTCGACGAGCGTCGAGCACGCTTGGCGCACGCGTCCGTTCACGAGCATCGTGCACGAGCCGCACACCTCCTCGAGGCACGCGGCTTCCCACACCGGTGGGGCCACCGTCTTGCCGTCGGTCGTCACCGGGCGCTTGCGGATCTGCTCGAGCGCGCTGTGCACGTTCATCTGCGGCAGGTAAGGGACCTCGAACTCCTCCCACCTTCGCGTGTCGGGCTGCTCGCGCGCGT
This sequence comes from uncultured Polyangiaceae bacterium, assembly GCA_964467935.1. Classification (GTDB taxonomy): domain Bacteria; phylum Myxococcota_A; class Polyangia; order Polyangiales; family Polyangiaceae; genus CAYYKK01. The sequence continues at coordinate 6,608 of CAYYKK010000351.1, forward strand.
CCTGACGACGCACCTTGAGCCGCACGACCTTGCCGCTGCCCTTGCCCTCGCGCGCGTCGCTCTTCACCGGCGCCTTCTTCGCCAGCGCCGCCGGGATCCTCGCCTCGACCGGCTCCTCCTCGGCCTCGCCAGGCGCTGCGCGCGCCGCGCGCTCCCGCGTCTCCTCGGCGATCGCCTCCTCGGCGTCGACGACGTCGTCGCGCTCGCTCTCCTCGCGCTCGCTCCCCTCGGGCTTGGCGGGCTCGGCCGCGCGCGCCCCCTTGGGTTTCTTCTTCGTCGCCATCGGGAGGCGAGGCTAGTCGTGACCCGCTCGCCCCGCAAACGCGACGGCCGCTGCGTTTCCAACCGGTCGGGGAGGTGAGCCTTCGTCGATCCATGCTCGCACGGCCCGGGTCGCACCGATTCGCCGAGGCCCTCGACGGAGGCGCTCCCCGCCGCGCCGAGCCCGATCTAGGGTCCCTTCCGATGTACCGTTCGACGCGCCTCTTCGCCCGCACCCGGTCACTCGTCCCGCTCCTCGCGCTCGTCCCGCTCGCGGGCGACTGCGAGAAGGAGGCCGCGAGGACGGGGCCCGTCGCTTCGATGGTCACCGCCTCGGCCGAGCGGCACGGCGTGCCGAGCGATCTCATGCTCGCGATCG
>CAYYKK010000352.1:0-7191 GCA_964467935.1 uncultured Polyangiaceae bacterium
AGCGTGAAAGAATAGACGAGGTCGCCGGTCGGGTGCGGGCACGCCGACGCCACGTCGACCTTCGCGCCCACCAGATCGGCGACGACCGGCGTCCCTGGGACGAGCGCGATCGCGGTGCCGCACGTCTCGTTCGTCGGCGGAGCGGTCGCCGGCACGATCTGCACCTCGAGCGACACGGGGCTCGATTTGAGCGTCGTCACGTAGAGCGGCAACGCCGTCGCGAGCGCGGCGTCGCCGAGGCCGTGCGCGTGGATCTTCGCGACCTTGCCGCCCCCCACCGCGGTGAAGCTGCCGCCGCACGCGATCTCGCTCCCCGGCGAGCCGCACTGACCGGCGAGGGCGAGCGCCACCTCCGTCGTCGCCGAGTGCGCGGTCGCGACGACGTCGACGAGAGGCCCGGGCGCGAGCTCCACCGCGGCGACCACGTCGCGCAGCGGCGTTCCCATCGGGAGGCACGAGGTCGCGTAGTCCTCCGACGCGCCGGCCGTGTCGAGGAGATAGACGCCCGACTGCGTGATCGCGAGCGCGTCGGCGCACGTGTCGTGCGCCGGGCTGATGCACCCCGGCTCGTCGACTTGGCCGTTGCAGTTGTCGTCGATCTGGTTGCCGCAGATCTCGGGCACGAGCGAGCTCACCGCGGGGTTCTGATCGTCGCAGTCACCGCCGGTGCAGTGCGCGTCGGGGTCGCCATCGCCGTCGGCGTCGCGCAGCACGTTCGTGCACGTCTTCGACGACTCGACGCAGGTGTCGATCGTGCACGCGTCCATGTCGCCGCAGTCCTTCGGCGGCCCCGGCTGGCAGCCGATCTTCTGATCGCAGCGCTCCACGCCGTCGCAGTAGATCGCGTTCTGACAGAGCGAGTCGTCGGGCTTGAAGCGACACCGCGAGAGGGTCTTGTCGCAAGCGTCGAACGTGCAGTCGATCCCGTCGTTGCACTGCCCGTCGTCGACGCACGGACCACCGAGCTCGGGATCGACCGGCGCGCCGCCCGCGCCGCCCATCCCGCCGAAGCCCGTCCCCGTGCTCGAGGTCGCGTAAGGGTTCGGCACGTCACCCTTGCACGACGCGAGGCTCGAGAGACCGACGGCGGAGCTCGCGAGGGCGAGCCCGAGCAACATCGGCACGTGCGCTCGCCCCTTCATCCGCCGAAACTGTAGCAGGGGGCCGATGGGTCTGGCATCATTCGTCCGCGCAGTTTTCGAGGGCGACGAGCGCTCGACGAGGGAACACATGTCCGGCGACAGGCTGACCCGCACGGAGCTCTCGTGGCTCCTCACGCAAGAGGCACGCAGCGCGGCCCAGAAGCTCCGCCGCGGCGTGGGGCTCACCATTCCGCCCCCCGAGTCGACGCCGACGCCCCCGACCACCGAGGTGATCCTGCCCGCCATCGAGGACACCGGGGTCGAGTCGACCCTCAACCGCCTCGACGAGACGATGACGATGCTCGCCTCGCTCCACGGCCATCAGGCGCGTGGACGCAAAGGCAAGATCGACGTGGCCGCGCTGCTCTGGGAGATCGCACCCGAAGCGCGTGTCCAGATCGAGGTCGGCAAGGGCCTCGTCGTGTTCGGCGACGAGGCCGAGCTGCGGCGAATGCTCCACGTGCTGATGGCGCAGAGCGGCGATCCGATCGCGGCGCCGAGCGCGCTCGAGGTCAGCGTCAAGCGCGAGGGCGACGAGATCAAGGTGTCCGTCGAGCTCGGCCCCGACAAGTCGCAGGGCTTCGACGCGGAGAGCCAGTGGCTCTCGCGCATGGCGACGCGCTACGGCGGTCGGCTCATGCTGGAGGGCGATCGCCAGACCCTCATCCTCTTGGCGAACGACGAGCATCGCGAGGTCGAGACGCTGCGCCGGGAGCTCGCCGCGGCGCAAGCGCGGGGCGAGGCCTACGCGCGCGAGCTCGCCGCGGTCATGGGCAAGAGCGACATCCCGCCGTCGTACCGCGTAGGCAGCCTGTCGCAGCACCCCGCCGGCGAGGCGCTCGCGGTCGTCGTCGCGATGTCGCGCGCGATCGTCGCGGACATCCGCGGGATCATGGCGTCGATCGGGCGTGACATGGCGCCGCTGCGGGATCGCGATCGCTGGGGCGACCGCGCCGAGGAGATCGGGGAGATCGCCGCGTCCGTCGCGCGACACGTCACCGCGGCGAGCGAGGTGGTGTCGGACCTCGGCAAGCTCGCGGCGGCGCCGCTCTTCGAGCTGCCCGGGCCGGTGAACCTCGTGCACATGCTGCGCGATCTCACGCGCACCGAGGCCGCCCGCGCCGCGCGCCACGGCGTGGAGATCTCGCTCACGGTGCCCGGCGGCGAGGCGGACGAGCCGTCGACGCCCGGACACGTCATGGACGACGTGCTCAACGTCGGCACCGTGCAGATCCTGCTCTCGGAGCTCATCGACTACGCCGTCGGGGCGTCCGCGCCCTCGACGACGGTGAAGGTCTCCGTGCACGATCAGCCGACCGGCATCACCGTCATCGTCGACGACACCGGGCCGCCGCTGAGCCAGAAGGCGAAGAACAGCGTCCAGAATCGCGACTTCGACGCGCTCTCGCACGAACGACCGCAGAGCCTGCCGCTCATCATGGCGGCCTCGATCGCGGCGTTCCTGCACGCGCCATTCTCGCTCGAGGACGGCCCGCACGGCGGGACCCGGACCCGCGTGACGTTCCCGCGCCCGGCGTGAACGACGCGACACCGCCGTCCGCGGACGCGGCGAGCCCCGGCACGACGAGCAGCGGAGCCACGTCGACGCGCGAGGCGACGCGAGGCGACGTCGGCGCCGATCGCGCGATGGCGGCGACGCCCCTCACGCCGCGCGGGCTCTTCGTCGGGTCCGTGGCAGGCTTCGCCCTCGTCTCGCTCGTCACGTCGACGACGACGGCCGTCCTCGTCCGCGCCGACGCGCCGACGACGCTCCTCCGCTTCGCTTGGGACCTCGTGCTCACGTCTTCGATCGGCGCCGTCGCCGGCGGGCTGCTCGCGGCCGGACGTTGGGGGCTCTCGCGCACGCGCTTCGACGGGGCGGAGCTCGGACCGTTCGTGCTCGGCGCGGCGGTCTGCGCGGAGGTCGTGAGGCGCGTGCTCGGCGCGGCCATCGAGCATCAAGCGGACGTCACGCTCGACGGCGCGCACGCGACCGCGCTCGCGTGGATCATGATCGCGGGGACGGGTGTCGGGATCGCGCTCGCGTTCGTGCTCGGCGTCCTCGGCGCTCGGCGATGGTGGCTCTCGGCGCCATGGTCGCTGCTCGCGATCGCCGGCGCCTCGATCGACGCGGTGCTCCTCCGCGACGACTTCTTCGAATCGCACGCGATCGGCGCGTGGGCCGCGGCCTCCGCCCTGGGCGGGGTGCTCGCGGTGACGCTCGAGCGCCGGCTCGCGACGCGCCCTCGCCTCGCCCGCGCCGCCGTCGCGCTCGCCGCGCTCACCCTCGCGTCGGCGATCTTCCCACCCTCGAACCGCGCTCGGCTCGTCGTCTTCCAATCCCCCGCGGCGCTCGGCGCGTGGGCGCACGCCTCGACGATCTGGGCGGTCCCGTCGCCTCCACGCGTCGACGCGCTCCCGATCGGATCGGCGTGGATCGCCGATCGCCGCGACCGACCGCCCGTCCCTCCGACCGAGCGGCGACCCGTCGACGGCGCGCCGATCGTGCTGCTCCTCACGATCGACGCGGTGCGCGCCGACCTCCTCGCCGCCGACGAGAACGACGCGCGCTGGCCGAACCTCGCGGCGCTGAAGCGGGACGGGGCGTTCTTCACGCGGGCGCGCTCCGCCGGCAGCCAGACGGCCGTCTCGCTGACGACGCTCTTCAGCGGCCGCTACTTCTCGGAGCTCTGCTGGTCGAAGCACGGATCGGGAGGTGCGCGCTTCGTCTACGCCGCCGACGATCCATCCCCGCGCTTCCCGGCGCTCTTGGCGTCACACGGCGTCGCCACGATCAAGGTGGGCGGCATCAAGTTCCTCGCCAACGAGTTCGGCGTGGCGCCCGGGTTCACCGACGAGACGATGGTCGTGACCGACCGACGCCACGCCTACGCAGAGGAGGTGATCGATCCGCTGCTCGCGCGCCTCCGCAAGGCGGGTCCCGGACCGGCCTTCTACTACGCGCACCTCATGGAGCCGCACGCGCCGTACGACCGAGGCGCGAAGACGACCGGCCCCGCCCTCGAGCGCTACGAGTCGGAGATCACGGTCGCCGACGAGGCGATCGGGCGGGTGCTCCGCCTCGTGCGCTCTCCTCCGCTCGCCGAGCGCGTGCTCGTCATCGTGTCGGCCGATCACGGCGAGGCGTTCGGGGAGCACGGCACCTTCGAGCACACGAAGACCCTCTACGACGAGCTCCTCCGCGTTCCGCTCCTCGTCTTCGGCCCCCACGTCCTGCCGCGACACATCGACGAGCCCGTGAGCCTCGTCGACCTCGGGCCCACGATCCTCGACACGTTCGGCGTGGAGACGCCGGGCACCTTCATGGGGCAGAGCCTCGTGCCGATGCTCACCGGGCCCGCCCCCCGCCTCGACCGCCCCGTCGTGGCCGAGGGGCGCCTGAAGCGGAGCCTCGTCGCCGGCGACCTCAAGGTCATCGTGGACACGCGCCGAAAGACCCTCGAAGGGTTCGATCTCGCTCGAGATCCGCTGGAGCTCTCGAACCTCTTCGATCGGGACCCCGAGCGCGTGCTGCCGGGCCTCGCCGCCCTCGACCGCCTGTTCGAGGCTCACCGGTGCCCCTGGCGTGGCTACGAGCCGGTCTACAAACCCTGAGCTGCCCCTCGCGCCGGAGCGGAGGAAGGAATATGCAGAGAGCCTCGTAGAGCGCGCCACCTCCCACCCGCAGCGAGCCCACCATGTACCAAAACGGACCCGGCCCCCAGAACTACCCGCAGCAAGGCTACCCCCAGCAGGATCCGCAGCAGCAACCACAGCAGGGTTATCCGCAGCAGGGCTATCCGCAGCAGGGCTATCCGCAGCAGGGCTATCCGCAGCAGGGTTACCCGCAGCAGGGTTACCCGCAGCAGGGAGGCCTCGTCCCCGCGCAGGGCGCCAGCATGCTCCCCGCGAACCTGATGCACCCGACCTACAAGGTCACGCGACCGTTCTGGTCGTTCCTCGGCCGCAAGTTCCACGTCTACGGACCGGACGGCGCGCTCGTCGCGTTCGTGAAGCACCCGCTGCTGAAGCTCCGCGCAGAGTTCACCATCTACACGGATGAGAGCGAGCAAATCCCGCTGCTCCACGTGAAGGCGCGCCAGCTCATCGGCCTCAACATCTGCAACGACGTCTTCGATCCCTCGGGCGTCAAGGTCGGCACGATCCGTAGCCGCGGCCTCAAGTCCATCGTGCGTGACACGTGGGACCTCCTCGACGCGAACGATCAGCCGATCGGGCTCATGCAGGAGGACGGCGCGTCGCTCCTCCGCCGCTTCATCCCGCTGCTCCTCGGCAAGTGGCACGTCGAGCTCGGCGGGCAAGAGGTCGCGAAGGTGAAGCAGGTCTTCCGCTTCTTCGCGAAGGAGTTCTCGCTCGACGTGTCGATGTCGCAGGGTCGCATCGACCCTCGCTTCGCGATCGCTTGCGCCGTGTTCGCGCTCATGGCCGAGAGCCGTCGCGAGGACTCGCGCTGAGCGAGCGCGGCGCCGCCTCGGCGGTGCCCCCATCCGACGACCCGCACCGACGAGGCCGGCGCTCCGCGAGGAGGCCGGCCTTCGTCGTCGTGCCCACGAGACGGGGAGGTCGCGCGCACGCGTGAAGGCCACCGGCGCGCCCTCGAGCGCGCGATCACGGCCGGTCGCTCACATGCGCACGATCGCGCTGCCCCACGAGATCCCGGCGCCGAGCGCGCACATCAGGATCGTGTCGCCCGGCTTCACCTTGCCCGAGCGCACGCTCTCGTCGAGGAGGAGCGGGATGCTCGCGCTCGAGGTGTTGCCGACGCGATCGATGTTCACCAGCATCTGCTCGCGCGGCACGCCGAGCTTGCTCACGGCGAGGTCGATGATGCGGAGGTTCGCCTGGTGCGGGCAGATCCAGTCGAGATCCTTGCCGGTCATCCCGAGGACGTCGAGCGCGGCCTTGCTCGAGCTGTGGAGGTTCTTGACCGCGACCTTGAAGATGTCCTGACCCTTCATGTGGATCTTGTTCCGGTTCGCGACGAGGCCCTCGGGCGTGAGCGGCTCGGCGGTCCCGCCGCCCGGGATCATCAGCGACGAGGCGAGCGACGAGTCCGTGTAGAGCTTGGTCGAGAGGATCCCGCGCGGCTTGCCCCGGGCCATGGCGCCCTCGGCGGGCCCGAGCACCGCCGCCCCGGCGCCGTCCCCGAAGAGGACGCAGGTCGTCCGATCCTCCCAGTTCACGACACGCGAGAGCAACTCCACGCCCACGACGAGCACGCGCCTCGCGGCGCCGGTGCGGATGAACTGGTCGGCGACGCTCAGCCCGAAGACGAAGCCGGCGCACGCGGCGCTGAGATCCATCGCCGGGCAGGGCCCCGCACCGAGTTTCTGTTGCACCAGTACCGCAGTTGCAGGCATGGGCATGTCGGGCGTGATCGTCGCGACGAGGATGAGGTCGAGCTCGGTCGGGGACACCTCGGCGATCTCGAGGGCGCGGCGGGCCGCCTCGGTCGCCATGTCGCTCGTCGCGATCTCGGGCGGGGCGATGCGCCGCTCTCGAATGCCCGTGCGCTCGTTGATCCACTCGTCCGACGTGTCGACCATCCGCTCGAGGTCGGCGTTCGTGCGGACGATCGGCGGGAGGTAGTGTCCCGTCCCGAGGATCCGAGTCTGCGGCGTGCTCATGTGCGAGGCCTACCCCGGGCCAGGGACCGGATCGACTCAATTCATGACCAAGAAATGACTGACGAATCAGTCCGATCATGGGGCGCGAAATCGCCCGCGATCAGCCGTCTCGGTGCACGGTGTCGGGCGAGAACGCGGGGAGACAAATGGCGACGTACTCGGCGCCGTCGGGGCCGGGGGTCGAGTAGCGCACCCACTCGCCGGGCTCTTGGACGACCGCTTGGCCCGCGGCGACGACGAGCGAGCCACCCTCGTGCTCGACGGTGAGCGAGCCCTTCAGCACCAAGGTGATCTCTCGGAAGCTAGGACGCTGACCGGGCTCGACCCACCCTTGCGGGCTCCGCATGTGCGCGACGCTGATCGCGTCCTCTCGGGTGTTCACCCGACCGACGTACTCGTCG
>CAYYKK010000353.1:0-7155 GCA_964467935.1 uncultured Polyangiaceae bacterium
CAAGTGCTCGCGATCCGTCGGGAGCCTTCGCACCTCGCCGTGTGCGTCCCGTCGGAGGTGATGGCCGCGCTCACCCAGCCGGCGTCGGCGTTCGAGGACCGCGCGCTCGTCGGCGCCCACGCCGACGAGGTGACCGAGATTCGCATCGTGGAGAAGAAGGACGGGCACGAGCGAAAGCTCGAGATCGCGCGCTCCGGCGGGGGCTTCAAGATGCGCGCTCCCGTCGATCGCGCCGTCTCCGGCGATCGGGGCGGCGCGTTCCTCCGGACGTTGCTCGACGCGCGCGGCGATCTGCTGCCGACCGACGCGGCGCCGCCCGAGGGCACGCCGGTCGAGGTGCGGATCCTCTCGCAGGGCGGCGTGAGCCCCACGGGCGGCGCGGGCGAGCGCGACGAAGAGCTGGCGATCTACCCGGCGAAGGACGATCGCGCGGTCGTCGTTCGCAAGGAGGACGGGCGGAGCCTCTCGGTGCCCCTCTCTGCGGCGCGCGCCTTCGCGGTGTCGGATCTCCTCGTGCGCGATCTCGACGTCCTCACGCTCAAGCCCGCCGACGTCGAGGAGCTCTCGATCGAAGGCGCGGGCAAGAAGCAGCGGCTCCGTCATCACGGCTCCGCGCTGGAGCTCCTCGAGCCGAAGGGCAAGGGGCTCACCGCCGATCCGACGCTCGGCATGGGTCTCATCGAGAAGCTCGCCGCGCTCAAGACCACGCGGTGGGTCGCCGACGCCGACGACGGCAGCTTCGGCTTCGCGACGCCCCGCTTCACCGTCGAGCTCGGCCTCGCCGCGGACGCCGCCGGCGCCAAGCCCCCGGTGAAGCTGCTCCTCGGCGCGCGGACGGACGACGGCAGCTACGGCAAGGTCTCCACCGATCCGGCGGTGTTCCTCGTGTCCACCGAGCTCGAGCAGCAGCTCGGAACTTGGCTCGTCAACCGGTCCGACTTCCCCACCGCGACGGTGTCGTTCGACAAGATCCGGCTCCAACCCGCCGACGGCAAGCCGCTCGAGCTGACCCGCGCCGGCAATCTCTGGAAGACCGTCGGGCCGCAGGATCGGCGCGCGATCGACGCTGCGGCGGAGGTCCAGCAGGCGCTCGAGGAGCTCGACGCCCTCGCCGCCGTGTCCGTCGGCGCCGAAGCGGACTACCAGGGCTTCAAGAAGCCCGCCCTCGTCATCGAGTGCACCGGCGCGAAGTCGAAGGTGACCTATCGCATCGGCGCCGGCGACACGTTCGAGGGGACGAGCATCTTCTACGCCCGTCGCGACGACGTCGACGCGACCTACGCGGTGGCGCAGTCGACGATCCGCCCGCTCCTCCACGCGGTGGCCGAGAGCGGCGGCGGCCCTTAGCGGAAGGACGCTTTCTTCTACCCCGCGCGTTCGATGTGGTAGCTCCGCTCTCGTCCATGCTGTTCGCCAAGAAGGACGCCCCGCTCAAGGTCGAGATCCCCGCCCCCGGAGAGGATCGCGCGATCACGTCGAAGGTGGGGCTCATCGCGCTCGTCGGCTTCGTCGTGGGCGTGGCCTGGCCGAGGTTGCTCGGCGTGCACGTGGGACCGAACCCGCCCGGCGGCGGCGAGGAGAAGGTCGTCGCCAAAGCGACGGCTGCGGCGTCTGCGTCGGCGACGGCCTCTCCGTCGGAGTCCGCGAGCGCCGAGCCCGCGGCGGCAGGCGCGGACGCGCCGCAGGTCTCGAACCAAGAGCAGGTCGTCGTCGCCGAGGGCAGCATCACGAGCTGCAAGAACAAGAAGGGCGACAAGCAGAAGGAGTGCGGCGCGCTCCAGCTCGACAAGGTCGTCCAGCCGAAGCTCGCGGGCCTCAAGGACTGCGCCTCGGCGCTCGGCCTCGACGGTGAGCTCGGCGTGGCGCTCAGCCTCGACTTCGACAAGTCGACCGTCGGCGTCCTCGAAGACAAGAAGTCGGGCCTCCCTGTCTCGACCGTCCGCGGCATCCTGAAGTGCGCCGGCGACGAGCTGAAGGGGCTCGAGCTCGACAAGGTGCCTCACACCCACAGCCGCTACGTCGTCGCCTACCAGGTCAAGTTCTACCGGCCGGGGAACGGACCCGACGACAAGGCCGCCGACGACAAAGGCGCCGCGGACGACGCCGGTGACGCGGCAGGCGACAAGGGGGAGGGCGATCTCGGCAAGGCCACGGTCGCTTGGGAGAAGGCCCTCGTCCGAGAGTCGGCCAAGGACGGCAAGGTCATCGCGCGCCTGCCGCAGGGCACGCGCGTGAAGCTCCTGAAGCACGACGACGACTGGTACGAGGTCAGCTCCGGCTCCACGAAGGGCTGGGTCTACCGCACCGCGATCGGCAAGTAGGCGCGTCGATAGGTCGGATGTAGCATCGCCGTTCGAGCGTTCTCGCTCGACGAAGCATGAAGGCCCTTCACCTCGCCGCGATCGCCGTCGTCCTCGCCTCGATGGGGGGCGGAGCTTTCGCGTTCGCGCGCGCCCGCTACGAGCGCGCGGTCCCGCACGGCGACGCCGCCGCGAGGGGCGTGAAGATCGACGGCGCGCTCGTGCCCGACGGCGTGAGCCCGCGCGCGTTCGCACACGCACGCGCGGACGCGATGCTCGATCGCCCCGTCGAGCTCCGCTACGAGGGCGTCGCGATCCTCCGCGCCACGCCCCGATCGCTCGGCGCGACCGTCGACGCGGACTGGGCGGCGGACCGGGCGCTCCGCGTCGCGCGCGTCGGCGATCCGTACGACCGCTACGTCGAATCGGCGGCGGCGACGCAGGGGGCGTTCGACGTGCCGCTCCCCGTCCGCGTGCCGGCGGGGCCCCTCATCGATGCGCTCTACGACGAGAAGGAGGAGCTCGACGAGGCGCCGGTCGCCGCGCGCCGCCACCTCGACACGGGCGAGATCGAGCCCCACGAGACGGGGCGCTACGTCGACGCGTTCGCCGCCGCCGACGCCGTCGAGAAGGCCATGCGGACGAGCGCCGCGTCGGTCGACCTTCCGCCCTTCCTGCTCGTGCCGAGCGCGACCGCGGAGGCCGCGCGCGACGCCGACGTGTCCGTCACCCTCGCGCGCTTCGAGACGCGCTTCGGCGGTCCCCCGGGGCGCGATCAGAACATCCTGCGCGCGGCGAGCCTCCTCGACGGCGTCGTCCTCCTGCCGGGCGACGAGATGTCGTTCAACGCGCTCGTCGGCGCGCGGAGCGTCGAGAACGGCTTCGCGCTGGCCCCCGAGATCTACAAGGGCGAGATGCGCGAGGGCGTGGGCGGCGGCGCGTGCCAGGTCGCGAGCACGCTCCACGCGGCGGCCTTCTTCGGCGGTCTCGAGATCCTCCAGCGCCAGAACCACTCGCGACCGAGCGCCTACATCCGGCCTGGGCTCGACGCGACCGTCTCGTACCCCGTCCTCGATCTCCGCATCAGGAACCCGTTCGCCTTCCCGGTCCTCGTTCACGCGAAGATCGACAAGGGCACGCTGGCGTTCGAGATCCTCGGGCACGACGCGCCGGTGACCGTCGAGCTCGAGACGGAGACCGCCGGCATCTTCAAGTACACGCGCAAGATCGAGAAGACCGCCGGTCTCAAGGACGTCGTCGTCAAGCAACGCGGCAAGAACGGCATGGCGATCAAGCGCACGAAGACCATCCGATCGCGCGACGGCGCCACGGCCGTCGTCGTCACGAAGGACACCTACCCGGCGACGCAGGAGATCCTCCGCATCCCCCCCGACTTCGACGTCTCGACGCTGCCTCCGCTGCCGAGCGAGGCTCCCGCGGCCGACACCGGCGCGACGCCGAGCGGCTGAGCCTCGCGGGGGAGGGCGGCGGCGTCACGGCTCGGTGACGCGACGCGAGGCGCTTTCGCTCCCGGCGGAGGCCGACTAGCCTTGATCCCCGTGGCGGCCCAGTCCGGCGAGTGGACCGCGAAGATCGGAGAGATCCTCGGCGGCAAGTACCAGGTCACGCGGCTCATCGGCCGCGGCGGCATGGGCGTGGTCGTCGAAGCGCGCCACCTCGACCTCGGCGAGCGCGTCGCCGTCAAAGTATTGCATCCGCGTTACATCGACAACGCAGAAGCAGTCACGCGCTTCCACCACGAGGCGCGCGCAGCGGCGCAGATCCGCGGGGAGCACTCGGTGCGCCTCATCGATTTCGGCACCCTGGAGGAGAGCGGCTCGCCCTACCTCGTGATGGAGCTACTCGAGGGGCGGGACCTCACCGGCGTCATCGACGCGGGCCCCGTCACCCTCGCCGACGCCGCGCTCTACATCCTGCAGGCCTGCGAGGGCATGGCCGAGGTCCACGCCCACGGCATCGTTCACCGCGATCTCAAGCCGGGGAACCTCTTCCTCACGAAGAGCGTCGCCGGTGAGCCCCTCATCAAGGTCCTCGACTTCGGCATCGCGAAGGGCGTCGCCGTCCACGATCCGCAGGTCGGATCGCTCACGCAGACGCTCGTGAGCCTGGGCACGCCGCTCTACATGTCTCCCGAGCAGGTGCGTTCGAGCCGCCAGGTCGACGCGCGCGCCGACGTGTGGTCGCTGGGCGTCATCTTCTACGAGCTCGTCGCGGGTCGGCCGGCGTTCGGCGGAAACACGGTCACGCACATCACGGCGCAGGTGCTCGAGGGGACGCCGTTCGCGCTCACGTCGCTGCGGCCCGATCTGCCGCCCGCGATCGACGCGGTGATCGACAAGGTGCTCACGAAGAACCCGGAGGGGCGCTACGTCGACGTCGCCGCGCTCGCCGCCGCGCTCGAGCCGTTCGCGGGGCCGAGAGGGGTGGGCTACGCGGAGCGGGCCGCGCGGATCCTGCGCGGCGTGCTTCGTCCCGACGCGGCGCTCATCTTCGCCGCAGAAGACTCGAAGCCGGCGCTCCGCGACGACGAGCTGGGCGGCACGCGTCGCTACGATCGCTCGCGCCGCGTCCTCTTGGCGCGCGTCGCGCTCGGCGCGCTCGCGCTCCTGGCGGTGACGCTCGTCGTCGCCGCGATCACCGCCTATCGGGGTTCGGTCGTCGCCGCGGAGCACGCGACCGCCCGTCTCGACCGCGCATTTCGGCTGACCTCGGGCTACGCGCGCCTCGCGATGGAGAAGGCCGCCGCTCACGAGGCCCGCCCGGCCGCGGCGGGTGACGGGGGCGCCGTCGCGTCGGCGTCGAAGGGGGCGCCCTCCCCATCCTCGGCTGTGCCGAGCGGGACGCCGGCGCCCGCTGCCGGCGCGCTGCGGGGCGCGGGCCCGACACAAGCTGCCCCGACGAGCCAAGCGAGCTCCGCGGCGACGAGACCGCCGCCCGTCGCGACGGAGCCGCCCGCAGCTCAGAAGACCGCGAGCCCGAGCGCGCCGTTCAACCCGTACGCAGATCGCAATTGATGGCTCGCAAGGTCTTCCTGCCGCTCACGCAGCGCTTCTCCGACAGCCTCGAGAAGCCGACCGCGGCGGCGATGCGCGAGCGGCTCGGCGGCCGCCCGAGCGGCCACGGCAGCGTCGACGTCGGCGGGCGCGCGCTGACGCTCGGATCGTTCGTCGCCCTGGAGGGCACGGGCCGGATCGGCGTGCTCCTGGCCGTCGCCGACGCGTCGGTCGACGTCTACGTGGATCGCGGGACGGTGAAGCGAACGCTGGTGACGGCGATCCGCGAGCACCACGGGGAGCGCTCGCAGGAGCTCGAGGACGTCGCAGCCAGCATCGGCGTCTTCGGAGGGCTGGCCGAAGGTCAGCAGGTCTCGGTCGAGCGATCGCCCGGAGACATCGTCACCGGTACCCTCGTCGAGAAGTGCCGCTATGGCGGCATCGTCGAGCTCGAAGATCGCTCGACCCTCGCCGTGGGCTTCAGGAAGCTCTGGCCCTCGACGACCGCCTCGTCGCGTCCGAGCTGAGCGACCGCGGGCCTGCGGTCCCGCGTCCGCCCTTCGTCTCAGGGAGCGGCGAACCGCTCGCGCGCGAGCGCCGCGAGACCATCGAGCGCCGCCGGCGGGATCTCGTGCTGTCCCTGATGCGGGATGAAGTTCACCAGCGCACCGGCGCCGTCCAGCAGCGCCCTGAGCGCCTCGGCGCCGGCGAACGGGAGGATCGGATCGCGCCGCCCGTGCGACATCACGGCGTGGATCGCGGGCCCCGACGTCTTCGCGGCGGCGGTCCACCGCGCCTCCGAGAGGAGCGTGCCGGAGAGGATCGCGAGCCCTGCGAACGGCCGTTCGGCCGCGTGCAGCGCGATCTCGGTCGTGAGCATCGCCCCCTGAGAGAAGCCGCCGAGGATCGTCCTCTCGCGACGAAGCCCGTGCGAGGTCTCCAGCGACGCGAGCGCACCCTCGAGCTTCTCCCGCGCGGACGCGAGCCCCTCCGGCGTCTCCTCGGCGAGCTGCCGCGCTTGACCGCGCTGCATCATCTCTTGGAGGCGCATCATGTCGATGGGCCACCACGCGCGGCCGCGCATGCCCATGCCGAAATCGATCTCAAGCGGCGCTTCGGGGAAGAACCAACGCACCGCGCGGTCGACCTCGGTCACGCGCGCGAGGCTCACGAGATCGTCGCCCGGCGCGCCGAAGCCATGACAGAGCACGATCGACGGCCCGTCGCCGCCGCCCTGTCGATCGTCGCCGCCCGTCGTCCAGACCTGGAGGTCTCCCGCGCGCATCCGCTTCATGACGCGCCGGTATAGCAGAACGCGCTCAGCGCGCGGACCCCGCGGATCCTCCGTCGCCCTCTTTCGGCCTCGGCTTCGACGCGGGCAGGTCGGCGACGAGGCCGCTCAACGTGTCGACGAGCGCGCTGCCGAGGTGCCTCGAGCGGTCGGTGGACCAGCCCTCCTCGCGCGGGGCGTTCTTGTCGTCGGAGAAGGGCATCTCCAGCGTCATCGCGAGGCAGCCGAACGTGTTCTGCGCCCAATTCGCCGCGATGGCGAGCAGAGGCTTGTCCTTGGGCCCGAAGGGGTACTTGTGCCGGCTCTGAAAGCTCGTGTCGTGGCGCGGATACTCCGCTTCGAACCGCGCTTCGAGCGGCGCCACGTGCGCGGGGCGCGCGGGATGCAGATCCGGCAGCTGTGCGAACACGTACGGCAGCCGCTCGTCGCCGTGCACGTCGAGGAAGAAGCTCGCGCCCGTCGACAGCATCGCGCGGCGCACGGCGGCGACCTCGGCGGCCTCCGCGACCGGCTTCTCCCATTGACGGTTCAAATCGATCCCCGCCCCATT
>CAYYKK010000354.1:0-7142 GCA_964467935.1 uncultured Polyangiaceae bacterium
GAGCGGATCCTGCGCGTCGAAGGCGCCCTGCGCGAGCGAGAAGATGGCGTAGACGTCGGCGCGCGTGAGGTCCGGGGCCTCTGCCACGAGCGCGTCGTGAACGGCGTCGAGCTTCTGATGCATCGTCTTGGCGCTCCAGTGCCCCGCCCCGACCGCGAGGACGGCGGCGCGGATCTCGGGCGCGTAGGGCAGCAGCCCGACGCCGTGGAACGAGCCCGCGCTGAACCCGGCGAACACGGGCGGCGCCGACGCGTCGAGGTCGGGCCGGCCGTCGGGCGCGGGCGTTCCGTCCGCCCCGAGCGGCAGCACGTCGAGGCTCGCCTCGAGCACGGGCAAGAGACGCAGGAACGCGATCTGCTCGGCCCACGTCTGCGTCTCGTAGTCGGGGATTTGGCCGGCGCCGAGGAGGCCGTCGAGCACGAACTCGGTGTTCACGAGCGCAGGCCGCCGCATCATGATGTCGGTGAACCCGATGCCCGCGACGCCGACGGGCGCGAGCTCTCCTTTTCCGATCTGGGCTACGATCGCATCAGCGCTGCTGACGTGTCCGTGCTGCAACATGACGGCGGGGACCGGGTGGGCGAGCGCCGCGACGGGGAGCGAGAGGGCGAAGGGCGCGCTCTCGGTGCCCGCGAGGACCGGCGCGCCGTCCGCGCCGCGGGAGAGCGAACCGTCGGCGCCGATGAAGAGCGGAGCCTCGAACGTCCCGGTGACGACCGCCGCGACGTCGGGGTCCGGATCCGCGGTGACGCCCGTGATGGAGAAGGCCGCCGGCGGCGACGCGTCGAGGGTCGCTCGGATGGAGAGCATGTCGCGAGGGACGTCGTCGAGCGAGCGCGTCGTGATGCGGAGCGCGAGGGCGACGTCGTCGATGTGCAGCGGGGGCGACGCGTAGGCCTCGAGCCTCGCGACGACGTCGCGCCCGGCGTCGGCGGCGCGCGTCGAGACGGGATCGACCTTCGCCGCGCCGGTGAGCGACGCGAGCTCGAAGGCGCTCGGATCGAGCGGCCGCGAGCGATCGACCAGCGCGCGCCGCGTCACCACGAACCCGTAGGAGCGCCCCGGATCCAGGGGCCGCGCGGGGAAGACGCGCAGGACGTGAGAGGGGGCGCCGGAGGCGCTCGGGCGATCGTCGATCGCGAGGTCGAACGGGACGCGCGCGCCCGCGTCGGGGCTCGAGGGATCGAGGTCGAAGAGGCCGACCGTCGCGAGCGGATCGAGCGACTCGGCCGGCGTGCGCGGCAGCGTGGAGGCGTCGACGGCGGCGTCGAGCTCGACGACGAAGAGGGCGATCGGGCTGAAGCCGTCGAGCGCGAGCGAGGGCGTGAGCGCGCGGCTCAAGAGGTCGTGCCGCGCCCCGGCGCCGACCGCGCTGGCGACGACGCGCGAGCCGGTGCGCGTGGTCGCGTCGGGGACGAGGAGCGCGTCGTCGGGCCACGGCGCGAAGCTCGCGGAGCTCTCTCGATCGTAGAGCACGTGCGCGGGGGTGCCGCGAGGCGCGGTGCTGAAGTGGAGCGACGTCGGTCCCGTCGGCCCGCGCCACGAGAGCGCGCAGGGCGAGGCGTCGGGCAGGTCCTTCGATGGGTTCACGACGGCGCGACGACCGCCATCGAGCCGCGCGATCGTGAAGGGCACGGCCGCGCCGGCGCACGCGAGCGAGAAGCCTGCCTCCGCCTTCGGGTCGAGCGCGCCGTCGAGCTCGAGCACCACCCACGCCGTTCGCGCGACGGAGCCCTCGCCCTCCGCGGGCGAGCTCGAGAGGAGGCGGGGCGCCGCCGCGGGCGTGCTCGCGGGCCGCGGGTGGGGCTCGGAGGCGCAGCCCGCGGTCGCGAGACCCAGGAGCGCCGCCATCGAGCCCCAACACCGCATCCTCATCGAAAGGTCGCCCCCCTCCCCGCGTCGCGGGCGCGCGTTGCTCAGCCGAACTTGCCGAACGAGCCGAGGTCGTGGAACGCCTGCAGCAGACGCGCGACCATCCCCTTCTCGCCGAGGTGCACCCACGCGCGCGGGTCGATGTACTTCTTGTTCGGCTTGTCCGGTCCCTCGGGGTTGCCGAGCTGGCCCTGGAGGTAGGCGCTCTTCTCGTCCATGTACTTCTTGATCGGCTGCGTGAAGGCCCACTGCGTGTCCGTGTCGATGTTCATCTTCACCACGCCGTACGAGACGGCCTCGCGGATCTCCTCGGGGGTCGATCCCGAGCCGCCGTGGAAGACGAAGTGCACCGGCTTGTCGCCCGTCTTGCGGTCCTTCTGGATGCGATCCTGGCTGTTCTTCAGGATGATCGGCGTGAGCTTCACGTTGCCGGGCGCGTAGACGCCGTGCGTGTTGCCGAACGAGGCGGCGACGGTGAAGGAGCCCACGGGCGCGAGCGCGTCGTACGCCGCGAGGACGTCCTCGGGCTGCGTGTAGAGCTTGGCGTTCTCGATCCCGGCGTGCTCGACGCCGTCCTCCTCGCCGCCGGTGACGCCGAGCTCGATCTCGAGCGTCATGTCGATCTTGGCCATGCGCGTGAGGTACTGACGGCTCGTCTCCAGGTTCTCGTGGAGCGGATCCTCGGAGAGGTCGAGCATGTGCGAGCTGAAGAGCGGCACGCGGTTCGCCGCGTAGTAGGCCTCGCCCGCGGCGAGCACGCCGTCGACCCACGGCAGGAGCTTGCGAGCGCAGTGGTCGGTGTGCAGCACGACGGGCACGCCGTACGCCTCGGCGACCGTGCGGACGTGGTGCGCGCCCGCGATGGCGCCGGTGATCGACGCCTGGTTCTTCTCTTTGTTGCCCGGGATCGCGTCGAGGAACTTGCCGGCGTTGAACTGCGATCCGCCGTGCGAGTACTGGATGATGATCGGTGCCTTCGCTTGCCGCGCCGCCTCGATGGCCGCGTTCGCGGTGGGGCTGCCGATGACGTTCACGGCCGGCAGGGCGCAGCGCTCGCTCTTGCAGTAGTCGAAGAGATCGCGGAGAGCCTGTCCCGTGACGATGCCTGGCGAAAGCTTGAGTTGGGTCATGACCATGGCGTAACCCAAAACTCGGCCGGAGTGGAGGCTCGCCGGCGCAACTGGTATGAGGCTTCATCTTGAGCGAAGGGGACGCCGTCATCGTCTGCCGGGGCCTCGTGAAGCGCTACGGCGACGTCGAGGCGGTGCGGGGGCTCGACCTCGAGGTCCGCCGCGGCGAGTGCTTCGGGCTGCTCGGTCCGAACGGGGCCGGCAAGACCACGACGATCGAGATCCTCGAGGGGCTCAACGAGGCGACCGGCGGCGAGGTCACGGTGTTCGGCAAGACGTGGGCGAAGGACGAGCGACACCTCCGCGAGCGGATCGGCATCACGCTCCAAGAGACGCAGCTCACCGACAAGCTCACGGTCGCCGAGACGTTCGCCCTCTTCCGCTCGTTCTATCCGCGGGGCGCGAGCGTCGACGCGCTCCTCGCGAAGGTGCAGCTCGAGGAGAAGCGCAACGCCCGCTACGAGGCGCTCTCGGGCGGTCAGAAGCAGCGGGTCGCCGTGGCCTGCGCGCTCGCGGGCGAGCCGGACCTGCTCTTCCTCGACGAGCCGACGACGGGCCTCGATCCGCAGTCGCGGCGGAGCCTCTGGGATCTCGTGCTCGAGTTCAAGTCCCGCGGCGGCACGGTCCTGCTCACGACGCACTACATGGACGAGGCGGAGAAGCTCTGCGACCGGGTCGGCATCGTCGACCACGGCGAGCGCATCGCGCTCGGCACGCCGCGCGAGCTCATCCAGTCGCTCGGGGGCGACGAGGTGGTGGACTTCGCGGTCGATGGCGGGTGCACGGCCGAGGAGCTCGGCGCCCTCCCCGGCGTTTGCACCGCGCGCGCCGAAGCGGACGGGTTCGTCATCACCGTCGAGAGGCTGCACGAGGCCCTCCCCGTCCTGCTCGCGTTCGTGCGGGAGCGCGGCGGGCACCTCGCGCGCCTCTCGACGCACCGCGCGACGCTCGAGGACGTGTTCGTCCACCTCACCGGGAGACAGCTGCGTGAGTGATCGACCCAGCGCGCTGCGCGAGCTCGTCCTCGCGCGTTGGCGGAGCTTCTATCGGGAGCCAGGCGTCCTCTTCTGGAGCTTCGGCTTCCCGATCCTCCTCTCCATCGCGCTCGGCATCGCGTTCCGCAACCGCCCCCCGGAGCCGGTCGTCGCCGGCGTCGAGCAGGCGCCCGGGGCCGAGGCGATCGTGCGCGAGCTGTCGGCAGGACACGAGGTCCTCGCCCACGCCATGAGCGCGGAGGAAGCGCGTCGACAGCTGAGGACGGGTCGCGTCTCGATCGTGGTCGTGCCCGGCCCGCCACGGACCTACCGCTTCGATCCGACGCGGCCCGAGAGCCGCCTCGCGCACGCGATCGTCGACGCGGAGCTGCAGCGGGCGGAGGGCCGCCGCGACGCGTTCGAGCCCGTCCTCGCGCGCATCTCGGAGCCGGGCTCGCGGTACATCGATTTCCTCATTCCGGGCCTCATCGGCTCGGGGCTCATGCAGGGCGGGCTCTGGGGCGTGGGCTACGTCATCGTCGAGATGCGCACGAAGAAGCTGATGAAGCGCCTGCTCGCGACGCCGATGAAGAGGAGCGACTTCCTGCTCGCGTTCGTGCTGATGCGCGCGCTCTTCCTGCTCGTGGAGCTGCCGATCCTCATCGGCTTCGCGACGCTCGTGTTCGGCGTCCCGATGCACGGGTCGCTGGCGCTCTTCGCGGCCGTCGCGACGTTCGGTTCGCTCTCCTTCGCGGGGCTCGGGCTCTTGGTCGCCTCGCGCGCGGAGAACACGCAGACGGTGAGCGGCCTCATCAACTTGGCGAGCCTCCCGATGTTCATCGCGTCGGGCACGTTCTTCCCCTCGTCGAGGTTCCCCGACGTGGCCCAGCCCTTCGTGAGGGCGCTGCCGCTGACGGCGCTCAACGACGCGCTGCGCGCGATCATGCTCGACGGCGTCGGTGTCGCCGCGATCACGCGCGAGCTCTCGATCCTCGGCCTCTGGGGGCTCTTGTCGTTCGTGCTCGCGCTGCGCTTCTTCCGTTGGCGTTGAGCGCCGCGGGGCCGACGAGCGCGCTCGGCGGATCGCGCGGGCACCGGGGCCTCGCTCAGGGCGCGAAGCCGATGTGGTTGAAGAACCTGCGCATCGATCGGAAGTATTCGCCGCGATCGAGGTGCAGCACGTGGCTGCCGGGGAACCAGTGCATGCGCGGCCGCCCCCAATGGTCCCACAAGAGGCGGGCGTGGCGCGGTGGCGCGAGCCGGTCGCCCACGCCGCCGATGATGAAGAGGCGGTCCGTGGCGATCTTCGGTCGGTACGCGAGAGGCGACGACGGCGCGAGCATCTCGCGCGCCGTGCGGACGTCCTTGCCGAGCGCGCCGAGCGCCGCGCGCACGAAGCTCGAGATCGGCTCCCACTCGAGCACGAGGTCCGCGATGCTCACGACCGGGACGTTGGGGATCGCGAACGCGAGCCTTTCGTCGGCCGAGGCGAGGAGGCTCGCGGTGAGGCCGCCGAGGCTCATGCCGGTCACGCCGATCTGCGGCGCGCCCTCCTCGAAGAGCGTGTCCATGAAGACGCGCAGATCGAAGACCGCTTGGGCGAACGCCTCGTTGATCCGGTTCGTGCCGCCCATGAAGAACCCCGCCCCCGAGAACGGCGAGAGCGCGGGCTGTCGCATCCCGTGAAAGGGCAGCGTGACGAGCAGCACGTCGAAGCCCGCCTGGTAGAGCCACGGGATGGCGAAGAACCACTCGTTGAAGTGGTAGAGATCGGCGGAGAAGCCGTGGATGGCGATGACGGTCGAGCGCGGCCCCTTGCGGTGACGCCAGTGCCGCGCGTGCGCGAAGCGGTTCGCGCGCACCGAGAGGTACGCGCGCGTCATCCTCGGGTTCACGGGGACGAACGGGCTCTCGAAGCGCACGTCCTCGCAGTCTCCGTCGTCGGGGGAGAACAACGGCACGCGGGCGCGACGGCGCGAGAGCTTCACGAGCGGAGGCGGCGCCGCGAAGAAGCGATCGGAGCGGCCGTCGGCCACGAGCCCCGCGTAGAAGGCCCGGTCGCGGAGGCCGCGGTAGAGCCCGAGCGGGTGATAGCCGACGGGCAAGGCGAGCGAGCCGACGAGGCACGCGCCGAGCGTCCGGAGGACGACGTCACCCGCAGCGGCCACGCCGACCTGCACGCGCTCGCCGAGCTTCAACGTGAAGGGGTCCGGGTCGCGCGAGAAGTCGATCGGCAACGACTCCCACCAAGGCGGCTTCACCTCGTAGGGCGGCCGCTCGGCGCAGGCGAGGAGCGCGCGTTGCGCGAAGTCGCCGGGTGGGCTCATCGTTCCATCGATCGTAGCGCGTGCGGTGCTCGTCGACGAGCGAGCGCGTCGCGCGCCTCAGGCCGCGTCCGGATCGAGGGCGTTGTCGAGCGCGCGCGCCGCCTCGAGCGTCAGCGGCGCGTCGCCGACGTCGAGGGCGTAGGCGAGGAGCTGCACGCCGTGTCGAGCGATCGCGAAGAGCCGCGCGCGGTCGCGCGTCGCCGCGTCGACTTGCCCGTACGCGTCGAACAGCGCAGCCCGTCCGCGCCGCGGCAGGAACGAGTAGGCGATCGCCAGATCGAGCGCGCGATCCCCCGTGCACACGTCGCCCCAGTCGAGGACGCCGACGAGGTCGCCGCGCTCGTCGAGCACGCAGTGGCGGGCGTAGAGGTCGCCGTGGAGGAGGCACGGTGGCGCGAGCGAGGCGTCGGGAGCGCCGGCGAGCGCGCGCCCGGCC
This sequence comes from uncultured Polyangiaceae bacterium, assembly GCA_964467935.1. Lineage (GTDB taxonomy): Bacteria > Myxococcota_A > Polyangia > Polyangiales > Polyangiaceae > CAYYKK01. Next base: position 6,740 of record CAYYKK010000354.1, read on the forward strand.
GGCGCGACGAGAGGAGACCAAGACGAGGCCGCGAGCGACGCGAGACGCGGGACGGCGCGCGCGGCGGACTCGCGCGGCTTCGCCCGGAACGCGTCGAGCGCGACGCCCATCGCGCGCGCTCGCGCCTCGTCGATCGCGTGCAGGTCGCGCAGGAATCGACCGATGCGGGGCGCGAGCGCCACCCGCGCGTCGTCGCTCGGCGCCGCGCGATCGGCCGTCGTGCCCGAGAGGAGCGGGTGACCGTAGAACGGGGCGTCGAAGCGCGGCGAGGGGGCGCCGAGGCGACGAGGCCGAGGGATCTCCACGTCGAAGAGATTTTCTAGCTTGGGAAGCACCTGCATCTCGGTCTCGATACAGGCGCGACCGAGCGCGCGACGCGGGAAGCGAAACGCGATCGCGCCCG
>CAYYKK010000355.1:0-7103 GCA_964467935.1 uncultured Polyangiaceae bacterium
CGGCCGCCGACCTTGATCGCGGAGAAGCGTGGGGGCACCTGCTCGGTCCGCCGGCGCTCCGCCGAGAGCGCGCTCGAGACCCGCGTCGCGCCGACCTCGGCGACGTCCTCGATCGAGAGCGGCGCGCCCCGCTGGGCGCAGGCGGCCGCGAGCGCGACGAGCTCTCCGCGGAGCTCCTCGTCGATCACGCGCTCTTCGACGGTCTCGCCGAGCCGATCGAGCGTGTCCGTCTCGCGACCGAGCGCGATGGCCGCGTCGTAGGCCTTGTCGGAGCAGGACAGGTAGGGCTCGAGCTTCGTCCCTTCACCGACGAGGACGACGAGGACGCCCGAGGCCATCGGGTCGAGCGTGCCGGCGTGGCCGACGCGGCGCGTGCCGAGCGCGCGACGCACGCGCGAGACGACGTCGTGGCTCGTCGGGCCGACCGGCTTGTCGACGACGAGCACGCCGCTCGGCGCCGTCGCACGCTCACGATCCCCCATCACGCCCCCCGATCTCGCGCCGCAGCACCGGATAGGGATCGGGGCCCGCGGGCGTGAAGAGCCCCGGACGGCTCTGGTGCACCTCGACGAAGCCGAGGGACTGATAGACCGAGAGCGGCCCCATCCAGAGCTCCTCGTCGCCGACCGACCACTCGGTGCGTCGCGGCAGCGCTTCGACGGCGCGCGCCCCCCTCGCTTCCGCGAGCGCGAGCGCCGCGCGGACGAGCGCGAGCGAGAGGCCGCGGCGTCGGTGCGACGGGTGGACGAGCAGGCATCCGATCACGAACACGCCCTCGCGATCACCCTGAAAACAGGGCAGGGCGCGGTAGTAGCGCTGCTCGAAGATCTTGGGCACGGCGGCGGCCGGGGAGACCTTGAGCCACCCGACCACCGCTCCGTCGGCGTCCGTCGCGACCACGCCCCACGCCTCGTCGCTCCGCGAGGCGAGCGCGTGCGACAGCTCGTCGCGATTGGTCTGCGGCGCGGTGGCGCACCGCGCGAGCCAGTCGTTCTTGTCTCCTTCGAAGTGCCAGTAGCGACAATGGCAGGCCGAGTGCGCGGCCTCGAACAGCGCCGCGAGCCCCGCCTCGTCGCCCTGCGAGACCTCGCGCGCCTGGTACGCCTCCAGAGGCATGGCCCCGCCCTCAGACGCTCTCACGAAGGGCCGCCTCGAATCCGCGGGCGACCTCGAAGAGCCGCGCCTCCCGCATCGGAGCGGCGACGAGCTGGAGGCCGACCGGCAGCGCGCGATCGCTCCCGGGCGCCTGCGCGGTGCCGCACGGCACGCTGAGCGACGGTAGACCCGCCAAGCTGGGGGGCAGGGTGCACACGTCCGCCAGGTACATCGCGAGCGGGTCGTGGGTGCGCTCGCCGAGCGGGAACGCGACGGTGGGGCTCGTGGGCGCGGCGACGACGTCGACCTCGCGGAACGCCGCCTCGAAGTCGCGTCGGATGAGCGTCCGGACCTTCTGCGCGCGGAGGTAGTACGCCTCGTAGTACCCCGCCGACAGCACGTACGTCCCGAGCAGGATGCGCCGCTTCACCTCCGCGCCGAACCCGCGCTCGCGCGTCTCGGTGTAGAGCTCGGCGAGCGACGCCGCGTCCGCGCGCAGACCGTAACGGACCCCGTCGAAGCGCGCGAGGTTCGACGACGCCTCGGCCGTCGCGATGATGTAGTACGTCGCGATCGCGTAGCGCGTGTGCGGCATCGACAGCGGAACGACGATCGCGCCGCGCTCCGCCGCCGCGGCGATCGCGCCGCGAACACGCGCCTCGACGCCCGGCTCGATCCCCTCGGCGAAGTACTCGGCGGGCACGCCGATCCGGACCCCCTCGAGGCTCGCTCCGCCGCCCAGCGCGCCGCGCAGATCCCCCGGCAAGCTCGTCGCGTCGTGCGGATCGTGCCCAGCGATCACCTCGAGCACCCGCGCCGAGCTCTCCACGTCGTTCGCGAACACCCCCACCTGATCGAGGCTCGACGCGAAGGCGATGAGCCCGTAGCGAGAGACCCGCCCGTACGTCGGCTTGACGCCCACCGTGCCCGTGAGGGCGGCGGGCTGGCGGATCGAGCCCCCGGTGTCCGATCCGAGGGACGCCGTCGTCATGCGCGCCGCGACCGCGACGGCGCTGCCGCCCGACGATCCGCCGGGCGTGCGCGACGGATCATGAGGGTTCTTCGCCGGGAAGAACGCGCTGTTCTCCGTCGAAGACCCCATTGCAAATTCATCCATGTTGCATTTGCCGACGAGGACCGCGTCGGCCTCGCGGAGGCGCGCGACCACGGTCGCGTCGTAAGGCGGCCGATATCCATCCTCGGGGTCGGCGCGATCGCCCTCGAGCCGCCGCAAGAGGATCTTCGAGGCGGCGGTCGTGGGCACGCCGCGGGTCGCGAGCGCGTCTTTGATGCCGATCGGCACGCCGGCGAGCGGACCGAGCGCCTCGCCGCGCGCCCGCCGCTCGTCGATCCGCCGGGCCGTCTCGCGCGCCTCGTCACGCTGGACGGTGAGGAACGCGCCGAGCTCACGCTGCGCGTCGATCGCCGCGAGCGAAGCCTCGACGACGCGCTCGGCGGACAGCTCGCCGCGCCGCACCCCGTCCGCGATCTGCGCGACCGTGAGCTCGAGGATCGGGTCCGTCGCCACGCTCACCCCTCGTCCACGAAGGCAGGCACGGAGAAGCCTCCGTCGGAGACCTTGGGCGCCTCGGCGAGCGCCCGCTCCCTCGACAGCTCCTCGCCGGGCTCGTCCCCTCGAAGTGACCGCGCGCCCTCGAAATCGACCTGGGTCGTCGGCGAGACGTCGGAGACGTCGAGCTCCGAGAGGCGCTCCACGAACGACAGGATCTTGCCGAGCTCGGCGGCCATCGAGGCCTTCTCTTCCGCGCCGAGCGCGAGGTGCGCGAGCGCCGCGATCCGCTCGACCTCCGCGACGTCGAGGACCTTCTTGGACGCCTCTTGCATGACCCAGGTGTAGCGTCCCCGTCGGCCCGGGCAAAAGGTGGGATTTTGCGCGCAACGGTGCTAGGCCCGTCGGCGACGGGACGCGATCGGGCAGAGCGGGCGCGCCGAGAGCGTTAGGACAGCTCCGCGCTCGCCCGCCGCTTGCACCCGGGCCGGTACGGCGAGCATGACGACCACGATCCCCCACCTGCCCAGTCTGCCCAGCGCCACCGAGGGCGCGTCGCGTGGGTCGCTCCTCAAACGCTACGGCGTCTTCGGGCTCGGGCTCGCCGCAGCCGTCGTCGCGTCCGCGCGCGAGCCCCACCCGAAGGCGACCCATCGCCGCGCCGCGCTCGCCGAGATCCTCGGGGCCCGTGGGCTCACCGTCGAGCCGGACGGCGTGGTGTTCCTCGACCTCCCGCGCGGCGCGATCGGCGCGGCGACCTCCCGCGCGCGCGCCCTCGTCGTCGCGTCGAGCGGGAGCGATCCATCGGAGCTCTACCTCGTCGAGACGCGCGTCGCGCCGAACGGCGTCCTCGTGGACGTGCTCGGTGACTACAACCTCAGCGACACGATCGGCGCGCAGGAGTCGGTCCCCGTCGTCTCCGGCGAGCGCGCGGCCTTCGTCTCGAAGAGCCTCGTGCCCGGCTCGCCCGACACCGTGATCGTGCTCGACTTCCACGGCCAACAGCCGACCGGATGGCCCCTCGTCGAGCGGGCCCAGAACGCGCTCACGAACCTCCAAGACACCGGCCAGCTCCGCGGCGTCGACAAGCGCACGCTCACGCTCTCCGGCGAGACGAAGGGCGAGGTGCACCTCGCGTTCGACGGCGACACGCTCGACATCGAGTCGGACGGGCGTCGCGCTCGCTACGCCGCCGTCAGCGCGGCGCTCTCGCAGAAGGAGGCGTGGGTCACCGTCGAGACCAACGAGCTCGCCCGCCCCGGCAACCTCACGACGTGGTCGGTCGATCGCGTCCGCGCCGTGATCGGCGACGAGAGCATGCAGGCGATCAAGCAGTACGCCTTCACGGCGAAGGACTTCATCGACCGCAACAAAGAGACGCTGACGAACGACACCGGCGCGGCCGGCATCGCGGAGGACCTCGGTGAGAACGAGCTCGACGCGCCGAAGAAGGTGATCCCGGTGGACCCCGAGATCGGCTGGCCGCCTCCGCCGCTCAAGCCGATGGTCACGCCCGAGCTCCCCGGCGAGGGCGAGTGGAACGCGAAGGACGACGCCGCCTTCTTCCGACAGCAGCCGAACCTGCCCGCGACGTTCATCACGACGTTCATCCGCACCGATCCGACGCGCAAGGCGACGCGCGTCTACATCGCGCTCTGGGATCCGCGTCAGGTCGAGCTCCACATGATGGCGGGCACGGTCGAGCCGAAGAGCGCGACCGGCAAGGCGGGCCCGGGGCTCATTCCTCGAACGCCCGACGTGATGAAGCGCGTCGTCGCCGCCTCGAACGCCGGCTTCCAAGCGCTGCACGGCGAATACGGCATGATGGCCGACGGCGTCGTCTACCTGCCCCCGAAGCCCTACGCGGCCACCGTCGCCGAGCTGCGCGACGGCTCGACGGCGTTCGGCACCTGGCCCGACTCGGCGGAGGTGCCGGACACGGTCCTCTCCTACCGGCAGAACATGACGGTCATGGTCCAGGACGAGAAATTCAACCCGTTCAACCGCACCTGGTGGGGCGGCACCGTCCCGGGCGCCGAGGACAAGACGCATACGGTACGCAGCGGTATCTGTCTTACGAAAGAGGGCTTCGTCGGCTACTTCTACGGCGCCGATCTGAGCCCCGAGGCGCTCGCCCAGTCGATGATCCAAGCGCGCTGCTCCTACGGCATCGCGCTCGACATGAACGCCGGCCACTCGGGCCTCGAGTTCTACAAGGTCGCGCCCGACGCGGAGCTGCCCGCGCTCGATCGGCCGCTGCAGCGCGACTGGGAGGCCGAGGGCAGCGTGCCCGAGATGGAGGGTTGGAGCTTCCGCGCGCGCCGCCTCATCCGCGGCATGGGGCTCATGAACTTCCCTCGCTACATCAAGCGCGAGGCGCGCGACTACTTCTACCTGACCCTCCGCCACGTGCTCCCCGGCGAGAACATCGTCGTCGAAGGCCAGAAGGATGGCGACGGCCTCTGGAAGGTGAAGGGCCTGCCGCAGCACGGCTTCCCGTACGCGCTCGCCACGACCGAGCTCCATCTCCAGAAGGCCGACGCGGCGGCGGTCTTCCGCGTGCTCGAGGTGGACCCGCGCACCATCGCCGTCGCCGGCGCGAAGGACCCGGACGACAAGACCGTGATGGTCGTGGGCGGCCCCGAAGACAAGTCGAAGGCCTCGCTCTGGCTCGCGTCGCGCTCTTTCTCGATCGGCGAGGCAGAGCCGGTGAAGGGAGCGGCGCGCCTCGCCGGCGGCGATCCCGACGCGACCGAGGGCGCCGCGATCGTCGGCGTCAACGACGAGAGCGGCATGCTCCTCTACGTCGAGGCTCCGGGACCGAAGGCCGATCTGAAGCCGGCGCGCGAGCTGCTCCAGAAGCTCGGCTATTCGCAAGTGTTGACGCTCGACAAGCCCCTGCCGCTCGCGCTCGGCGGGTCGACCTCGCTCGCGGGGGAGGCGATTCACCCGCCGTCCGGCAAAGCATCGGTTCGCCTCATGCGCGCCGACGCTCCTTCGGGCAAGCGCTTCTTCGAAGACACGCCGATCGTCTCCAAGGACGTGTGGTACCCGCTCCAGCAGCAGCGGGTCCGCTACTTCAAGAAACACGAGTAGGCCCGCGGGATTGACGCCGCGCTGCGTCGCACGAGAAGGCTCCTCCGTCGGTGTGGGATGTGGTAGGAGGGCCGACCGTCGTGAGCCCGCAGTCCATCGGCCCTTATCAACTCCACGATCGCCTGGGCGTCGGCGCACTCGCCGAGGTCTTCTGCGCGGAGCGGGCCGATCACCGGGACGTGGCCGGCGCCCGCTTCGTCGCGCTGAAGAGGCTCTTCCCGGCGGCGGCGCTCGATCCCGAGACCGTCTTCGCGCTCGAGGCCGAGGCCGAGCTCGCGAAGAAGCTCGACCACCCGTCGATCGTTCGCGTGCTCGATCACGGCGCGGGGAGTGGAACGCATTTCATCGTGTACGAGCTCGTGCTCGGGCGCGACCTGCGCTCGGTGCTCGAGAAGGCGCGCACGTCGAAGAGGCCGCTTCCGCTCCCCGTCGCCATCGCGATCGCGACGAAGCTCGTCGAAGGGCTCTCGTACGCGCACGCTCCACGCGGCGGGGCGAGGGGGCTCGTGCACCGAGACGTGGCGCCCTCGAACGTGCTCGTGGGCTTCGACGGCTCCGTCAAGCTCACCGACTTCGGGATCGCCCACGTCGTCGGGCGCACGACCAAGCGCACCGGGGCGGGGCAGGTGAAGGGGACCGCGCGCTACATGTCGCCCGAGCAGGTCCTCGGCCACGAGCTCGACGAGCGCACGGATCTCTACTCGGTCGGCGCGGTCCTCTTCGAGCTGTGCACCGGCAAGCCGCTCTACGGCAGCCGCAAGCCGGCCGACGTCATGCTCGAGATCGCCAAGGGAGACTTCCCGAGACCTCGCGCGCTCGCGCCGGACCTTCCGGAAGAACTCGACGCGATCCTCGTCAAGGTGCTCGCGCATTCGCGCGCCGAGAGGTACGATCACGCGCCGCAGTTTTTGGAGGCCTTGACGGGCTTCGCACGAAGTCACGCCCTCCCGGCGGGTGCCCGCGTGGTCGCCGACTTCATGGCCACGCTGTTTCCCCCCGACTCGCCCGCCTCGGCGAGAGAGGGGGCCCAGCGGGCATCGATTCCCGACGTCGAGCGCGACTCGATGACGGAAGAGGCAACGGGTAGTCGAGCCCGCAGCCACGAAATGCTAGAGGAACCCTCGTCGGGCACGGGGACCCCTGGATCTCAGAGCGGGTTTTCGGGGAAGGCCCCGAAGTTGGAGGAGCGCCACGTCATGGCTGAAGAAAAGGGTGGGAGCGACCTGGATGTGTTCGAGGGCTTGGCGAAGAAGTCGGGTCGCGGAGGCTCCGCCCTTCCGCCTCCCCCTTCCACGGCGAAGCCCGCTGCGGCGCCGCCGCCGCCGAAGCCCGGCACGGCCACGCTCCTAGGCGTCGCGGCGCCGCCGCCGCCGGTTCCCTCGACGAAGACGCCGGTGCCTCC
>CAYYKK010000356.1:0-7078 GCA_964467935.1 uncultured Polyangiaceae bacterium
GCGTCGGCTGCGCCGTCTCGGTCGGCGTGGGGAGCTTGCCGAAGAGCGCCGGCGCCGTCGCGGTCGCCGTGGCGACGGGCGCGGCGGTCTCGGCCGGTGCCGCCGTCTCTGCGGGCGCGGCGGTCTCCGGCGGTGGCGTCGCGGCCGCGGGCTTGGTCTCCGTCGGCGTCGTCGGCGCGGGGGTCGTCGGTGCGGGGGCCGCCGCTTGCTCGCGCTTCGGCGGCTCGCTCGACGCGCCACCGCGCAGCACCAGGTATCCGCCGCCGAGGAGCGCCGCGGCGAGGAGCACGTAGAGCGGCGTCCGCGACGACGGCTCCTCCTTCGCCGGCGCGGCGGTCGGCGGCCGCGACTCCTTCGACGGAGGCCGCGAGGTGCGCGTCGCCGAGGGCGCGAGCGAGCCGGTCTTCGGATTGCGCTTCGAGGCCGGGCCCTTCTTGCTCTTCTTCTTCGTGGGCTCGCCGGGCGGAGCCGTCACCGCCGATGCAACCGCATCGGAGTTGGTCTTGTTTTTGGGTCTCGGAGGAGGGGGGTGCTCGTGCACCTTGCCGCGATCGCCCGTCTCCACCATCCGCGCGAGATCGGGCGGGATGTGCGGTGCGTGGAGCGCGTCGTCGAGGGCTTCGTTGCGGAGGCCGAGCACGTCGTCGGGGTCGAGTCGATCGACGGCGCGCGGCGGCGGAGGCGGGTGCGACTCCGAGAGCTCTCGGAGGTCCTGCAGCCGCGCGTCCGACGCGCTCTCCGCGCCGTCGACCGCCACCACGGGCGGGGGCTTCGGGGTCTCGAACGGGATCGCCAGCGGCTTGCGCAGCTTCGGCACGACGCGCGCGCGCCGCTTGCCCTCCGACGGCGGCGGTGGGGCGTCGGTCGCGACCTCGGCGCGCTTCGGCGCCTCCGCGGCGGCCGGCGGATCGGGCGGCGGCGGGATCGAGCCCATCGCCGCGAACGCCGCGAGATCCCCCGTCCCGATGTCGGGCGGGGTCGCGGCCTTCCGCGGGGGCTTGGGCGGCTTCGGCAGCTCTCGCTTCGCCTCCGCGGGCTTGTCGCCGTCGGGGTCCTTGCGCAGCGGCGGGGGCTTGCCCGGCGCGAAGATCATCTCGATGTCACGCAGCGACACGGGCTCCGCCTCGTCCATGCGATCGTCGTGGTCCGTCGGTTGGTCTCGTTCTGACATCACTCCACCTCTGTCGCGCTCGATCGGGGCTGGCCCTTCTCCTCGAGGGCGGGTCGCACCCACTCGCGCTCGAGCCAGGCCACGGAGCTCTCCGCACGCGAGAGCGAAGTGTGGACACGCGTCGCGTCCGCGCCACCCCGGGTCTCGGGGGCGCGACCGCCCGTGGCCGACGACCGAGTACGCGTGACCCAGGTCGACAGTTCGTAGTGATGGAGGATCGGCGCGAGGCGATGCTCGTCGAACGACCTCAAGACATCGAACGCCTCGCGCGTGCTCTCGACCCGGTAGAGCCGCGTCGTGGCCTCGAAGAGGAGCGATCGCAGATCCTCGAAGGCCCGGTCCGGGTCCTCCGCGATCTCGCCGAGCAGCCTCTCGAAGTCTTCTTCCTCGAGCCCCGCTGCCTCGGCGACCTCGCCCATCCGCGGCACTTGCGTCGCGAGGAACGTCGAGTCGGGGGCGTGGCCGAGGAGCCTCCCCACGAGGTAGAGGTCGAAGGCGCTCGCGATGGCTTCGCCGAGCACCTCGGCCTCCGGCGATGGCGCGAGGAAGCGGTGCGACAGGTGATGCCAGGCGACGTGCATGAGGACGTCGGCCGGCAGATCGGTGTCGGTGAGCACGTCGTGCGCCTCGCCGTCCTCCCAGAACGAGAGGTTCAGGAACAGCGCGCGGTCCCACGAGAGAGCGCCCGGCTCGCGTGGAACGAGGAACTCGTAGCGGTCCCGCGTGAGGACCTCCCGCAGATCCGCGAACAGGCCCACGTGGCGAAAGGACGCCTCGTCCTCGATGGTCAGCTCGGTGAGCCCGACCGCTTGCAGACCGCTTCGTTGCACGTTGTCGACCCCACCTCGCGCGAGTTGCTGAGGCTGAGAAACCTCAGACTCTAGGATGCCACGGTGGGCGCGAAAGGGAAGAAAGGCGACGACCCGCGCCTCACGTTTCCGGTCTCCCCACGAGCGTCGAAGCGGACCCGTCCCCCCGCGAGCGCGGGCCCAGACGCTGTCCGTATTTCCACGGGCCCACCAGCGGAAAGCCCTCGCCGCTCTCCGGCCAGCCGGCTCGACTCGGCGGCGGGTGAGGCGCCGCGCCCCGAATCCTCACCCGAGCCGCCGAGGAGACGACGCGGTGCGGGTCAGATCCCCTGCGGGTCGAACTTCCCCGTGCTCGCGGGCTTCGCGGTCGGTTTGGGGGTGGGCGTGGGTGTCGGCGACGGAAGGGGCGTCGCGTTGGGCAGGGGATGCGGTTGCGGGATCGGCGCCGGCTGCGGGATCCCCGACGCGAGCTGGGGCGGGGGTCGCGCGCTCGTGGTGGCCGCCGGCGCGGTGTCGTCGGTCTTCTCCGTGCCGCTCGGCGCCTCGACCTTGAGCGCGCCCTCGTCGGCGTCGCCCTTCTTCTTCCCCTCGCCCGCGAGCTGGGCGCGAAAGTGAAAAGCGGCGAAGCCGACGCCCGCGAGGAGCAGCACGACCAGGACACCGATGATCGGCGCCTTGCTCGCCGACTTGGCCTGCGGGACGGGCGGCCCCTGCTTCACCTCCAACGCCGGCGTCGAGGTGAAGACGGGCGGCGGCGGCAGCGCCTTCTCGCGCATCCAAGGGCTCGAGCCGTCGGCGGGCTCCCCGCCTGCGCGGGCCGGATCCGCGTCCGGCGCGCCGCTCGGCGCTGGAGGCGGGGGAGCCACCGCGTCCACGACGCGAGGGGGCGGTGTCGCTCCGACCTCGCCGACGCGCGGCGGCGGCTCGGGGTCGCTCGGACGCGCCTCGGGCACCGAGGCGACGCCCATCACCGGCGTCACCATCGGCGCGTTGGGCCCACCCACCATCGGCGGCGCGGCGATGGCGCCCGGTGTCGGTACCACCATCGCAGGCTGCACGACGGCCGGGGGCTGTACGATGGCCGGGACGTGCACGACCGCAGGAGGCTGCACGACGGCTGGAGGCTGCACGACGGCGGGCGGCGCGGCCGAGGCGGCGACGGCGGGAGGGGTCTCCGAGACGATGCCGCCCTGCACGGATCCCGGCGGAACCGGCGCCGGCGCGGGGCCGGACGGCGAGACGAACGCCGGGGGTTCGGCGGGCGAAGAGATCGGCACCGGGGTCGGGGCGACCGGGACGGCTCCCGCCGCGGGAGCGCCCATCCCGAACGGCAGGCCGTTCAAGAGCCCCGACTGCTGCGCTGCGCTCGCCGGGACCGTGCCCCGCACCGTCCCACGGTGGCCCGCGGCGGCGCGCGGAGGCAGGGCGCCCGGCAGAAATCCGGGCCGCGCCGGGATGAGCTGGCCGGGGTTGTCGCGGGACAACGGCGGCGCCGGCGGAAATCCGCCTGCTCCCTGAGGCGAGCCATGGCTCTGCTGCGGAAGCTCACTCATCGAACCGAACGGAGTCTACCCTGGAATGGTCGGGAAGGTCAGTTCCTTGAGGGGAGGTCCGGTTCGGCTCCGCGCCGTAGGCCCACTCGCGACCTCCTTGCATGTGGCCCGAGGCCATGCATTCATGCGGCGCGTTTCTCGGCGTCTCGAGCGCCCCAGGAGATGGTCATGTCCCTCATCCAGCGGTCCTTGCTTCCTCTCGCGCTCCTCGGAGCGTTGGGCTCCACCGGCTGCAAAGACGCGCCTCAGGGCGGGGCGAACCCCGAGCCCTCCGGCACGACCCAGCTCCCGCAGCCGAATCGCATGGCGAACATCGCGCCACAGGTGAAGATCGATCCCCTCATCTCGAAGGCCTACCGCGCCGAGGCCTGCTACTACGGCACGCTGTCGCTGCGCCAGGCACGCGCCGCCTACCTCGGCAGCCTCGGGGGCGCCGAGCCGAGCGCGAACAAGCTCCCCGAGTTCGGATCGCCGTCCATCGACGCGCCCCCTGGCCCGAAGGGCCCGTCGCCCGTCGGCTCGGCCGCGCCGTCCACCTCGGCCCCGCATCCCTCGGTCGCCGCCCCCGCGGCGTCCGCCAAGGCGCCACCGCCGAAGGCCTCCGCGGCGCCCGTCGCGCTCGCCTCGGCGAAGCCCGGCTCGAGCACCACCCCCGCCGGCGGCATGACCCCGGAGGACCGCGCCAAGGCGGCCGGCATGGAGCGACGCCTCCACTCGATCCCCTACGACCGCTTCGCGAGGTCGTGCACCGTGGCCGCGGGCATCAAGGCGCCCGAGTCCCCCGAGCTCGACGGCGCGCTCGCCGAGTACGCGCCCTGGGTCGTGCAGCTCTCGAAGGATCTGAGTACTGCAAACATGTATTATCAGAAGGAAGACTACAAGAGCGACGACTTCGCAAAAGGCAAGGAGCTCCACGGCAAGATCGTCGAGGGCTTCAAGAAGCTCGACGAGATGCAGAAGAAGCTCGAGAAGGGCCTGGCGGACTTCGAGCAGAAGAACCCGTACGACAGGCAGAGCTGGCCCGAGTCGCAGAAGCTCTCGTTCGCCGCGACCGACGCGGCGCGCGACGTCTACGTCGAGCTCCAGGCCGACAAGGTCGACGTCGCGAAGGTCAAGGCCGCGCTCGACAAGCTCGGCCAGGCCAACGACGCCCTCAAGAAGTACGGAGAAGATCACAAGGACGCGAACGATCCCTTCGTGCGCATCGTCGTCCCGTCGATCGAGATCATGATCAAGCAGGCGCAGGACATCGTCGCGAAGCCCGATTTCAAGGCGCCCGAGCCCGCCGACATGGTCGCTCTCACGACGTACTTCACGCGCGTCCTCGAGGGGTCGAACCGCGGCGTCACGAGGCTCCTCGCCGAGAAGGAGGGCGCGCCCGCCTTCCAAGGCCCGCACCGCATGCCCGAGGGTCACCCCGGGCTGCCGGCGCCCGCGCAGCAGTGACGCCGCGCAGACGGCGAGGTCGTTCGATCTAGAACCGGCCTCGCCGTTTGCCGATCGCGAGCCGGTAGAGCGCCTCGTATTGCCGCGCTGCGTGCCCCCAGCCGAGCGGCTTCAGCATCGAGCGCTGCTGCATCGCGCGGAAACGCGCCGGGTCGTCGCGGTAGGTCGAGATCGCCCAGGCGACGGTGTTCGCGAGCGCGTCGGCCGTGAGGTCCTGGAACTTGAAGCCCGTGACGCCGTTGTCGACGGTGTCGTCGAGCCCGCCGACGGCGCGCACCACCGGCAGCGTGCCGTAGCGCTGGCTGTACATCTGGTTGAGCCCGCAGGGCTCGTATCGCGATGGCATCAGGAACAGATCGGCGCCTGCCTCGATGCGGTGCGCGAGCCCCTCGTTCATGCCGAGCCACGCGCGGAAGCTCTCCGAGGCGTGCGAGAGCGCGCCGAACGAGCTCTCCGCCCAGCCTTCGCCCGAGCCGAGCACGACGACCTGCGCGCCCGTCGCGAGGATGCGCGGCAGCGCCTCGGCGAACACGTCGATGCCCTTCTGTCCGACGAGGCGGCTCACGAGCCCGATGAGCGGCACGTCGCTCCGCTCCGCGAGGCCGAGCTCCCGCTGGAGCGCGGCCTTGCACGCGGCTTTGCCGCGCAGATCGTGCACCGAGAACGGCGCCGCCGTGTGCTTGTCGTTCGCGGGATCCCACGCGTGCTCGTCGATCCCGTTGAGCACGCCGAGCACGTCTCCGCCGCGCGCGCGGAGCAGCCCGTCGAGCCCCTCGCCGCCCTCGGGCGTCTGGATCTCGCGCGCATATTTCGGCGACACCGTCGAGACGATCGTCGCGTGATGGATGCCGCCCTGCAGCAAGTTCAGGCTGCCGTGCATGGTGAGACCGAGGCGGCCGGCGTCTTCACGTGAGATGCCGACCTTCCAGCTGTCGCCGCCCGCGTGCCATCCTTGGTAGGCCATGTTGTGGATCGTGAGGACGCTCGCCACGTGCTCGAGCTCGCTGCCGCGTTCGACCGTGTCGAGATAGACCGGCACGAGCGACGTGGGCCAGTCGTGCGCGTGGATCACGTCGGGCTCGAAGCCCAGGTAGCGACAGAGCTCGAGCGTGCCGCGCGAGAGCAGGCCGTAGCGCTCGAGGTTGTCGCCGAAGCCGCCCGCCTTGTCGCCGTAGACGCCGTCGCGATCGAAGAACCCGTTGTGCTCGAGCAGGTAGAGCGGCACCTCGGTCCCGGCCGCGCTCTCGCTCGTGAGGTTCGCGCGGTGCACGCCGACCCACTCCGAGCCCCAGCCCATCGGGATGCCGAGCGGACCCGTGAGCCGCGTCGAAGGGAACCGCCTCGTGCTCGTGTAGCGGGGCATCACCACGCGCACGTCGTGCCCGCGCGCCTTGAGCGCCAGGGGCAGCGCGCCCGCCACGTCGCCGAGGCCGCCCGTCTTCGCGAACGGGAAGCACTCCGAGACCGTGAACAGGATCTTCAACCGAGCCATGAGCGACCGAAGCCCCCTCGTCTACCAGACGCGGAACGAGAGCGACAGCTCTCTAGGATCGGACCGCGCGCCTCGCCGCGCTTTCGGCCGCGCGACGCGTCGTGCCGTTCGACGTCGTTCCCGCGCCGTCGCCGCGATCCCTCGTCGGCGCGACCGGCCCGAGGCGCCAGAGGTCGCGGACGATCTTCACCAGCGCGCCGACGGCGCGATCGACGCCGAGCCGCGACGTGTCGATGGCGTGGGGCGCGCGCTCGTAGAGCGCTCGGCGCGCACGCAGGATCGCGCGCAGCTCGTTCATCGCGTCCTTGCGGTTCTCGATCGGTCGGAGATCTCCCTGCGCGACGACGCGATCGTGGTGCTCTCGCGCGGCGGCCTTGATCCACACCGTCGTCGTCCTGCGCAGCACGAGGTCGTACGTCGCGTGGTCGGTCACCAAGCTCCCGGCGGTCGCGACGATGGCGCTCTCGCCGCTGCCGATGATCCGCTCGATCTCGGCGCGCTCGAGCTTGCGATGGTATCCCGCGCCGTGGAGATCGAAGATCTCCCCCACGCCCATCCCGGCGCGCTGCGCGATGCGCTCGTCGAGCTCGATGAAGGGCAGGCCGAG
>CAYYKK010000357.1:0-7032 GCA_964467935.1 uncultured Polyangiaceae bacterium
GTCGACAACGTCGCCGAAATCGAGGTCGAGGCGGAGGTCGAGGGCGAGTGCGGCGTCGCCAAGCACGCGCTCATCCGCATGAAGCCGTTCAACGAGGCCCCCGCGACCAAATACGAATTCGAGCCGGCCCCCGCGGGCAAAGAAGAGAAGATGCGGGTCGAGGAGGCCGAGTGGAAGCCCGGGATCAAGAAGATCGCGGTGAAGGAGGTCACGGCCCCTACCTTCAAGAGCGATCTCGCCGGGGGCGACAACGCGATCGGCGCCCTCTTCCGCCTCATCATGTGGATTTGGCACGCCAACGCGTCGATGGACATCGAGTTCGTCGTGGAGTCGTGCGGCGTGCACACGCCGACGGAGGCGGGCACCCAGTCGCTCAACGCCCTGGTCCGCGTCTTCCGCGACATCAACGCGGCGATCGGTTTGAAGGTCCCGCCGGTCAAGAAGATCACGCACTCGAGCGAGCGCACGATCGGGATCGGCTCCGACAAATACGCCTCTCAATCGGTCAACGGCGAGCACCGCACGCGCATCAACACGGAGTCCAACAAAACCGGTTTCAAGGGCGTCGCGGTCTTCGACGAGACCCCGGAGGACGAGTTCGCGCTCTACTTCAAGTTCAACGAGCTCGAATTCCAGATCAAGGAGACGTACGACAAGGCGAAGGAGGAGGTCGAGGCCAAGCAGAAGGCCTACGAGAACGCCAAAGAGAAATACAAGCATTGGAAGGACGAGCGCGCGCGCAAGAGCGCGATCGACAAGGCCTTCAAAGAGGCGTTCGGCGACCTACTCACGTTCCGAGACAAGCTCGAGATCTTCTTCCGCGACTTCGTCGCCAAAGTGAAGATGATCAAGAACGCGCTGATCTCGGTCCTCGACCTGATGAAGAAGATGCCCCAAATGGGGTTCAAGATCACGTTCGAGATCGGCTTCCTCTCGGGCGACATCTTCCTCGGCTGGGCCCACACCGGCGTCGACAGCTCGCAGCCCATGCCGGCGGCGCTGAAAGAGCGTTACGCGCCCCTCCTGCACAAGCTGCATTTCGAGACGAAGATCTCGCTCATCACGTTCAAGGTCGAGGCGAGCTTCGGGATCCTCATCGACGGCGGCGCGCTGGGGCGCGCCGAGGCGCGCGTGGCCGGCTCCCTCGGCGTCGAGGTCGCCTGGCAGACGTTCATCGACGTGGTCATCGGCTCCTACGCGATGAACGGCAAGGACGCCGACATGCTCACGCAGCAGCTGACCGGCACGACGACATGCAACCTCCGGGCGACCGTCGAGGTGAAGGTCGCCTGGCTCAGCTGGAAGAAGGAGATCGGCATCGAATCCGGCATCGCCGTCGACGGACGCATGGAGTGGAAGTTCATGAAGGGCGAGGTCAAATACTCGGTCAACGTGCGCTCGCTCGAGACCGGTTGGTACATCTATTCGACGAACATCAAGACGGGCCAGGCGAACGTCTCGCTGCACAAGATCTTCGAGGCCCGCCAGCTGTTCCACGCCGAGAACAACCTGCGACTGACGTGAGCGCGCCGAGCCTCCGCGCAGAGAGGGCGCGAGCGACACCATGATCCAGATCCACGCCGAGCTCGAGCTCACCGGCTGCTCGGGAGAGCTGTGCGTCAATGGCATCCCGATCCCGGGCCTCCACGAGCGACGCCCCACGTTCGAGGTCTCCGTCCCGGTCCAGCACAGCCTCGTGACGGGGAAGAACACCCTCGAGCTGTGGGTCGACGTCGAGGGCAAGCCGAACGAGTACCGCACGAAGCGGAGGCAGAAGGCCGACGGGGGCGCCGTCGCGATCGGTCGGCTCGTGGCCTATCCGATCGGCGTCATCGGCGCGCCGGAGAACGGCCGCGTGCTCGCGTCGATCGAGTATCGCGGCGACAAGGACGATGGCGAAGAGGCGCCGCGCGTCCTCACCCTCTCCGTCGACGTCGAGGGCTCGTTCGGGCCGTGGGCGTGGCAGAGCGCCCCCGAGCTCGTCCTCGACGAAGGAACGCGGAAGGAGGCGGCCCAGGTCGTTTCGGAGCTCCACGAAGCGCTCTTCAGCGGCGACCCGCAGCGGGTCCTGTCGCTGATCGATCGAAAGTGGCGCGAGATGGATCGCGCCTACCCCGGACAGGACGACGCGCAGGACCGTCGCAACCACGCGGCGTGGATCGTCGAGCTCGCGAGCGATCCGCGTCGGCGCGCGCCCCTCTCTCCAGGGCGCCACGCCTTTCGCCTCGTCGCGGGCGGGCGGATGATCGAGTGCATCGACGACGACTACGCGCCCTCGATCCGGCTCCGGCAAGAGGTCGAGCCGGACCATTGGGCCGAGGCGATGTACCCCGTGTCGCTCGCGCGGATCGACGGGCGCCTCGTGGTCGTGCGCTGAGGCGCGAGCGCCACCGATCCTGCGCCGAGACGCGAGCGCCGCGAATCGTGCGCCGAGGCGCGAGCGCCTCAGGTCGCTTGCTTGCGGACGATCGCGCCCTGATACACCTCGCCGGACGAGGTCCCGACGTAGAGCGCGCCGCCCGCGACGACGAGCACGCGCGGCTCGCCTTGGCAGTTGAGCCGCAGCTCGTGCTTCGCCTCGATGAGCGAGGGCGTCGCCTTCTCGAGCGCGTCGGAGTCGAAGAGCACGACGCGACCGTCGCTGGTCGACACGATCATCGTCGTCTCGACGACGGCGACGTCCGTCGGCGCCCAGTCGAGCCGCAGCATCTTCGTGTCGAGTCGATTTCCAGCGCGCCGCACGATGCAGACGTTGGGGTGGTTCTTCTTGTAGATCGCGCTGAGGAACTTGCCGCCGCGCACGCGATCGAGGTTCTTCGCGCCGGCGGGCAGCGCGACCTTGGCGACCGAGCCTTGCTCGGGCGTGCTCCCCGGGTGAATGCGGAACTCGCCCTCGCCGCCGTCGACGACCGCGTAGCACTCCGTGTCCCCGACGTCGGCGGCGCGCGTGTCGCCGCGGAGCGGAAAGGAGCGGACGGCGACGTCGTTCTTGCCCGGCGCGAACTCCTCGGCGCTGCCGTCCCACTTGAGGCCGAGCGCCGTCCCGCCCGCGGGCTTCGCCGCGAGCAGCTTGCAGTCGCGACCGACCTCTTCGACCTTCGGCTTGTGGGCGAGGTCGAGCAGCCCCCACACCGTGTCGGCGCTGCGGACCACGGCCATGTCGCGGTTCAAGAGGGCGATGTCGCTGACCTCGTCGAGCGACACGCTCTGGATCTTCGGGTTCACGCCGCTGGTCGGGAGGAGCGCGACCTGGACCGGGTTCGTCGCGGCCATGATCACCGTACTGAGGCCTCGGTGAAAGGACCCGCCGGTCACCTCGCCTTCGAGGGTCGCGACCTGGCGCACGCTGCTGACGTTCTTGAAGGGCATGGCTAGGGAACTTACCTCAAGAGGCCAATCCGGTGGTGGGGACTTGCCATCCGGCGCGGGCTGGCCCACATCGAGCGGCGAGCCCGCTTGCCCGAGTCGATCCGCCGATGAACACCGCCCCCGCCGTCCTCCCTCGCCTCTCCGATCGCGGCTTCTACGTCTTCAACGCGGTGCTCTGTGCCGCGGCGCTCGCGCTCCTCGCGTGGATCCTGGTCCTGCGTGGAGGCCAGCACGACGCGGGCGCGCTCTCGTTCATGCCCGCGGTCAACGCGTCGCTCAACGCCGTCTCGGCCGCGCTCATCGTCGGGGGCTTCGTCGCGATCAAGCGCAGGCGGCCCGACCAGCACAAGTACTTCATGGTCGGCGCGTTCTTCTCGTCGGCGCTCTTCCTCGTGGGCTACCTGGTCTACCACTACGTGCACGGCGACACGAAGTACCCGGGCACCGGCGTCTTGCGACCCATCTACTTCAGCATCCTGATCTCACACATCGCGCTCTCCGCCGTGACGCTGCCGCTCGTGCTCGCCGCGTTCTTCTTCGCCCTGCGGCGGAGCTTCGACCGACATCGCAAGATCGTGAAGGTGGCGTTGCCGCTCTGGCTCTACGTCTCGGTCACCGGCGTCGCGATCTACTTCTTCCTCCGCGCCGCGTCCTGATCGCGCGTTCGAATCGCGGCGCGCACGGCGCTCTTGCGCGCCCGGCACGGCGAGGTTCTGCTGCCGCCGTGAAAGCCAGCCTCCGAAGAGCGCTCGTGCGCGCGCTCCCAGTCGCGCTGCTCGCGGGCTGCGGCGGCGTCCCCGCCGCTCCCCTCGAGCTCGCGACCCGCGCGAGCGCCGCCCCCAGCGCGGCCCCCTCCCCCTCCAACCCGGACGAGCCCGTGAAGAAGGTCCTGCCCTACCCCGACAACCACGCGGACACGACGGCCGGCGACGTGCTCTTCGGAACGCGCGTCGCCGATCCGTACCGATGGCTCGAGGACGGGACCGACCCGAAGGTCGAAGCCTGGGTCCAAGCGCAGAACGCGCTCGCGCGCGGCGAGCTCGCGAAGCTCGACGAGCGCAGCGCGATCGCGGCGCGGCTCAAGGAGCTCATGTACGTCGACACCCTCGGCGTGCCGCTCCACCGCGGAGGTCGCTACTTCTACACGCGCCGGCGCGCCGACAAGGAGAAGGCGATCGTCTACGTGAAGACGGGCAAGACCGGCGAAGAGAAGGCGCTGCTCGATCCGAACGGCTGGTCGAAGGACGGCAGCGTGTCGCTCGGCAATTGGGTGGCGAGCCCGGACGGCAAGAAGGTCGCCTACACGGTGCACCAGAACAACTCCGACGAGGCGACGCTGCACGTGCTCGACGTGGAGACCGGCGCGAAGTCGGTCGAGGACGACATCGAGGGCGCGAAGTACGCCTCCGCCTCGTGGCTCCGCGACGGCACCGGGTTCTATTACACGTGGCTCCCCACCGATCCGGCGATCTCCGCGGCGGACCGCCCCGGCTTCGCCGAGGTGCGGCTCCACATGCTCGGAAAGCCCGCGGTGAAGGACGTCGTCGCTCACGCGAAGACGGGCGACGCGACCAAGTTCATCGGCGCCGAGGTCTCCGAGGACGGCAAGCTCGTGTTCCTCACGATCCACCACGGCTGGAGCGGCAACGAGCTCTACTTCCGCGAGACGCGCGAGGCCGCGAGCGCGCCCTTCCGCCCGATCGCGACCGGCTTCTCGGCGCACTACACGCCCCTCGCCCACGACGGGAAGATCTACGTCGCGACCGACGAGGGCGCGCCTCGCTGGCGCGTGTTCCGCGTCGATCCGAACAAGCCCGGGCGCGACGCTTGGACCGAGATCGTCAAGGAGCACCCGACCGCCACGATCGACACGACGAGCCTCCTCGGCGGCAAGCTCGTGCTCACGCTGATGGAGAAGGCCTCGAGCAAGCTCGAGATCCGGAGCTTGGACGGCCGGCTCGAGCACGACGTCGCGCTCCCCGGGATCGGCAGCGTCGGCGGCCCCGTCGGACGCGAGAACGAGGACGAGGCCTACTTCAGCTTCGAGTCGTTCACGACGCCCCTCGAGGTGCACGCGCTCTCCATCAAGACCGCGAAGACGACGCTCGAGAGCCAGGTGAAGGTGCCGATCGATCGCGACAAGTTCGTCGTGGATCAGGTGAGCTTCCCGTCGAAGGACGGCACCGAGGTGACCATGTTCTTGGTCCACGCGAAGGATCTCGCGAAGAACGGCGACAACCGCACGATCCTCTACGGGTACGGCGGGTTCCAGGTCTCCGAGACCCCGGCGTTCGCCGCCTCCATCTTCCCGTGGCTGGAGCGCGGCGGCATCTACGCCGTCGCCAACCTACGAGGGGGAGGCGAGTACGGAGAGGCGTGGCACCAAGCGGGCATGGGGCTCCACAAGCAGAACGTCTTCGACGACTTCATCGCCGCAGCGGAGTACCTCGTGCGCGAGAAGTACACGCGGCCCGCGCGCCTCGCGATCTCCGGCGGCTCGAACGGCGGGCTCCTGGTCGGCGCCGCGATGACGCAGCGCCCGGATCTGTTCTCGGCGGTGCTCTGCGGCGTCCCGCTCCTCGACATGATCCGCTACCACCGCTTCGGTTCGGGTCGCACGTGGATCAGCGAATACGGCTCGAGCGAGAACGAGCCTGAGATGCGGGCGCTCTTCGCGTACTCGCCCTATCACCACGTCGTCCCTGGGACGAGGTATCCCGCGCTCCTCCTCTTGTCGGCCGACTCGGACGATCGCGTCGATCCGCTGCACGCCCGGAAATTCGCGGCCGCGGTCGAGGACGCGAGCACGGGCGGACCCGTCCTGCTCCGGGTGGAGAAGAACTCCGGCCACGGCGGGGCCGATCTCCGTCGGGCGGAGGTCGACAAGGGCGCGGATCGGTACGCGTTCGCGCTCCGCTACACGTCGGGCCACCCCTGAGGCGGGGCGGCGCCGGCGTGCGCGCTCGGGTGGGCTAGGACGCGCTCAGACGTCGAAGCCGCAACCGAACCAGAAGCGCCACTGCGCGAACGTGTGGCTCGCGATGTAGATCGGGAAGCTGAGCGGCTCGCCGAGGACGTGGAAGTTCTTCATGATGTTGTACTTCACGCCGAACTCCGGCTGCAGCGCGAACGCGACCTGGGTGGAGCGCCCGTAGTAGCTGTAGTTGGCCGCCGGGAAGATGGCGATGCCGGCGTTGATCTTCGGATAGAGGTAGAGCCCCTCGACCGGCAGCTCGATGTCGTACTGGAAGGTGCCGGTGAGGTTGATGTTCGTGAAGCGGGCGAACTGGAACTGCGGGTTGAAGCCGATGTACGCGTTGTTCTTGCGATCCACGGCGTACGCGATCTCGAGCTCCATCGCGAACTGCGTGTCGATGTAGCCGACGTCGCCGAAGCTGACCGCAGGCGCGAGCTTGAAGTTGCCCATCAGGGGGCCGGCCTTCTTCTCGCCGACCTTGGCTTGGGCTTCGTGGGCGAATCCCATCACGAGAGCGAGCGCGGTGAAGGCGAACGACAGCGTGTGGAGGGTTCGGGGCTTTCGCATGCCCCGAGGCTAGCGAGCTTCGGCGCCCTTGCCTACTTCGGGATCGCGTCGGTGTACGACACCGGCGCCTTCGCGCTCGCGGCGCGGGCGCGCGTGATCTAGGGTCGCACCGTGAGCTC
>CAYYKK010000358.1:0-6972 GCA_964467935.1 uncultured Polyangiaceae bacterium
GCCGCGACGGAGAGCACCTGTTCGCCCTCGCGCTCCGCTGGCGACGCGCTCGGGCGCGGGCGATCAGAGCCCCCTTCGGCGGGCCGGCTCGGGGACGGCGCGTCGGCTGCGAAGAGCGGCATCGTCCTGGGTGTTCGCCGACCGTCTTGCACGTGGGCGGCAGGATACTCCGAGGGCCCAGCCGAATCCACGCGTCGCGTGCCTCGTCGCGCGACGCCCTTCCCTTTTCGGGCCGGCTGAGGAAATCTCCCGACGTGTTCAAGAAGGTCCTCGTCGCCAACCGCGGAGAGATCGCGGTTCGAATCATCCGCTCGCTCCACGAGATGGGCGTCCGCGCCGTCGCCGTCTACAGCGAAGCCGATCGCAACGCGCTCTTCGTGCGTCACGCCGACGAGGCCTATCCCGTGGGCCCCGCGGCCGCCGCCGAGAGCTACCTCCGCATCGATCGCATCCTCGACGTCGCGAAGAGGTCCGGCGCGGAGGCGATCCACCCCGGCTACGGCTTCCTCTCGGAGAACGCCGACTTCGCCGAGGCGTGTGAGAAGTCCGGCATCGCGTTCATCGGCCCGCCGTCGAGCGCGATGCGCGTCATGGGGTCGAAGACGGGCGCCCGCGCGAAGATGCAGGCCGCCGGCGTACCCATCACGCCGGGCGGGAGCGCAGACACGATCGAAGAGGCGCGCGAGACGGCGCGACGCGTCGGCTATCCCGTGATGTTGAAGGCCGCCCACGGCGGCGGCGGCAAGGGCATGCGCCTCGTGCACGACCCTGCCGATCTCGAGCACGCCCTCGATCGAGCGAGGAGCGAGGCGCTCCGCGCGTTCGGCAACGGCACGGTCTACATCGAGAAGGCGATCGTGAACCCGCGCCACGTCGAGATCCAGGTCCTCGGCGATCGCGACGGCAACCTCGTGCACCTCTACGAGCGCGACTGCTCGATCCAGCGCCGCCACCAGAAGGTCGTCGAGGAGACGCCGTGCCCCGTCGCGTCCCCCGAGCTCGTCGCGCGCATGGGCGAGGTCGCGGTGAAGGGAGCGCTCTCGGTCGGGTACTTCTCCGCCGGCACGTTCGAGTTCCTCCTCGGGGAGGACGGCGAGTTCTACTTCCTCGAGATGAACACGCGGCTCCAGGTCGAGCATCCGATCACCGAGTGGACGACGGGCACCGATCTCGTCTCGGAGATGGTGCGGATCGCCGCGGGCGAGAAGCGCGGCTACAAACAGGAGCAGATCTCGAGACGCGGCGCCGCCATCGAGTGTCGCGTGTACGCGGAGGATCCGACGACCGGCTTCCTACCGAGCCCGGGCGTCATCGAGGCCCTCCGCGCGCCCTCGGGCCCGTGGGTGCGCGACGACAGCGGGTATTACGCGGGCGCGGAGGTGCCGAGCCACTACGATCCGCAGATCTCGAAGCTGAGCGTGTGGGCCGCGACGAGGGAGCAGGCGCTCGCGCGCATGCAGCGGGCGCTGTCCGAGTACGTCGTCACGGGGATTCGGACGAACATCGCATTTCATCAGAAGCTCATGGCGAGCGCCGAGTTCCGCTCGGGCAAGTACGACACCGGGTTCATCGAACGGCACAAAGCGGCGCTCCTCGGCTACGCGGACTTGGCGGCAGAAGAGGAGCCCGCGATCGCCGCGGCGCTCGCGCTCGCCGTGCACCGGGAGGCGCGCGAGCATCGCTTCGAAGAGGGTCCGCGCGAGGGCGTGTCCCCGTGGGTCGCGGCGCAGCGCACGCGCTGGCTCAGGTCCTGACCGAAGGTCGACGCACCGTCGTCCCGTCCGACGCCCAGCGCCCCGAGCTCGACCATGATGGCGCGGAGATCCGGGTCGCGGGTGGGACACGCGGCCCCGCGACAAGAGGCTTTTCGCGCGAAGGTCCGGTGCTAAACTCCGCAAGTAGCCCGGGTGCGTTGAGGTCCCCGGTCGAGGGCGGAGACACGATGGCGGAAGGTTCCATGCCCCAGCGTGAACGAACGGCGATGCTCCTCGGCGCCGACGGCGCGTCTGCTAGTCCAGCCGAGCCTCGCGTGTTCGCGCTGGTCGGTCGCGCGGTCGAAGAGACGACCTCGGAGCCGCCGCGATCGCCGAGCGTCGCGCGCGGCGTCGTGGCCGCATCCTTCGCCTCCGCGTTGGCGCTCGCCGCGGCGCTGATCGCGTCTGGCCGCGGGATCACGCTCGCGCTCGCGGTCGCGCTCCCCGTCGCCGCGTGCGGCGCGGCGCTCGCGTGGTGGCTCCGTGAACGGCCCGGCGCGCCGCCGGCATCGGACGACCGCGGCGTGGTCGCCGCGTCGGCCCCGTTGAACACGGTCGCTCCGCGCGCGCTGTCGTTCGATGGTCGGAGCCTCGTGCTGACGTGGCAGCGCGACGCCGACCTCCCGCCTTCGTCGCGCAAGGTCGGGCGCGGTCCTCGCCCCGCCGAGAAGAAGGTGGAAGAGCGCCGGCTCCTCGCGGAGGTCGGCGACCGGTTCGGCGTCACGCTGCTCTGCAACAGGAAACGAGACCGCGTTGCAGCTGCCATCACGTCTCCGACAGGCTGCTTCCTCGTCGCGGCGCGCCTCTCGCCCCGCAAGGCTTCTTCGGAGAAGGCTTTGTCGCAGAAGGCGTTGTCGCAGAAGGCGTTGTCGCAGAAGGGTTTGTCGCAGAAGGCGTTGTCGCAGAAGGCGTTGTCGCAGAAGGGTTTGTCGCAAAAGGCTTCGTCGCTGAGGGCTTCGTCCCAAGAGGTCGCCGACGATCGTCGCGCGGACGCCGCGTTCTTGCGGCGCGCAACCGTGATCAGCAGCGAAGAGGTCGCCCTCGACGCGATCGGCCCCGACGGCGAGCCGATCGAGCTCGATTTCCGCGACTTCCGGGCCCTCATCGAGACGCTCGAGGCGATCGACCCCAGCTGCACCGACCGCGTCCTGCTCTCGGACCCGAGCGGCGCGCCGCTGCAGCTCGACGGCGAGGATCTCGAGGTGCGCGGTCGACACTTCGACCTCTCCCGACCGCTCGAGTGGCGCTCGATCCTGTTCCAGGAGCAGTTCGGCCAGGCGCTCACGCTCTACCAGGGGACGTGGATCCGCCAAGGCGCCGAGGAGGTCGTGCTCGTGTCGCTGCTCCCGCCGTCGGTGCTCGACCCGTCGCCCCTCGACTACGTCTCCGCCGGCCAGCCGGAGCTCGATCTCGCGGCGATGCGCGATCAACGCCTGATGCAGGCGAGCGCCGGGGAGCCGCCTCCCCACGAGCAGCGGGTCGCCGTCGACGGGCTCTTCATGCTCCCGCTCCGCGTCGCGCTCGATCAGGCGCCGCGCAACTCGCAGCAACCGGCCGAGACGCGCCACGCCTGACGAGGAGCGGCGCGACGCTGCCCCGGGTCGGATCTCGCGGCCCGCGCGCCGAGGAATGTTTCGCACACGAAACGCTTGCGATCGGCGCCGGTCGGGGATACGCCAGCGTCGTCGTCGGGGACAGCCCCCCGACCTCATCCTTTCACGAGACAACCCCGAGTCGGAGGCGTCATGGCTGTCGACATCCAGAAACTGTTCAACGTCGATCTTCCCGCGGTGCTGGAGAAGAACCCGGCCGAGGCGAAAGAGATCGGCGCGAAGTACCAGTTCAACGTCACCGGCGACGGCGGCGGCGAGTGGTTCATCGACGTCTCGGCCTCGGGCCCCAAGTCCTCCGCCGGCAACCCGGGCGGCGCGGACTGCACCATCACCATCACCTCCGAGGACTTCCAGAAGCTCCACGAGAACCCGGAGGCGAACGGCATGCAGCTGTTCTTCGCCGGCAAGCTCAAGGTCGCCGGCAACCAGATGCTCGCGATGAAGCTGAAGAAGCTCTTCGCTCTCAGCTGAAACCCGGTTGCACGAGAAACGAGCCCTCCGGCCGACGCGCAGGAGGGCTCGGTGCTTTTGTCCGCCGCCGTCGCCTCGACGGAGGAGATCCCATGCGCCCGCTCGAACACCTCCGCATCCTCGACCTCAGCCGCCTCCTCCCCGGCCCCTTCGCCACCGGCGTGCTCGCCGACATGGGCGCCGTCGTCGACAAGATCGAGGACACGAGCGGCGGCGATTACCTCCGCCACATGCCGCCCAAGATCGGCGACGACAACGCGGCGTTCGCGACGCTGAACCGCGGCAAGCGGAGCGCCATCCTCGACCTCAAGAACCCGGTCGCGCGCGAGGCGCTCCTCACGATCCTGCCGCGCTACGACGTGCTCTTCGAGCAGTTCCGCCCGGGCGTGCTCACGCGGCTCGGGCTCGACCCCGCGATGCTCCTCGAGCGCTTCCCGAAGCTCGTCGTCTGCTCGCTCACGGGCTACGGGCAGACCGGCCCGCTCGCGCACCGCGCGGGGCACGACCTGAACTACATCGCGCGCTCCGGCGCCCTCGGCGCGACGGGCCCCGAGGGCGGCGTCGCGCAGCCGCCGGGCTTCCAGCTCGCGGACTTGAGCGGCGGTCTCTGGTCGATCATCGCGATCCTCGGCGCGCTCTACGAGCGCGAGCGCACGGGGCGCGGCGCGCACCTCGACATCGCGATGAGCGAAGGCACCGTGCCCTTCGCGATGATGAGCGTGGCGCCCGCGTTCTCGGGCGCCGCCGGGATCCCCGGCGGCGAACAGCTCACGGGGGGCATCGCGCCGTACAACACCTACGGCACGAAGGACGGGCGGACGGTGGCCCTCGCGGCGCTCGAGCCGAAGTTCTGGATGAAGCTCGCCGCGCTCTTCGGTCTCGAGGCGTCGCTCGGCGATCTCCTCCCCGGCCCCCACCAAGAGCCGCTCAAGTCGCGCCTCCGGGCCATCTTCGCCGAAAAGACGCTCGCCGAGTGGACCGCGTGGTCGGAGGACAAGGACTGTCTGCTCGAGCCGGTGCTCACCGCCGCCGAGCTGCGCGAGGACGCGCACCTCGCGGCGCGGGGCGTGTTCTTCGACCATCCGACGCCCCACGGCCCGGTGCCGCAGATCCGCACGCCGGTCACGCCGCGCCAGGGCGTCGACGGGAGCGTCGCGCGGGCCGGCGCGCACACGCGCGCGATCCTCGCCGAGGGCGGGGTACCGAACGAGATCATCGAGACCTTGTTCGCCTCGGGCGCCGCCAAGGGCGGCTGAGCAGCGGCGCCCAACGCGAACCCTGAGGGAACGGTCACGAAGCGAGGCGTCCGCCGCCGCGCGACCGCGACGATTTCGCCGAGAGTCTCTCGCAGACGCCGAGAGCGTGATAGGGTGGGCTCCATCGTGGCTGAGGTGATTTGCCCGCAGTGCGAGCATCCTTGTGCGGAGTCGCACAAGTTCTGCCCGGTGTGCGGCTTCCCCGTCGCGGAGCTCGCCAGCAAGACCGACGATCCGCTCATCGGGACGACGCTGCCCGGCGGCTACGTCATCCTCGAGCTCGTCGGCGTCGGCGGCATGGGCCGGGTGTATCGCGCGGAGCAGAAGGCGCTCGGCCGCACGGTCGCCGTGAAGATCGTCCACCCGCACCTGCTCGGGGACGAGAACGCCTCCGCGCGCTTCATCACCGAAGCGCGCGCCGCGAGCCGGCTGAACCACCCGAACTCGGTCGGCGTGATCGACTTCGGCAAGAACGGCGGCCAGCTCTACCTCGTGATGGAGTTCTTGCGCGGACGCGACCTCGCGCGCGTCGCGTACGAAGACGGCCTCCTCGCGTTCACGCGGATCATCGACGTGATGTGCCAGGTGCTCGCGGCGCTCGACGAAGCGCACCACCTCGGCATCATCCACCGCGACCTCAAGCCCGAGAACATCGTGCTCGAGCCGATGCGCTCGGGCGGCGACTTCGTGAAGGTCGTCGACTTCGGCCTCGCGAAGATGCGGCAGGAGGCCGTCGCCACCAACATCACGACGCCAGGCCTCGTGTGCGGCACGCCCGACTACATGGCGCCGGAGCAAGGCCGTGGAGATCCGATCGACGCGCGCAGCGATCTCTACGCCTGCGGCGTCATCCTCTTCCAGCTGCTCACCGGGCGCTTGCCCTTCGAGGCCGAGTCGCCGACGCAGGTCGTGCTGATGCACCTCTCGGTGCCGCCGCCGAACCCGGCCGACGTCGCGCCGGAGCGCGGCATCCCGGACGTGCTCATCGACGTGACGCTGAAGGCGCTCGCGAAGAACGCCAACGACCGGTACCAGACCGCCGAAGAGTTCGCGACGGCGCTCAAGGCAGCGCTCTCTGCGCTCGGTCGCATGAGCATCCCCGACGGGGTGATGACCGCTTGGACCGACCAGGGGACGCGCTGCACGTCGTGCGGCGCGCTCGTGCCGGTGGGGCAGAAGTTCTGCGGCGACTGCGGCGCGCGCGTCAACCTCCCGCCGGCGCACGTCTCGAGCGCCTCGCCGGCGCAGGACGGCAAGAGCGGCAAAGCGCCCGCCTCGCCGGCCCCGGCGGCCGCAGCGGCGAGCAACGGCGCGGCCGCGCGCAGCCCGACCGAGCCGGTGGGCTCGACGCCGGCGCCCCGCCTCCCGCTCGTCTTCGCTGCGCGCGAGGACGATCTCGACTGGCTCGACCTCTGCCGCTTCGAGCTCGGGACGACGATCGCGACGGCGCGCATCGTGGGCGACCACGGCGTCGGCAAGACCCGCCTCCTCGACGAGTTCCTGAAGATCGCGTCCGAGTCGGGCGACGTCATCGTGCGCGCGGGCCCCGATCCCTATTGGGCGGAGGTCAGCTACTTCGCGCTTCGCAAGGCGATCTGCGGCCTCGCGGGCCTCCCCGCGTCGGGAGGGCGACCCGCCGACTGGGGCAGCTCGACGCCCGAGGCGCGTCGCGGCCTCGAAGAGATCTTCGGCAAGAACGATCGCATGGCCGAGCCGCCGCCCCCCGCGTGGGTGACCGACACGGGCGAGCTCTCGATCGAAGGGCGGCGCTTCATGGCCGCCGAGGCGCTGCGCTGGGCGATCGCGAAGGCGCACCACGCGGCCAAGAAGAACCGGGTGATCCTCGCGATCGACGATCTGCACGCCGTCGACGGCGCG
>CAYYKK010000359.1:0-6964 GCA_964467935.1 uncultured Polyangiaceae bacterium
GAGGCGCGGCGGGTCGAGGAGACCTTGAACGCGGAGCTCGCGCAGCGCGAGCGCGTCGCCGCCCTCGGGCGCGTCGTCGCGGGCGTCGCGCACGAGGTCCGCAACCCGCTCGCTTCCATCAAGCTGCGCCTCGATCTCGCGGCGGCGGTCGAGCAGCTCCCCGAGAGCGTGGCGCGGTCCATCGTGAGCGCCTCGACCGAGATCGAACGACTCGATCGGCTCGTCGCCGATCTGCTCGTGGTCGCGGGGCGCGCGATCGGTCCGCGCAGGCCCGAGTCGCTCGCCGCGCTCGCCAAGGGGCGCGCGGAGGCGCTCGGGCCGTGGGCGGCGGAGCGCGAGGTGGCGATCGACGTGACGGGCGACGCCACCGCGCCGGTCGACTCGGACTCGCTCGCGCGCGCGATCGACAACCTCGTGCGCAACGCCGTCGAGGCCTCGCCGCGCGGAAGGCACGTGCGCGTCGAGCTCGCCGAGGGAGAGGGCAAGGCGCACCTCGCGGTCCTCGATCAAGGCGCGGGCGTCCCCGAGGATCGCGCGGCCGAGCTCTTCGAGCCGTTCTTCACGACCAAGCCCGCGGGGACGGGGCTCGGGCTCGCGCTGTCGCGCTCGATCGCGCGGGCCCACGGCGGCGACGTCACCTACGCGCGCGTCGGGGAGGCCACGCGGTTCGAGATCACCATCGACGAGCGCGATCGCGGGCCGACGAGCCGCGGGGAGCGACGCGCGTGAGCCAGGTGCTCATCGTCGAGGACGAGCCCGGGCTGCGCGAGGGGCTCGTGAGCGCCGTCGAGACGCTCGGTCACCGGGCCGTGGCCGCGCCGGGGCTCGGTGAGGCGCGTCGCGTCCTCGCGAAGGAGCCGTTCGACTGCGTGCTCCTCGACATTCGCCTGAAGGACGGTGATGGGCTCGATCTGCTCCGCGAGCTCAAGTCCGGGGCGCACAAGGATCTGCCGATCATCGTCGCGACGGCCTACGGCGACAGCGAGCGGACGATCCGCGCGATGCGCGACGGGGCGTTCGACTACCTCACGAAGCCGTTCCAGCTGCCGCTCCTCCTCGAGACGGTCGATCGAGCGGTGAGGCAACGGGCGCTCGTCAACGCGCTGACGAAGCCGGAGGTCGTGACGGCGGGGCGCGGCGGGCTCGTCGGCTCGAGCGCCGCGATGCTCGCGACGTGGAAGCTCATCGGCCGCGCGGCGGCGACCGACACCGCGGTCCTCATCACCGGCGAGACCGGCACCGGCAAGGAGCTCGTCGCGCGCGCCGTACACGAGTACTCGACTCGGACGAAGGAGCCCTTCACGGCGGTCAACCTCTCCGCGGTCCCCGCGACGCTGATCGAGAGCGAGCTCTTCGGACACGAGCGCGGCGCGTTCACGGGCGCCAACGCGCGGCGCGCGGGGCGCTTCGAGCAGGCGGGGCGCGGCACCCTCTTCCTCGACGAGATCGGCGATCTCGAGCCGTCGCTCCAGACGAAGCTGCTCCGGGTCTTGTCGGACGGGGTCTTCGAGCGGCTCGGCGGCGCCGAGCACCTGTCGCTCGGCGCGCGCGTCGTCTGCGCGACGAACAAGCCCGTGAAGCCCGGCGAGCCGGGCGCGCGGCTCCGCGAAGATCTCTATTATCGATTGGCCGTCATCGAGATCGAGGTGCCGCCGCTCCGCGCGCGGCGCAGCGACATCCCGCTCCTCGTCGCCCACGCCCTCGAGGGGACGGCGTCGCGCGCCGTCTCCGAGGAGGCGATGAATCGGCTCCTCGCCTATCAATGGCCAGGCAACGTGCGCGAGCTGGTCCACGTGATCCAGCGCGCCGCCGCGCTCTCGGGCGGCGAGATCATCGACAGCGTCGACCTGCCCGAGCCGGTGCGAAACGCGCGCGCGGCGCCGCGCGAGGAGGGCGCCGCCGACGAGGCGATCCCGCTACGCGAGGCGGTCGCCGCGCTCGAGCGGCGGATGATCCTGAGGGCGCTCGAGCGCGCGAACGGCAATCGCTCCGAAGCGGCGCGCCAGCTCGGCATCGCGCGGCCCCAGCTCTACGCGAAGATGGAGGAGCACGGCATCGGCGGCCGCGGCGAGGGACCGCAGAGCGCGGGTTGATCGCGCCGGCCGAGCGCCGATCCGCGATCAGTCGATCGCCAGCAGCCCCTTGCCGAAGGTCTCGTTCGTCGCGACGCGCGCGTGCGTGCGACCCGCTTCGGCGAGCGGGAAGATCTCGTCGACGACGGGCTTCACGATCCCGCGCGCGAGCCACGGGGCGATCGTGGTGCGGAGCAGCGCGGCCGCCGCGATCTTCTCCTCGAGCGGGCGGGAGCGGAGCACCGTCCCCACGATCTCGAGCCGCTTGCGGAGCAGCGCGCCGAGGTGGAGATCGGTCGACGCGCCTCCGGTGAGCCCCACGACCACGATGCGACCTCGCGAAGCGCACGCCGCGACGTCGGCCTCGACGTAGGCGCCGCCGACGAGCTCGAGCACCACGTCGATGCCCGTCGGGCAAGCCTTCTCGATCTGCGACGCGAGCTCCGTCGGGCTGCCCTTCGCGAGGACGCCCACGTCGACGCCGAGCGCCTCGGCTTTGGTGAGCTTGTCCGACGTGCGGCTCGTCCCGACGACGAAGCAGCCGAGCGCGCGCGCGATCTGGGCCCCCGCCGTGCCGACGCCGCTGCCCACCGCGTGGATGAGGACCTTCTCGCCCGGCGCGAGGCGACCCCGGAGCACGAGGGCGTCGTAGGCCGTGACGAACGCCTCCGGCACCGCGGCGGCCTCCGCGTCGCCGACGCCATCGGGGATCCTCACGAGCTCGCGCTCGTGCAGCACGATCCGCTCCGCGTACGCGCCGCCGCCGGCCAGCGCGAAGACGCGATCGCCGACGGCGACCTCGGTCGTCCCCTCGCCGAGCGCGTCGACCACGCCGGAGAGCTCGAGGCCTGGCACGTCGACCGGCGCGCCCTTGGGCGCGGGGTACATGCCCATTCGTTGGAGCAGGTCGGCGCGGTTCACCCCGGCGTAACGGATGCGCACCCGGGCGTGTCCCGGCGGCGGCACGGGATCGGGCGCCTCCTTCACGACGAGGACCTCGAACCCGCCCGGCTCGCGAATGCTGACGACCTTCATGGCCCCGACCATAGCCGATCGTCTCGACGCGGGCAGTCGCACCCGAGCGAGCACCGAACGAGCCCCGCGCGCCGCCGTCGCGTCCGAGAGGCGCACAGCCGCCTCGTCGCCGGACCTGCACAGGGCGATCGCGCCTTGCCTCGCGCCCGGGCCGCGCCTCGAATGAACGCATGATCGAGGCGCTGACGCGGAGCTTCGCGTGGGACTTGGGCGGAGGCGCGTCGGCGCGCCCATTGCGACGAACCGACGCCCCGGACGTGCACGCCCTGATCGTCGCGAATCGCGCGCACCTCGATCGGTGGCTCCGCTGGTCGAGCGCGATCGTGTCGCTCGAGGACGCGCAGGTCCTCATCGCATCGTTCGAGGACAAGCTCGCCGAGGGCGACGGCTTCCATGCGGGCATTTGGGTCGACGGCGCGCTCGCGGGCGGGGTCGTCTGCTGGTACGTGCACCGGCAGAATCGGAACGCCGAGATGGGGTATTGGCTCGGCGAGCGCTTCCTCGGCCGCGGGCTCGCGACGCGGGCTGCGACCGAGGCGCTCGCGCACCTCTTCGCGGCAGGGCTGCATCGCGTGGAGATGCAATGCGCGGTCGAGAACGCGGCGAGCCGCGCCATCCCCGAGCGCCTCGGCTTCCGGATGGAGGGCGTCCGGCGGGAGTCGCATTGGATCACGAGCCGCTTCTTGGACCATTGCGTGTACGGGAAGCTCGCGCGGGACGCGGAGGCGCCGGTCTCCATCGTTCCTCCATGAACGCTCCTCGGGACGGCCGCGTCGCCGCCGCACGCCGCGCGCACGCTGCGCGAGATGGTGTTCGACGATCCCCTCCCTTCGCCTCCGGCCCCCCGACCCGTGCGCGACACCTTGCTCGCCGCGATCCTCGTCGCGGGCTATGGCGCGCCGCCGCTCCTCGCCTTCTGCGCCACGATGGTCGCGCTCGGATCGGCCGTCGGTCTCGGCCTGCCCTCGTGGGCCATCGGCCTCTTGACGACCGCGGGGGCCTTCTTCGCGATGGTGATCGTCGCGAGGCGCGTCATCGTGCGCCGAGGGCGCGGGCCCTTCGTCGTCGCCTTCGAGGTCTTGGTCCTCGCGGTGCTCCCGCTCTGGGGCCTCGTCGAGAACCACCTCGCCTCGGGGGATTGCGTCACCAACCAATGCGACGCGACGCCCTTCTTTCGCCCCTTCGCCGAGCCCGAGGTCTTCGGCGGCCTCGCCGGCCACGTCCTCGCGAGCCTCGCGTACCTCGTCAGCCGGCGACGCCGCGAGCGGCTCCCCCCCGCCGTCGAGATCTTCGTCGGCGCCGCGCTGCTCTTCGGTTGCGGCCTCGAGGCGCTCGTCGCGCTGCAGCTCGGTCCGTGGATCCTCGGGGGCATCGCCGTCCCGCCCCTGCTCTTGCCCGCGATCTCTCCGGTGCTCGCGATCGCGCTCTTCGGAGCGGAGCTCGGCGCGCGGCTCGGCCGTCGCGGGCGCGAGCTCGAGGAGGCCGAGGCGCGCGAGTCCGAGCGCCGCGCCGAGGCGTCTCTCGACTACCGCGCCGCCCCGATCGCGGTCGAGCCTCCCGGATCGCGCTGGGCGCGCGGCCTCGGGGGCGCGATCGCGGGCTCGCCGATCCTCGTCGGGCTCTACGCCGTGGTGCACGCGGCGTGGCTCGGCCGCGCGGACGGCGCGCTCGAGGCGTTCACTCGGACGTGCGACCACACGCTCTCGAGCTTGCCGATCGTCGTCCTGCCGGCGGATTGCCATTACCTCTGCACGGTCGCCGCGCGCGGGCACGCTTCGCTGGTCCGGCCTCGACGGCTCGGTCGTCGCGGCGGCGTGACCATCGTCGTCAACCGCCAGCTCGCGCTCGCGAACGCGTTCGAGGATCTCCTCCACGAGCGCTGGCCGCGCTTCGGCCGGCTCGCGCGCGCCACGTACGATCGCTGCGGCCTGCCGCTGAGCCGCCTCATCCAGTCGCGATGGGCCTCGGATCTCGTGTACCTCGCGATGAAGCCGGCCGAGTGGACGTTCTACTTCGTGCTGCTCGTCCTCGATCGCGCGCCGCCGGAGGAGCGCATCGACCGCATGTATCGCTGACGCGACGGCGCGTCGTCGGCGCGCCGACGTCCTGCCGCGAACAACCGTTGGCGCGCGTCGCGAAGGCGATTAGCCTCGCGGCGTGCTCAGCGCAGACGTGCGTTTCGAAGGGTTCACCGCGACGGATTGGTCTCGCGTGCTGGCGCTCTTCAGCCCGCGCAAGCCGACCGGCGGCGAGCGCGACCCGGATCGCCCGCGCGGGGGCGTCATCGCGATCCACGGCGACGGGCGCCTGCGGAAGCTCGTGCACACCAGCGCCGGCCGGATGCGCCTCGACGACGTGCTGCCCGATTGGCCCATCGGCCCCGAAGAGATCGCGAAGCGTCACGGCGCGAGCTGGGGCGCCGTCGTGGAGATGGGCTCGCTCGAGAACATCATGGACCGCTTCGGCGCGAAGGTGCGGCGGGGGGACGACTTCACCGCGCAGCTCCTCCTGCTCGTCTCCTTGGCGCGCGACGAGCTGCTCGCGGGGCGGATCCAGTACTGGCCGTCGAGGCTGGCTGGCATGCCCGTGCCCACGCCGGGCGTCATCAATGGCACGCTCGACGCGGTCTGCCCCGGCGGGACGTCGATCCTGCTCGGCCTCTTCGAAGGAGGCGAGCTCTGGACGAGCATCGCGCTCCGGCGCTCGACCACCGGGACCTTCGATTGGATTCTCGGACCGGACGAGGTGCGCCGCGAGATGGGCCTGCTCGCCGGGGACTTCCGACGCGACTACCGACACCTCTCGCGCACCCTCGAGCGCAAGATCGGCAAGCTCTCCCTCGGCTGCTTCGCCGAAGCGTCGACGTTCAAGCGGCTCGAGGTCGATCCGTCGCCGGGCGCGTGGGCGAAGGCCGTCGCGATCCGCGACGTGATCCTCTCACCGGTCCCTCCGGCGCTCGCCATTCCGTTGGGCATCGACGCCGGGCGCGCGGCGGTGTCGGCGATCCGAACGGTCGTCGATCGTTCGGGGGCCCTCGGCCTCCTCGGTCCGGCGACGTCGAGCTTGCGCCGCTTCCTGCCCGACGAGCTCATCGACGGGCTCCGGGACCGCGCGCTCGGCGCCGATCGCGACGGGCAGCCGCGGTCCGATCTGGCGAGCGTGTTCGGGTTCGAGCCGCTCGAGCTCCTGCGGCGGTTGCTCAGTCGTGACGAGTGAGCGCGCCGGGCTCGTCGCGAGCGCGCTCGTGCTCTTCACGGCGTGCCTCACGCCGACGCAGATCACCGTCGTCGTCTCGTCGAGGGACCTCGCGTGCAAGGACGGCGATCTGGTCTTCGACGGCCTGCAGGTCTTCGGGCGACGCACCGTTCAAGCCTTCCTGACGGGCGAGTCCGACGGCACCTCCAGCGCGTGCACCTCGGGCAGCGACGGCGTGGCGCTCGGGAGCCTCGTGCTCACGCCGCTCGACGCGAACCCGAGGGCGGAGGTGCTCGTCGTCGCGGGCGTGAAGCTCCCGCACGCGATGCCCGTCGTCGCGAGCGACGCCGACCAATGCCTCGCGGAGTACCGCAAGTTCATCGCGGCGGGCGCGCCTCGCGACTACTGCAAGTCGCCCGATCATCCGTGCGGCGCGTGCATCGTCGCGCGCCGCAGCGTCGGCTTCGTCGATCACGCGAAGCTCGAGCTCGCGATCTCGCTCGACGCGCAGTGCCAGGGCGTCTTCTGCCGGGCGGGGGAGACCTGCGGGCGTGACGGCGCGTGCGTGTCGGCCGCGGCCGAGTGCGTCGGTGGCCATTGCGAGCTGTCGACCACGCCGGGCGCGGGCGGCGCGGGCGGCGCGGGCGGCGCGGGCGGCGTGG
>CAYYKK010000360.1:0-6901 GCA_964467935.1 uncultured Polyangiaceae bacterium
GCAATCCTCATCCTGAGGAGCCACGCACCAGCGCGGCGTCTCGAAGGATGGCAAGACCAACAATATTGATGCGGCCATCCTTCGAGATGCGATGCCGCGCATCGCTCCTCAGGATGAGGATGCGTGGTTCGGTTCGTCTTGCTACGGCGCGAACACCATCCCGTCGAACAGCTTCCTTGCCGTCAGCACGACCGCCGCCGTTGCGCTCGACCCCGACCCCTTCACGCGAACCCGCCGTGAGGCTAGGCCCTCCCGCCATGCGACGACGATCGACGATCCTCGGTGTGGGCCACTACGTGCCCTCGAAGGTGGTGACCAACGACGACCTCGCCAAGCTCATGACCACGAGCGACGAGTGGATCCAGCAGCGCACGGGGATCAAGGAGCGCCGCTTCATCGAGCACACGGGGATCGGACCGAGCGATCTCGCCGTGCCGGCGTCCAAGATGGCCGTCGAGCGCGCCGGCCTGCAGCTCTCGGACATCGACGCCATCATCTTCGCGACACTGAGCCCGGACGTGACCTTCCCCGGCTCGGGCTGCTTCCTCGCCGACAAGCTCGGGCTGCCCGGCATTCCGGCGCTCGACGTTCGAAACCAGTGCTCGGGCTTTCTCTACGGCCTGTCCGTCGCGGACGCTTGGATCCGCGTCGGCGCGTACAAGCACGTCCTCGTCGTCGGCGGTGAGGTCCACTCGACGGGCATCGATCTCACCGACGCCGGTCGCGACGTCGCGGTGCTCTTCGGGGACGGCGCGGCGGCGGCCGTGGTCGGCGGCATCGACGACGAGTCGAAGGGGATCCTCTCCATCAAGCTGCACGCGGACGGCTCGGGCGCGACCGATCTCTGGATCGAGAACCCGTCGAGCCGCACGTCGCCCGTGCGCATCACGAAGGAGATGGTCGACGACCGCACCGTCTTCCCGCAGATGAAGGGCAAGCAGGTGTTCCGCTGGGCGACGGACAAGATGCCCGAGGTCTCGAACGAGGTCCTCGAGGAGGCGGGCATCAAGGTCGACGACATCGACCTCTTCGTGCCTCACCAGGCGAACATGCGCATCAACCAGTTCGTCGCGATGAAGCTCAACATCCCGCAGGAGAAGGTGTTCCACAACATCGAACGCTACGGCAACACGACTGCAGCGACGATTCCGTTGTGTCTGAGCGAGCTCTGGGCCGAGGGGCGCCTCAAGCCGGGGACCACGGTGCTCTCCGCGGCGTTCGGGAGCGGCTACACGTGGGCCGCCGCCGTTTACCGCTTCTAAGGAGCCGACGATGTCGAACGAACGACCCTCCGCGCCCTGGCCGACGATGCTCGCGAGGCCTCTCGTCGACCAGATCATCGATCGTGCGCTCGCCGAGGATCTCGCCGGCGGCGACCTGAGCGCGGAGGCGTGCGTCGACGCCGACGCGCGCGCGAAGGCGGTCGCGATCGCGAAGAGCCCGCTCGTGGTGTGCGGCGGGGTCGTGTTCCGACGCGTGTTCGAGCGCATCGATCCGGAGGTCACCTTCGAGGCCGAGGTGGCCGACGGCGAGGAGGCGCGTGACGCGAAGGTGATCTGGCGCCTCGAGGGCAGGGCGCGCAGCCTCTTGATGGGCGAGAGGACGGCGCTCAACCTGGTGCAGCGCATGAGCGGCACCGCGACCCTCGCGCGCGAGTGCGTCCGCGCGCTGCCCCCCGCCTCGACCACGCGGATCACCGACACGCGCAAGACGACGCCCGGCCTGCGTCTCCTCGAGCGGTACGCGGTCCGCACCGGCGGCGCGCACAACCACCGCGATCAGCTCGGCAGCGCGGTGATGATCAAGGACAACCACATCGTCGCGTCCGGAGGGATCTCGCGGGCGATCGAGCGCGCGCGGGCGCACGCGCCGCACACGAGCCGCGTCGAGGTCGAGGTCACGAGCCTCGAGGAGCTCGCCGAGGCGGTGCGCGCGGGGGCGGACATCATCATGCTCGACAACTTCTCGACCGAGCTCACGGCGAAGGCCGTGGAGGCGGTGCGGGGCGTCGCCCCGCGCCCCGTGCTCGAGGCCTCCGGCGGCATCACCCTCGATCGCATTCGCGAGCTCGCCGGCGCGGGCGTCGACGTGATCAGCGTCGGCGCGCTCACGCACTCGGCGAAGGCGGCCGACATCTCGCTCGACTTCGTGCTCTCGTGATCGATGCCGAGCGGGTGCGCGCGGCGCTCGCGGAGCGGGGCGTGGTGTCGACCGTCGTGGCGCTCGCGTCCACGACGTCCACCAACGACGACGCCAAGCGCGCCGGCGCCGAGGGGCACGCAGCCCCGCTCGTCGTCGTCGCGGACGAGCAGACGGCCGGGCGGGGTAGGAGCGGCAGCGCGTGGCTCGCGCCCGCGGGCGAGAACGTGCTCATGTCGGTCCTGCTCCGGCCTCGCCTCTCACCGCGCGACGGCGCGCGGCTCACGCTCGCGGTCGGGGCGGGTGTCTCGGACGTCCTCGAAGCCCTCGTCCCCGGTCGCGTCGCCGTGAAATGGCCCAACGACCTCTGGGTCGACGAGAAGAAGATCGCAGGCATCCTCGTCGAGGCGCAGACGCGCGGCGGCGACCTCGCCTCGGTCGTGGTCGGCGTGGGGCTCAACGTGAACACCACCTCCTTCCCGCCCGAGATCGCGGACGTGGCGACGTCGCTGGCGAGCGCCCTCGGACGAGAGCTCGACAGGACGCTCGTCGCGCTCGAGCTGGCGCACTCCATCGTCGCCGCGGTCGATCGTTTTTCCCGCGACGGGCTCGGGCCTTTTCTCGCGACCCTGCGCGAGAGGGACGCCCTCCTCGGCCACGAGACGCGCGTCGGGGAGATATCGGGGGTCGCGAGCGGCATCGATGACGACGGCCGGCTCCTCCTCGCTCGCGACGACGGCGCGCTCGTTCCCGTCGTCGCCGGTCACGTCGAGCGTGGCCCGCGCGCGCCGCATCGAAATGGCTGATGGGCGGCCGACCTCTCGGTCGATCCGCCCATCTTCTTCCCGCTCGACCGCTCGGTCTCGCGTTCGTCGTCGGTGCATCGACGCGCGGTGACCCGCGCATCCCATCGCGACGATGTCATCCGCGACGATCACATCGCGACGATCACATCGCGAGGATCACATCGCGAGGATCACATCGCGACGATCACATCGCGACGATCACTTCGCGACGAAGTAGGTCGTCGCGCGCTTCTGACCTTTGACGGTCAATCGTCGCTCGTCGACGAGCTTCTTGATCGGAAGTGCCCAATCGGTGTCGCTCAGCTTGAGCGCCTTCTTGATCTGCTCGGCGCGCAGACCCGGGTTCTTGCCGATGAACTCGGAGATGCGCTGGCCCATCGCGCCAATCTCCTTGGCGGAGCGGCGAATGCGCTTCTTGCTCCCCTTCGCGGCCTTCGCGGCCGGCTTCGCCGCTGCGGGCTTGGCGGCTGCGGGTTTGGCGGCGGCGGGCTTGGCGGCTGCGGGCTTGGCGGCCTTCGCGCGCTTCGCGACCTTGGGGGCCGCGCTCTTCGTCGCCGGCGAGGCGCTCGACGACGCCTTCGCGGCGGCAGCGCCACCGACGCCGAGGGCAGCAGCGACCGCACCGACGGCGGCCTCACGAATGAGCGCTTCCAGATCCTTGACGAAGGTCTCGACGCGCTCGCGGATTTGATCGTTGGTTTTGCTCACGGTGCTCGTCAGTAGCGGTCTTCAGCGCTCACTGTCAACGCACAATGCACCAAAGCGGAGAGTCCCCGGTAGGTGACTCTCCGCTTTGCTCATCGAGAGTGGAATTCGACACTCTCGCCGTCGAAGCCCACGGCGCTCGGCGCGCACGGCGGGCCCGCGTCCCCCTCACGCCGGGACGGTCTTGCAACCGAGAACGATATGCACCTCTCCCATCGTATCCATCTTCAGCTTGTCGCAGGTGTTGCTGCAGAAGATGATCTGCGTCGGCGCTGCCGGGTTGTCGTAGTACCAAGCGTCGCCGGACGCCGGGCAAGCCGCTTGGTTCGCGACGTTCGGGATGAGCATCGGCATGCCGCCGGACGGGGTGTACTGGACGTTGAGCGCCGAGAAGTCCGGCTGCTGGCCCATCGGCGGCGGCGGAATGATGTAGTTGCACGCGAGCGCCGTCCCTTGAATCGCATTGAGCGCCGCGAGGAATTGCTGCTGCGCCATCGGATTGGTGTCGACGATGAAGGCCTGTCCGGTGCCGCCCGCCGCGGCGATGCCGTTCAGGTTCGTGAGCGAGCTGCCGACGCCGATGACGAACGTCTTGATCTTCTGTGGGCCCGCGAGCGCGGTCGCGGCGATCTGATTGATCTGCGAGATGTTCTGGTTGCACTCGGTCGGATCGCCGTCGGTCGCCAGCACGGCCACGACGACGTGCGTCGGGTGCGCGGACTGCCACGCCGCGGCGTGATCGACCGCGCCCTGCAGCGCTGCCGAGGTCGGCGTCAGCGTGTTCGGCCCGTGCGCCGCGATCGACGCGACGAGGGCCGCCGCGTTGCCGGGCAGCGTGGCGATCTCGACGCCCTTCTGACCATTGGCGTCGAGCGCGTTGGGGTTCGCGTAGTCGGCGGCGCTGCACGAGGCGTTGTTCGGGTCCGGCCCGAGGCCGAAGAACTGGATGCCGACGCCGAGGCCCGCTGATTGCGATTGCTGGATGAACGCGTCGAGCGCGGTCGTCACGGCGGTCCAGCGCGTCTGACCCCCGCCGACGCTGAGATCCATCGAGCCCGACTCGTCGAGCATGATGTACATGTCGAGCGGGATCTTCTGCGCCTGTTGGGTGGTCGTCGCGCAGCCGCCGCCGACGCCGCCGCTCATCGTGCCGCCGCTCATCGTGCCGCCCGAGAACGTGCCGGCGCTCATCGTGCCGCCGCTCCCGTTGCCGGTGCTGTTGAAGCTGCCAGTCCCGTTGCCGCTCCCGCCCGAGCCTCCCGAGTTGCTGCCGCCGAGGCCCGTGTCCGTGGTGCTCGCGCTGCAGGCGAGGAGCCCGACGGCGAACAGCGCGCCCAGCGCGAGCGGTGACAGCGTCGAGAGCGTCGGCGGTTGCGCGTCGCGCGAGGACGGCGCGCGAGGGGTCGAGGAAACGTCGCTGCGATCAAGACGAGTAAGCTTCATCCGGGCCTCCGACCTTCAGTTGACAGGATCGGATCCTGCGACGTCAACGATCGACCCCGCGAAAATGCGCACCTACACGGGCCGGTGGGAGGTGGATCGGGCTCGTCTCGGTCGGTCGGTCGATCGATCGATCGATCGATCGAGAGGCGCTGACTTCCCTCGAGGGCCTCTCTAGGATCGGCGTGATGGCGCTTTGGGAGACCCCGGTCCGCGAATACATGAGCAAGTCGCTGGTGACGGTGAGGCCGGACACGCCCACCGAGGAAGTGCAGGCGCTGCTCGAGGATCGCGACGTCTCCGCCGTGCCCGTCGTCTCCGCCGATGGCACGTTGGCCGGCATCGTCTCCACGACCGACCTGCTCCGCGCCGCGCGGCTCGAGATCGCGTCGCCTCGCACGCTCCGCGTCGTGTCGGCGCCTCCCCTGGCCAGCGACTTGATGAAAAGGGAAGTCATCACGATCGACGAGGCGGCCCCGGTGAAGGAGGCCGCTCGCAAGATGATCGAGCACCGCATTCACCGCGTCGTCGTCCTGCGCAAGGACCGGCCGGTCGGCGTGATCAGCGCGCGCGACGCGATGCGAGCCGTGCTCTTCCACCACGTCGAGGCGCCGATCGAGAGCGTCATGACGACGCCGGTCGAGACCATCGATCTCGGCGAGCCGATTCGCGTGGCGGTCGAGCGGCTCGCGGACGCCAACGTGCGCGGCCTCGTCGTGGTCGACGATGGATGGCCCGTCGGCGTGTTCACGCACAACGAGGCGCTGCGCTGTCGGGCGCTCCCCGAGCGGATCCTCAAGACCCCGCTCGAGGAGGTCATGAGCTACGAGATGTTCTGCCTCGACGTCGCGA
The DNA here is from genome assembly GCA_964467935.1 of uncultured Polyangiaceae bacterium. GTDB lineage: Bacteria > Myxococcota_A > Polyangia > Polyangiales > Polyangiaceae > CAYYKK01. The sequence continues at coordinate 5,943 of CAYYKK010000360.1, forward strand.
CGCCGCTCTACCGCGCGGCCGGACACGCCATTCAGATGCGCGTGCGCCGCATCCTCGCGGTCTCCCAGCGGCGGCTCTGCGGCATCGTGACGGGGTTCGATCTCGTTCGTGTGATGACCCGCGACGACCCGTGAGCGCGCGTCAGAGGCCGCGCGACCACTCGGGGCGGAGCGGGACCTCGCCGGCGAGCGCGGCGTCGATCAGCGCGACGATGCGCGCGCGGTCCCGCGGGAGCTCGCCGCCGAGCGCGAGGTAGTTCGACGCGTGATTGGTGCGGAAGAGCGCGCGCGTCGGCCGCGCCTCGTCGACGAGGGTCCGCAGCTCGGAGAAGAGCGTCTCCTTGGGGGGCACCGCGAAGCGCCCTCGGCGCTCGAGCGTCGCGAGCGGCGTCCCCGGCACCACCGTCACCGTCAGCGCCGAGAAGAAGGCCGGATCCATCTCCGTGACGAGGCGCGCGGTCGCCTGGGCGTGCTCGACGCTCCGCTCCATCGCGATGCCGAGCAGCGCGATGACGCTCGTCTCGATCCCGGCGCGCCTCGCCTTCTGCGCCGCCGCGACGTGGTCGGCGAACGTCGCCCCTTTGGCGATCCGCTTCAGCGTCACGTCGTCCCCCGACTCCGGTCCGATGTAGAGGAGGCGGAGCCCCGCGTCCGATAGCGCGCGGAGCTCCTCGTCGGACTTCTCGAGCACGTTCCCGGCCATCGCATAGGAGGACACCCGCCGGAGCCGCGGGAAGCGCGCGCGTGCGCGCTCGAGGATCGCGAGCCAGCTCGCGGTCGGCATCACGAGCGCGTCGCCGTCGGCCACGAAGACCTTCTCGACCTGATCGCCGACGCGCTCGGCGGCGCGTTCGAGATCCGAGAGACACTCCGCGACCGGTCGCACGCGAAAGACCTTGTCGCGGTACATGTCGCAGTACGTGCAATGGTTCCAGGAGCAGCCGATCGTCGCTTGGAGGA
>CAYYKK010000361.1:0-6896 GCA_964467935.1 uncultured Polyangiaceae bacterium
GCACCTGCCGTTCTTCGTCATGGAGATGCTGAAGGGCGAGTCGCTCGGCGAGCGACTCCGCGATCGCGGGAGCATCGACGCCGGGCTCGCCGCGGAGATCTTGAGACAGTGCTCGCGCGGCCTCGCCGCCGCCCACGCGGCGGGCGTCATCCATCGCGACCTGAAGCCCGACAACATCTTCCTCTCCGAGGTCGAGGGCCAGCTCGTCTGCAAGATCCTCGATTTCGGCGTCGCGAAGATCCTGAGCAAAGCGAAGCTGACGAAGGCGGGCACGGTGTTCGGAACGCCTTGCTACATGGCCCCCGAGCAAGCCTCGGGGGGGACGCTCGACGGCAGGACCGACCTCTACGCGCTCGGTGTGGTGCTCTACGAGGCGCTGAGTGGGCGCGTGCCCTTCTCCGCCGAGACGCACATGGGCGTGCTCACCAAGCACGTGTTCGAGGTGCCCGAGCCGATCGAGCTCGTCGTGCAGGATCCGTCGAAGCTCGGCGCGCTCGGACCCATCATCATGCGCTGCCTCGAGAAGGATCCGGACGCGCGCTTCGCCGACGCGACCGAGCTCGAGCGGACGGTCGACGAGGCGGCCGCGGCCGGCTACGTCCTGCCACGTGAGCGACCGAAGCCCGCGCTGCGCCTGCGCGAGCCGCTCCCGGAGACGCCGCCCGCGCGGGCGCCTGCGCCGCGGGCGCGTCGCCGTTGGCTCTGGGCTCTCCTGCCCGCGTCGATCGCGCTCGCGTCGCTCGCCCTCTACGGGGCCCTTCGCGCGACGTCACGCGGGACCACCGCGTCGGATGCGGCGAGCGCCACCTCGACCGAGCTGTCGTCTCGTGCGTCGCCGGCCGAGCCCGGCGGCGCCTCGGCGAGCGCGTCTTCCGCGGAGGGCCCGTCCGCGACCGCGGCGCCTTCGGGCGCGCCGACCGCGGCCGTGGGGGCGAGCGCCTCGACCGCCGAAACGAGCGCTCGTCCATCGCCGTCGTCGGTCGCGACGAAGCCCCCAGGGGCACGTCCAGGGGGCGCGGAGCCGGGGGTCGCGAGACCTGCGGGCACGCACCGTCCCTCGGAGGTCGTCGACACGTGGTGAAGGGAGCGTCCGCGCTTTCGCAACCGCATTGCTCATGCGTCGGCGCCGCGGATGCGACCCGCTCGTCGATCGCCGCGTTTGCCGCGGCGGACCTCCGATTCGGTCGCTGCAGCTTGACAGCCACCCGGTACGCTCGCCATCCTTCGCGGGGCTAAAGGTGGCGAAAAGACAGCTTCTCCTGGTCGACGGGGACCCGCGCAGCATCCGCGTGCTGGAGGTGAGTCTCCGCAAGGCGGGCTTCAGCGTCACCACGGCCAGCGATGGTTTCGACGCCGTCGCGAAGATCGAGCTGTCGCCACCCGATCTCGTCATCGCCGACACGAAGCTCCCGAAGTCGAGCCGGAGCGGCGCGCGCGAGGTCGATGGCTACGGCCTCGTGCGGATGCTGAAGGAGCGGCCCGAATGGGCGAGCATCCCGGTGCTCTTCCTCGCGAGCCAACGATCCATCGAAGACAAGATCCGCGGGCTCGAGCTCGGGGTCGAGGACTACCTCACGAAGCCGATCTTCGTCCGAGAGCTCATCGCGCGGGTGAACCTGGTCTTCGCGCGTCGGACGCAAGAAGGCATCGCGACCAAGCAGACCGGCGTCGGCCGCACCAAATTCGCCGGGGCGCTCGCGGACATGGGCGTCGTCGATCTCCTGCAGACGTTCGAGGTCAGCCGCAAGAGCGGCACGGTGGCGCTGGAGAACCTCGAGACCGAGGCGCACGCGAAGATCTACTTCCGTGACGGCAAGGTCGTGGACGCGCACCTCTGGCCGCGCGGGGAAGAGCCGACGACGCCGTCGCCGGGGCAAGGCAGGCTCGTCGGGGAGGAGGCGGTCTACCGGACGCTCATCTGGAGCGACGGCAACTTCGAGGTCGAGTTCTGCAAGGTCGACGTCGAGGACGTGATCGAGTCCTCGACCCAGGGGCTGCTCATGGAGGGCATGCGCCGGCTCGACGAGTGGCAGCGGCTCCTCGAGGTGCTGCCCCCGCTGTCCACGGTGTTCGAGGTGGACACCGACGAGCTGCTCGCGCGGCTCAGCGAGATCCCGGACGAGCTCAACGGGATCCTCCGATTGTTCGACGGCAAACGCACGCTGATGCAGGTCGTCGACGCCTCGCCGTTCGAGGATCTCTCGACGCTCTCGACGGTCTCGAAGCTCTATTTCGAGGGGCTCCTGAAGAAGGACAGCGAGATCGAGGAGGGCGTGGTGCCGAGCGCAGACGCGCACGGGCTCTTGTCGACGCCGGCGCCGCCTCCTGCCGAGGCGATCGTCCCGGCGCGCGGGACGGTCACCGACGCACCTTCGCTCCCGCCGCCGCCCGCGGAGAGCCCGCCGCCGCCCGAGGCGCCGAAGCCAGCCGCGGTCGCGCCTCTGCCCGAGGAGCCTCGTCCAGTCGCCGCGTCACCCGCCGAGATCGCTGCGGCCCCGTCGCACGAGCCGCCCGAGACCGCAGCCGAGGAGGACGCGGAGGAGACCGACGACGAGGACGACGAGGAGGAAGACGACGAGGGCGAGGAGGACGGCGTCGGCGCTTCGGCCGCCGACATCGCCGCCGCCCACGACGAAGACCTCACCCCGCTGCTCGCGGCGCACGCGGAGGAGTCGCCTCACACCGAGCGCAGCGCCGACGACTTCGACGACGAGCCGCCAGCACCCGATCCGGAGCGGGAGGCCCGGCGTTCGCGCGCCATCCGCATCGTCGGCGTGCTCGTCGCGATCCTCGCGCTGCTCGGCGTCGTCGCGCTCACCAATCGGCCGGGACCGAAGGCCGTCGCGACCTCGACGCCGAGCGCGACGCCGCGCCCGCGCCCGACGGGACCCGAGGAGCCGGCGAAGCTCGAGCCTGCCACCACCGGCGACGTGACCTCGCGCCCTTCGACCTCGTCGAGCGCGGCCGCCCCGAGCAGCGCCGCCCCCGCGGAGTCGGCGGAGCCGACCGCGTCCAGCGCGCCCACCACCGAGCCGTCGAGCGCGCCGTCTTCCGCGTCGTCGGGGCCGACGCCGGCGACCACGCTCACGGGGCGGTTGCCGACCGCGTCCGACGATCCGGGCGCGCCCCTGTCCACCCGCGTCATGAAGGCCCTCGAGGCAGGTGACACGGCGCGGGCGGTCGGGCTCGCGCACCAGCTCACGGCGCAGTCGCCGGGGAGCGCGAACGCCTGGTACCTGTACGGGGCTGCGTTGCAGGCGGCGGGGCAGGGCGGAAAGGCCGCCTTCCAGAAGTGCGCCGAGCTCGCGCCGCCCGACTCGTCGCAAGGCAACGAGTGCCAGGCGCTCTCCCACTAGCGAGCGACAATCGAGCTGACGACCGTCAGGCGGCGTCTCGGCGGCCCGTCTGGTCCGGCGATGCCGACGCGCCGCCCCTCCGATCACGCTCCCCCGAGGAACGACGCGGCGTCGCCGACCCCGGGTTCGGCCGATGCGGAGGGGGCGCTCGATGGCACGACGGCTTCGTCTCCAGGCGCGGGCGCTCGAGGGGCCCGCTCGAGGGCGTCCGCCCGGCCACCGCGCTCCCGACGGTCCTCCGCCGGAGGGCCATGCGCGAAGGCATCATGCTACGGTCCGACTGCCCATGAGCGACTGGGAACAACTTCCAGACGAGGCGGTGTTCGCCGAGGTCCTCGAGAGGAGAGGGCGTGAGGACGTCGGTCCTCTCGTCGGCGTTCTGCTCGAGCGCTGGCGTCGCCCTGCGTACTACGTCATCCGTCGCATCCAGCAGAGCTACCGGCGCGGTGGCCCCGACGACGATGGCGAGCTCTTCCAAGACGCCGCGTGCAAGCTCCTCGAGCGCGGGCTCGATCAGTTCCGCGGATTCTCGCTCGAAGAGGGCGGGGACACCCCGGCGCGCGCCGCGTCGCCGAAGACGTTCTTCCTGCGCATCGTCAAGCACACGGCCATCGACTTCTACCGCAAGCACCGCGAAGAGCTCGCCACAGCGAGCCCTGACGGCGACGAGCCCGAGACGACGCAGCCCGAGGCCGACCAGGCGACGTTCCGCGCTCGGCGCTCCGCCGAGCGTGACGAGGCGCACGAGCTCTACTGGCGCGCCTTCGAGCGCCTCCGCGCGGAGCACCCCAACGAAGCGACCGCGTGGGACGCTTACCACCACCAAGACATGGACGACCACGAGGCGGTGGCCCGCACGCTCGGGATCACCGTCGCCAACTCGTACAAGCGCATCAGCCGCGCGCAGGCCCACCTCAAGCTGTACCTGCTCGAGCTCAAGTCGAGCTGAGCGGTCGCGGCTCGAGGGCTCGCGCCGAGCGAGGCGCGACCGCTCGCCTTCAGGACCCAAGAGGAGAATGACCCATGCCCCCGCTCACCGCCCCCAAGCCGGACACGTACGTCGAGACGCGTGTCGCGTCGCTGTCGTCGAAGGAGACGGCGCCGCGCGAGACGCTCGCCGCGGTGGGGGACTTGGTGCGGAGACGAGCGCGGCACCCCGCGATGGACGAGATCCTCTCGAGCGCGCTCGTCGCGTTGCGCTCGGAGGAGGTCGTGGCGGCGCTCTCGGAGCTCGATCCGATCACGTGCGAGGAGAGCGTGGCGCGCGCGGCGGCGGAGGCCTTCGAGGCGGCCTTCGCCGACTCGCCCGAGGAGCGTGAGCTCTTCGCCGAGGCGGCCGTCGCGGGGCTCTTGGTGAGGGATCGGATCGAGAGCGTCGTCGTCGCGGCGACCCGGTACGCGGAGGCGTGCGGCGCGGACGACGTGCGCGCCGCCTTGGGCGTCTTGGGGCCTCGCTTCGAAGAGGTGGATCGCGCGCTCGTCCGTCGGCACGCGCGCTCGCTCACCGGGATCAACCCCGAGCGTCGCGCTTGTCTCGAGGAGCTCGACGAGGAGGCTCGGCCGCGCGCCGCGTGGTTCGCGGCTCGCGTGGAGACGGACGGATTGCTCGAGGCGCTCGCGGCGAGCCCGGCGCCCGCGGGGGGGACGAGCGCGGCCGTGCGGGAGGATCTCACCCTTTCCGCGCTGCCTCGGTTCGCCGCGAAGACGCAGGGCGCGCGGCGAGACTTCAGCGACGCGGAGTCGAGCGCCCTCTTCCACGTCGCGCTCGCGAGGGCCTCGGCCAGCGAACGCGAGTTCCTGGGCCTACGCGCGGAGAAGGACGAGACGCTCGCGGTCGCGCTCCGGGACCTGCTCGAGCCCGACGAAGCGGGCGGCTGATCAGCGCGACCGGGTCCGCGGATCGAGCGTGAGCGCGGCGAGATCGGCGAGGAGTGTCCCGCAGACGATGGCGCTCGACGACACGAGGACCGTGCCGACGACGAGCGACGCGTCGCGATTCTGTACGGCGTTGATCGCCATGTCGCCGAGACCGGGGAGGCCGAAGATGCGCTCGACGGCGATCGCTCCGCCCACGAGCGCGCCGAGATCCAGCGCCGCGAGCGTCGCGATCGGGGTCAGCGCCACCCGCAAGCCGTGGACGAGCACGACGCGCGCCCGCGAAGCGCCTTTGGCGATGGCCGTCCGCGCGTGATCCCGGCCGAGCGCCTCTCTCAGCTCCTCTCGCACGAGGCGCGCGAAGCCGGCCGCTCCATAGAGCCCCAGCGAGAGGCTCGGGAGCACGAGCGCCTGGAGGTGCTCGACCGTTCGCTTGCCCCACCCATCGAACGGCAGCACGCCCCAGCGATACGCCACGAGGTACTGCAGCCCGAGGCCGACGATGAACGTCGGCAGCGTCGAGAGCAGCAGCGACGAGCCCACCACCGCCTCGTCGAGCCGCGAACGCGGTCGCGCGCCCGCGAGCACGCCACCTGCGCCCCCGAGGACGAGCTGCACGAGGAAGGCGCCCAGCGCCAGGGCGAGCGACACCGGCAGGCGCTTCGCCACCAGCTTCGTGACGGGCTGTCGATACACGTAGCTCTGCCCGAGATCGACGTGCACGTGCGGGAGGACCTCGGCGCACCCGCGATGCTCCGCGCTCTTCGTCCCGTCCGCCGGCGCGACGTGGACGAGGTGGCCGGCGTAGCGCGCGAGCGCTACCGGGAGCGGCTGGTCGAAGCCGTAGAGGCGACGCGCGGCCGCCAGATCCTCCTGCGAGGCTTGCGGACCGACGAGGAGGCGCGCGGGATCGCCGGGCAGGATCGCGACGAGCACGAAGGAGGCGAGCGTGACCCCGACGATCAGGAGCGCTGCGCGCCCGAGCCTCCTCACGACGGCCGCGAGCGCGCTCACGGCCCCTCGATCGGCGCGAGCCAGGTCGCCGAGAAGTCGAGCGGCGAGAGCGCGTTCGGGACGTAGCCTCGAAGCCGCGGCTGCCACACCTCGAGCGCGCGCGACGCGTGGGTCGGGATCCACGGCGCCTCGTCCGCGACGATGCGCTCGGCCCTCGCGAAGAGCGAGAGCCGCTCGGCCTCGCGCGTCTCGCGCTCGGCCTCGGCGACGATGCGATCGAGCTCGGCGTTGGAGAAGAAGGAGAGGTTCTCGCTCGTGTCCCCGATCGATCTCGACGTGAGCATCGGGTCGAAGAAGTTCGACGGGTCGGGGAAGTCGGCCGCCCACGCGGCCCACCCCATCTTGACGGTGCCTCTCCGCGAGACGCGCGCCGCGTAGGTCTGGTAGTTGACGAGGTCGAGTCGCACGCGGAGCCCGATCTCCGCGAGCTGCTGCTGGTAGACCTCGGCGGCCTGCTGCTCGAAGGACTCGGCCATTGTGAGGTAGTCGATGACCTCCGGGTAGCCTCCCTCGCCAGTCCTCGGATCGTAGGGGTAGCCCGCCTTCGCCATCGCCGCGCGCGCCGCAGCGAGGTCGTGGTGGCGTAGCGGGCCCGCCACGCTCGCGCTCGGCAGCGCCGGCGGCACGACGCGATCCGCCTCTCGCTCCCCG
>CAYYKK010000362.1:0-6891 GCA_964467935.1 uncultured Polyangiaceae bacterium
GCTCCTCCAGGCTCGGGCTCGCTGCGGGAGGTCTCCTCATCGCAACGATGATGGGTTGCAGTGGCAACGTGATCTACGGTGGCGGCGGCAACGGCGCGACGGGCGGGACCGGCGGCGTCGGGACGGGGGGCAGCGGCGGCGCCACCTCCCCGTGCCCCGCGACCGCGCCCGCGGCCGGCGCGACGTGCGCCGCGGAGGGCCGGCGCTGCACCTACGGGACCGACGCCCGCCCCGACTGCCGCGCGGAGTGGACGTGCTCGTCCGGAAAGTGGGCGACGACGAAGAACACGTGCGCCCCGGCGACGTCGGGTTGCACGTCCGTCGTCGCCGACCAGGTCTGCGCCACCGAAGGCGACCACTGCGTCGTCGGCGGATCGACGATCTGCACCTGCAACGCGTGCCTCGGGGCCCCCTGCATGGCGCCGCCGCCGAGGTGGAGCTGCGCGGGACCGCCCGCGACCGCGGGTTGCCCGGGCATCGTCCCCAACGACGGCACGACCTGCGCGACCGAGGGCGTCGAGTGCGTCTACGGCAACCCCTGCCTCGGCTCCGGCGCCGACGTCACGTGCACGAAGGGGATCTGGACGTGGAACACCCAGATCGCATGCGCCGCGTGACGTCCGCGCGGTCCCAGCGACAAAAAACCGAAAGGCTCCGGAGTCTCCTCCGAAGCCAGTCGGGGCGAGTGGATTCGAACCACCGACCCCTTGACCCCCAGTCAAGTGCGCTAACCAGGCTGCGCTACGCCCCGGCCGCTCAGGTGCCCTCTCGGGCGCGAGCGAGGCGGAACCTAGTCCAAGGGCCGAGCATTGCAAGCTCTTCCGACGGGGACCCGCGCGATTGTCGGAAAGAGTCGCGCGATCGGGACCCCCTCGGCTATAGTCGGCGGCCGCCGTGAAGGACCAACGCGACATGCCGGTGCTCGGCCCGGCCGGTGCACCCCGCGGGAGCGCCGCGCGGCCCTGGCTCGCCACCCTGAGCCTCCTCGGCACGGGCCTCTGGCTCGCGGGGTGCGCCGAGATCCACGCGCCGGCTGGCGCAGCGAGCCCCTCGGCCCCCGCCCCCGCGCTGCACGGGCCGCCTGCGACGCCAGCCGCTGCGTCACCGACCGCGCCCACCGCCGCGGCGACCGCCGACGCCGCGGACTCCTCCGACCCGTCGATGGACGACGAGGAGGGCCTCGACGAGAAGACCGCGGGCGAGCCCGCCGATCCGGACGACGTCGACGACAGCGAGTTCGACGGGACGATCCTCGACCACCCCTCCCTCCCGTCGGCGATGGTCGCGAGCGCGCACTCCCCGCTCGCCGATCTCACGCGCACCGAGCTCGAGCGTCGCGTGAAGTCCGATCCCGCCTCGCTCGGATCGCTGGCGCTCGGCGCGCCGAACCCCGGCCGCCTCTGGAACGGCGTGCAGATGCCGGAGAGCCCGCACTACACGCTCACGAGCGCGTCGTGCGCGTACGGCACCCAGGAGACGATCGACAGCCTCGGCAAGGCCATCGACAAGGTCTACGCGAAATACCCCGACAGCCAGCGGCTCATCATCGGGCACATCAGCGCGAAGAGCGGTGGCCGGCTGCGCCCGCACAAGAGCCACCAGGCCGGGCGCGACGTCGACATCAGCTACTTCTACACGGACACGAAGAGCTGGTACGCGGTCGCGAACGACAAGAACCTCGACCGCGCGCGCACGTGGACGTTCGTGAAGGCGCTGCTCGGCGATCCGAACGTCGAGATGATCTTCATCGACAGCTCGATCCAGAAGCTCCTGAAGGAGTACGCGCTCAAGATCGGCGAAGATCCGAAGTGGCTCGACGAGGTGATCCAATACGGCGGCCACGGCGCTCGCCCGATCATCCGCCACGTCAAAGGCCACGCGACGCACATCCACATTCGCTTCGTGAGCCCGGTGGCGCAGGCGTCCGCGCGCATCGCCTCCGCGTACCTGCCGCGCCAGGCGCAGCCGTCGGACGCGGACGACACGCGGGTCGCGGGCAACGATCGCGGGCACCACTCGGCGAAGAACGCGACGAAGGAAGAGAAGGTCGAGTGGATCTTCCACCGCGCGCGGAGCGGCGACACCCTCGACTCGCTCGCGCGGCACTACGGCGTGAGCGTCAAGTCGATCCAAGAGGCGAACTCGCTCTCGAACAACCACATCAAGCAGAACGCGACGTACCGCATCCCGAAGCTCAATTCGGGCACGTCGACGCAACGGGTGGCGGCCGCGAGCGAGCCCCCCGCGCGCGTGCGCAAGGGCACGCCGGCGAAGACGCCGCACAAGTGAGGGGCGCGGGGAGGCGAAGCCTCCCTCCGTTCGAGCCGAACCCTCCGTTCGAGCCGAACCCTCCGTTCGAGCCAAACCCTCAGTTCGAGCCGAACGCCGCGAGCCCGGTCGGCACGTCCGCCGCGGGGATGAGGCGCGCCGTCATCGTCCCCGAGCCCGGACCGTTGAGGGGCTCCACGTTCGTCGCGGTGAGCGCGCCCGTACCGCGGAACACGCCCTTGTCGTCGGTGGCGAACGACGCGCTCAGCTGAATCCCGATCACCTTGATCGCCGGGCTCTGGATCGTCACGTCGGTCGGAATGTTGGCGAACCGCACGACGCCGTCCTTCTCCGAGACGCAGCCGTCGGCGCTGAAGAAGTAGCCGGTCGGCGGGACCGCGTTCGCGATCCAATCGGGGTATTCGTCGACCTCACCGGCCTTCGTGGACGGGATCACGCATTGCTGCGCCGGCAAGAGCCTGCACGCCTCCGTCGATTGGCAGGGCGGATTGCAGCGGTTGGGATCGGGGTTGCGATCGGCGTTCGTGAACTCCGCTTGCACCTTGCCCGTCGTCTCGTCCACGCGGATGTCCGCCCAGAGCTGGATCTGGGTCTGAATGGGCTTCTCGACCTCGACCAGGAAGTAATAAACGCCCGACGGAAACGCGCTGGTCGCGCTCGCGCTGCCGCAGTCGAACTCGTAGCCGAAGACGAGCCGCTCGCGCACGCCGGTCTTGTGCCCCGCGTCGTCCGCGAGTCCCGGCTCGACGAGCACGGCGAGCGAAGGGCCGACGGGCGGCGTCGCGTCGAACTTGATGCTGAGCGACTTTCGATCCGGCGCGAGATCGCCGACGCCGCCGGTCTCGTCGGTGTCGGTGAAGCTGTAGAGGAGATCGAGGCTCGTGTTGGGATCGTTGTCCTCGTCGCCGAGGTTGCCCTCGATGTCGGTGATGAGCTTCACCACCTTCACTTTCAGCGTCTTCGGGTTCACGGGCGCGCTGAACTGGATGACGAGCGGCGCCGAGGGATCGGGGAGCGTCCCCTTCACGAGGCCCTCGATCGAGGGCCGCGGCGGCGAGTAGTAGGTCTGGCAGCCCGGCGCCGAGAGCACGAGGACCGAGACGAGAGCGAAGATGATGGCGAGCGCATTTCGGAGCATGACCGCCTCGACGAATGAAGTGCGTCTCAGAAGAAGAACGACGTACGGCCCTGGAGGAGGACGCTGCGCACCGCTTGCCCATTGGCGTCTTGCAGCGCGTTGCCGGGGAAGAGGATCGCGCCCTCGAGGTCGGCCGCCATGTGCTCGAGGAACCGCCACTGCGCGCGCATGTCGAGCTCCGCGCCGTAGAAGTGCCCGGGCTTGCCGCCGGCGAAGTTCACGAGGTCGTCCGAGATCTTCACCCCGTCGCGCCCGAGCAGCGAGCGCACGGGATCGATGACGGCGGCCGGAGCCCACGCGACCAGCACGCCCGTGCGGAAGAAGACGGTGTCGATCGGCTTGATGTCGATCTGCGGAAAGATCGCGACGGCGTCGGTGAACGAGCCGCGCGTGTCGATCGAGTCGACGGGGTACGAAGGCGCGCCGAGCCGCTTCAGCGTCTCGGTCGCCGCGGCCGCCGCGCGCGCCGACTGGAAGCGCAGCACGTGCTCGAAGAGCAGGAGGCCCACGTTCATGTCCGGCGCCCACACGAACTGCGTGAGCGGCGTGCGCGCCTGCGGATCGGGATCACCGGACGCGTAGTCGAGCTCGAGGTACGCGGACCAATACTTCTGATCGAGCCGCCCGACGGCCCGCGCGCCGACCTGGAGGATCTGCTGATCGACGACGGGATCGTTCGTGATGGTCTTGTAGGCGGCGGCGATCTCGCGCGTGGAGCCGACGTTCATCGCGCCCTCGAGGCCGATGTAGATCGGACCGAAGCGGCTCAGCGCGCGCGCACCCATGATGTTCACGTGCGAGTGGTAGAGGTCGTTCCAGCGGTGGACGTAGAAGGCGGACAGATCGAGGTCCTTGCCGAGCGGGTACTTCTGCGCGCGGTAGATCACGGCGCCGCCCGCTTGGTGGGCGTCGTCGGAGAAGAGGCGAATCTCGTCGGTGACGAGGTGATCGTAGACCGCGGCGAGGATGAGCCCGTTCTTCTCCGAGAGGTCGCGCTTGTCCTTCGGCTTGAGCGCCTCGAGGGGCTTCGTCGCGAAGAGCACGCGATCGACGTAGTTGCCCTCGCGCGCGATGCCGAACCGGTTGAAGCGACCGTCGCCCGGCGTGCCCTGCATGTTGTTGCCGACGGTGAAGGGCTGCCGGCCGATGCGGATGAGGCCCACGGGCGTGACCGCTTCGCCGTAGAGGCGACGGACCTTGAACACCTTGGCGTCGCAGAGGCCGTAGCCGTAGTAGTTCCCGTCGAGTGGATCGCCCTTCGTGCCGCCGAGGTACTGGATGCACGGCGTCGCGTCGTTCGGGTTCTTCGCGTTCACCGTCGTGCCGGCGTTCGGCTCGGGGCTCGTGCCGACGACGCCGTTGTCGCCCCAGAGCACGCCGTCGAGCACGTCGATCGAGGTCACGATGCGGACCTTGTCGAGGTAGTCGACGGCGCCGTCGAGCCTGAGGCGGTGCTCGATCCAGCTCGCGCGTCGCTGCGTGACGGTGTTGAGCGAGATCGGGTTGATGTACGTGAGCTGCGCGCGGTACTCGGCGCCGACCGTGGCGCCGAAGTCGCCGATCGGAAGGCGCTTCGAAGGTTCCTTCGGATCGGCGTCCGCCCACGGCTCTTCCGCAGAGGCAGCTTGCGTCACCGACAGCGCGAGTCCCAGGAGCGAAAGAGCGAAGAATTGGCGCACGAGGCCCGCAGGATAGGGGAATGGGCACGCGCGCCGCGGAAAAATCGGACGAGGGTTCGACCCGCCCCCGCGTCGTTCACTCGGCGAGGAGCGCCTTGGGGCCTCGGGCCCGATCGTCGCCTTTGCGGAGCGTGACGCCCTCGCGATCGAACAGCTCGAGCAGCGGGATCGCCTGCTTGCGGCCGAGCCCGGAGATCTCCTTGAACTCGGCGATGGTGAGGACGGCAGACGCAGCGAGGTGGGCGCGGACGCGGGCTCGGAGCGCGTCGACGCTCTTGCGATCGAACCACTGGGCGCCGGCGCTCACCGCGACCGCGTCGCGCACGAGCTTCGCGAGCACCGCGCGCACCTCCTTCGGCGGAGCTCCGAGCAGCTCGGTGACCGCGAACTCGCCCAGGCCCTTGAGCCCCGCCTCACGCAGCGCGAGCGCGACGCGCTCGACGGGCCCGCGGTTCTTGCTGCTCGCTCCTTCGAGGAAGCTCGCGAGCCTCGCGATATCGCCCTCGACCACGATCGGCTCGACCCCCTCGGTGCGCCGCCCCGCGAGACGGATGGCCTCGTCGGCCGCGGCGGCGCCGGCGCGCGACGCGAGCTTCTGCCGCAGCGTCTCGAGCTGGATTCCGCGGTCGAGCGGGTTCGCCTCGTGGTGCGCCGCCACCAGCGCCCGCGCCCTGTCGCCGAGGGCGAGCAGCGCGGCGCGATCGGCCCAGCCCTCGCCCTTCGTTCGGACGACCTCGCCTCGATCGGCGATCTTCTCGGCGGCGCGCGCGATCGCCGCGCCCTCGATGTTCAAGCGCGCGCCGAGCTCGGATCGGACGAGCGGGCGCGGCGCCGCCTCCACGATGAGCGCGCGCGCGGCGTCGGCGGCCGAGCCCGACTCGAGCGCCTCGAGGGACGCGAGCCTGCGAGCCGGCTTGCGCGCGAGCGGAGGCCTCGCGTCGAGCACGCGCCCGCCGCCGAGCACCGCGCCGGTCGGGCCCTTCGCCGCGCTGGTGCGCAAGACGAAGCGATCGCCCCCCACGACCACGAGCGGCGCGTCGAGCTTCAGGCGGCCGAAGGTCGGCGCCGGCTCCTCGTCGGCGCCCTCCGCCGCCTCGGGTCGAGGAGGTCGCTTGAAGATCTGCAGACGACCCGGCGTGCGCGCGGTCCCGACGTAGATCTCGACGACGGTCCCCGAGCGCACCGGGCGCGAGAGCGAGAGGCGCGCGTCGAAGCACGACGTCGACGAAACGAGCGGATCGTCCGTGACGACGCCGCCGCGCGCGAGATCCGACAGCGCGAGCCCACCGAGGTTCACGGCGAGCCTGGTCGGCCCCTCGGCCCGCTCCACGGCGCGATCGTGGACGTGGAGCCCGCGCGCGACCGTCGCGACCGATCCGCCCGGCCCCACGAACGAGAGCGCGTCCCCCGCCGATATCGCGCCGCGGACGAGCGTCCCGGTCACGACCGATCCGGCGCCCTTCACGGTGAACACGCGATCGACGGCGAGGAGCGCCCGCGCGCTCGGCTCGGGCGGCGGCGCCTTCGCGAGCGCGCGCTTCACCGCGTCGCGCAGCGCCTCGAGCCCCTCGCCGCTCTTGGCCGACACGAGGACGACCTCGTGCTCGAACCGTCCACGCAAGAGCTCGCTCACCTCCTCGCCGGCCATCTCCGCGAGCTCGCGATCGACGCGATCGATCTTGGTGACCGCGACGACCGCGCGACGGATGCCGAGCACCTCGCAAGCGGCCACGTGCTCGCGCGTCTGGGGCATCACGCCCTCGTCCGCGGCCACGACGAGGAGCA
>CAYYKK010000363.1:0-6871 GCA_964467935.1 uncultured Polyangiaceae bacterium
TGTCGGCCATCTTCGGGCTGCCTTCGCCGCCCGAGCCGATGAAGATCGGGAACCCCTTCAAGAGATCCGGATCCGAGTGCACGTAGTACGTGCGCCGGAGCTCGCCCGGTACGTCGCCGATCGCGCCGCCGTAGTGCGCCGTCGCGCGGACGCGCACCGTGATCGTGTCCTTGTTCTCGCCGAGCGGGCTGTCCACGTCGGGGTCGTGGGTCGGATCGATCGAGCGGATGTCGAGCGACGCGATCGGGCCGCTCGCGCCGCCGATCACGGTCTTCGCGTCGACGTTGTCCTGTCCGGCGAACTTCACGAAGGCGCCGTCGAGCGGCTGCACGCCCGGCGCCCACTCGGCGACGTAGTCGAACGTCATCGCGCGCTTCGCGCTGATCGTCCCCTGGATGTCGATCGGGGCCGTGACTTGATCCTTGTAGAGCACGGAGAACCAGGTCGGGCTCGTGATGTCGACGACCGGCGGGATCTTGCCTGCCTTGACCATCTCGACCGCGCGGTTCGCGTTCACGCGGCCGTAGCCGAAGCGCTGATCGAAGCCCTTCTGCGACCAACGATAGACCGCGTCGGGCTTCTGCGACTC
Organism: uncultured Polyangiaceae bacterium; assembly: GCA_964467935.1. Lineage (GTDB taxonomy): Bacteria > Myxococcota_A > Polyangia > Polyangiales > Polyangiaceae > CAYYKK01. The sequence continues at coordinate 590 of CAYYKK010000363.1, forward strand.
GGGGACGTCGATGTCGTCGGCGCTCATCATGAGCACCTGCTGCGCCTCGGCGCCCGTGAGCTGGATGTCGAGCCCCTGCGAGACGACGAGGCCCGCGATGCCGGAGAGCTGGCCCGTGGCTTCGCTCGAGCAGCTGCGCCCCGACGCCGAGAGGAAGTTCTGCCCGCCGTAGTTCGAGCACGGGTGGTAGTCGAGGAACGTCGTCGCGGTCTGGACCTTGTCGCCGTCGTACTCGATCGCGTGGACCGGGAGCGTGTGGTTGCTCGTCGTCGGCATGTTGTGGTGCCGAGAGTTCTCGTCGGCCATCGACGTGATGAACAGCATCCCGTGGTCCCAGCCGTAGTCGATGGCCTTCTGCGCGAAGATGTTGTTGTTCACCGTGCCGAGCGCGCTCTGGATGATCTTCGCGTGCATGTCGTTCGCGTAGACCACGGCCTGACCGAAGTCGGTGACGTCGGTGATGAAGCTGTCGCCCACGCGGAGCGGCAGGAGGCGACAGCTCGGGCAGCCGCCGGCGGTGCCGATCATGTTGTTCGCCCGCGACATCGAGTCGCGGGCTTCTCCGGTCCCGTGCCCGTAGCGCGTGTCGTCGTACGGGTCGTTGTCGTCCTTCATGAAGTCCCAGCCGGAGATGTCGTCGACGTACCCGTTCTGGTCGTCGTCGGTGCCGTCCGAGTAGTTCGCGATGAGATCCCCCGCGTCGAGCTTGCCGTTGCCGTTGCGATCGCCGAGCGGGTGCCCCATCGACATCGCCGGCGTCAGGGTGTCGGTGTTCGCGTAGTCGGCGACGGTGAGGATGCCGTCGCCGTTGCAGTCGAAGCCCGCGAGATCGGCGGCCATGTCACCCGGGTAGTGCGCCGGGTCGAGGTTGCCGCAGGCGGCGCCCATGTTGTTCGGCCGATGCGACGCGAGCTCGTGGTGGTTCAGGTACGCCGCCTCGATGACGTCGTCTTCGTCCCATTTGATGCCGCTGTCCGTGATCGCGATGATGACGCGCGGATCGCCGATGCCGTAGCGCCACGCGAGATCGATCGACATGCCCGTCGCCGTCTCCTCCTGCCGCGCCATGTTCGGCGTGACCATCCACGAGTACGACTCCCACTGGCCGTGGTCGGTGGCCGTGTAGCCCCAGCCCGGGTCGTTCGGCCAGTTGGCGGGGTTCGCGAGATCGTTCGGGGTGAAGCTCTCGGGCGGCGGCCACCCCGCGAGCGCCGTGTCCGGGGTCACGACCTCGGTGGAGAGGAGCGCGCCGGCGGCGACGGCCAGCGCGAGGCCGGTCCGCTTCCTGAGCGGACGGAGCGAGGCGGCGCGGCGCGCCGATCGGGGCAGGGTGACCTTCGACATGATGCTCCTACAGAAGAAGTGCGAAAAGCGGCGGGACGCGCGGGCGAGCACGGTCCCCGGACACGCCGGGAACGGGCGCCCACGGCGGGATTGAAGCTATCATCGCTCGTCCGTTTTTCGGAGCCCTCCGCGCATGTCCCAGAATCCCCTCCGTGAGCTGCCGCGCGTCGACCGGGTGCTCGCGCGACCCGAGGTCGCGCGCGCCGCGGCCGAACTCGGCGCGCCCGTCGTCACCGCCCTCGTCCGCGCCGAGATCGAGGAGGCGCGGCGGGAGATCCTCGCGGGCGCGCGTCTGACCGCTCCAACCGTCGAAGAGGCGGCCGAGGCGGTCGGTCGCCGCGCGGCGGCGCTGGTCGCCGGGCGCACGCGCAGGGTTCTCAACGCGACGGGTGTGTTCTTGCATACGAATCTCGGGAGGGCGCCGCTCTCGGAGCCCGCGCAGCGCGCGCTCGCCGAGAGCGCTTCGGGCTACGCGTCGCTCGAGATGGATCTGGAGACCGGCAAGCGCGGAGGGCGCGCGGCCTTCGCGGAGGCGGCCCTCGTCGCGCTGACGGGGGCCGAGGCGGCGCTCGTCGTGAACAACTGCGCGGCGGCGGTGCTCCTCGTGCTCGCGTCCGTCGCCGCGGGAGGGCGCGTGCTCGTCTCGCGCGGCGAGCTCGTCGAGATCGGCGGCAGCTTCCGCGTGCCCGACATCCTCCGCGAGAGCGGCGCCGAGCTCCGTGAGGTCGGGACGACCAACCGGACGCGCGTCGCGGACTACGCGCGGGCGCTCGACGAGGCGCCCGCGCACGCCATCCTCCGCGTGCACCAGGGCAACTTCCGCATGACGGGGTTCGTGGAGCGCCCGGCGCTCTCGGACTTGGCCGAGCTCGCGCGCGAGCGCGGCGTGCTGCTCGTGAAGGATCTCGGCGGCGGCGCCCTCGTCGACCTCTCGGAGCTCGGCGAAGGCGGCGCGAGCCGCGGCTTCTCCGGCGAGCCCACCGCGGCCGCGTGCATCCGCGCGGGGGCCGATCTCGTGTGCTTCAGCGGCGACAAGGTCCTCGGCGGCCCGCAGGCGGGGATCGTCGTGGGCAAGCGGGCGCTCGTCGATCGCGCGCGCCGACACCCGCTCGCGCGCGCCCTGCGGCTCGGTCGGCTGCCGCTCGTCGCGCTCGAGGCGACCCTCGCGAGCTACCTGAGAGGCTCGCTCGACGACGTCCCGGTGCTCGCCGCGATCCTCCGGCCGCTCGACGAGGTCGCGGCGCGGGCCGAGCGATGGGCCGTCGCGCTGCGCGCCCGCGGCGTCGAGGTCGCGGTGGTCGAGACCGAGGTCGAGATGGGGGGAGGGGCGCTCGCCGACCGGCACCTCGCGTCGCGCGCGATCGCGCTCCGCCCTCCGGGAGGGGCCGACGCGCTCGCGGCCGCGCTGCGCCGCGGGAGCCCCGCGATCGTCGGGCGCGTCGAGGAGGGCGCGCTCCTCCTCGACGCGCGCACGCTCCTCGCAGGCGAGGACAATCTCCTCGTCGACGCCGTTCTCGCGGCGCTCGGCGCCGTCCGCTGACCCACGCGTCCCGTGGTTTTGCGTGCGGCGCGCCGAGCGAGTACGATCGCGACCAATCCTTTGCCTCGCAGGGTGGGACGAACATGAAGACGACTGGCCTCTCCGCACGAAGGCTCCCACGCGCGATCGCCGCGGCGATCGCGCTCCTCGGGATCCCGGCTCTCTTCGCGCCCTCCTGCTCGCTCGTCATCGACTCGAGCGCGACGCAGTGCACGAAGGACGCCGACTGCAGCTCGCTCGTCGGCACGAAGTGCGTCGCGGGCGTCTGCTCCGGCGGCGGCGACCAGTGCACCAAGAACGCCGACTGCGCGAGCAAGGGCGACTACTTCGTCTGCCGGCAGACCTCGCCGCGCCAGTGCGTCCAGCTCACGAGCCCCGACTGCACCGCGGTCGTCGGCGACTACAAAGACGACAACGCCGTCTACTTCGGCCTGATCGCGGATCTCTCGAGCGACACGGGCGTTTCCATCCTGAACGGCGCGACGCTCGGGGTCGAAGACCTCAACGCGCTGAAGCTCCCGCCGAAGCCCGGATCGACCGCGCTGCGCCCCGTGGTCCTCGTCGGCTGCAGCGACGCGAGCGACAACGCGACCGGCGTCCGCGTCGCGACGCACATGGTCGAGGACCTCGGCCTGCAAGCGATCTGCGGCGCCGCGTACAGCGGGATCACCCTCGACATCGCGGGGAGCGAGACCATCCCCAAGGACGTGCTGCTGATGTCGTCGTCGGCGACGAGCACCCTCATCACCGACTTCGAGAAGCGTGATCCGAAGTGCATGGCCGCCTGCAACGGCGACGCGACTTGCCAGGCCGCGTGCGTGCCGCTCCTGTGGCGCACGAGCCCCTCCGACACGATTCAATCCGCCGCGATCGCCGCCTATTTCAAGGATCGCTACGAGGACGAGGTGCGCGTCGACATCGGCGGCGGCACGAAGTTCACCGGCACGCTCAAGGTGGCGGTCGCGTTCAAGGGCGACGCCTACGGCCAGGGACTCAAGGAGGCCCTCGAGCCGCTGCTCGTCTTCAACGGCGCCTCGGCGCTGAGCCAGCTCGACACCAACTACAAGGCGTTCAACTACGGCAACCCGGACGACGCGACCACGAGCCCGCTCAAGTACAACGAGACCGTCGTCGCGCTGACGCAGTTCGCGCCCGACATCATCCTCGCGTTCGGCACGGACGAGGCCGTGCACGAGCCGAACCCGTCCGCTCCGACGGGCGCGGGCATCTTCGTCCGCGTCGAGCAGGGGTGGGTCGGCGCGAAGAAGCCGCACTGGATGTTCTCGGACGGCGGGCTCATCCCTTCGCTCTCCGTCGAGGCGCAGAACGCCGGGGCGCTCGCGCGGGTGCGCGGCACGATCCCGGGCACCGACAACCTGAACTTCCAGGCGTTCGTCTCGCAGTACAGCTCGCGGTTCGCGAGCGAGATGAAGGGCAGCGCGCAGACGTTCGGCGCGGCGGGCGCCTACGACATCATGTACCTCTTCGCGTACAGCGCGGTCGCCGCGCAGGCGAAGGATCTCACGGGGCCGCAGCTCGCGAGCGGCTTCTCGCGGATGGTCGGAGGCTCGACCAAGATCAAGGTCGGCAAGGCGGCCATCAACCAGGCCTTCCAGATCCTCTCGACCGATGGCGCCGCGATGGACTTCGACGGCGCCTCGGGGCCGCTCGACTTCGACCTCAAGACCGGCGAGGCGGTCTCGGACATCCAGATCTGGTGCCTGCCGAAGCCGGACATGCAGGGCATGGTCGGCTCCGGCGCGCCGTCGGGCGTGAGCTACCAGGGCGTCCAGCAGCAGATCGTCGGCGCGCTGAAGACGAGCTGCTCGGGGCAGTGACGTCGCGGCGGAGGACGCGCGCCGCTCAGAACGTCCCGTAGACGACGCCCCCGGTCGGCCCGACGGCGAAATCGACGGTCGGCTGCGTCGCCTTGTCGTCGTGCTTGGTCTCGCCCTTGTCGCTGCTCGTCACGGCGAGGATGGTGAGCACCGTCGAGACGCCGGCGCCCGCGATGGTGAAGCCCATCATGACGTCGGACGCGATCCCGAGGTGCTTCGCCTTGTTCGCCGCCGCGTCGAGCGCGCTCTTCGTCGTCAGCGTGGTCTTCAGCTTCTTGAGATCGCTCGAGGCGCCGAGCGCCAGCCCGCCGGTCACGCCCCAGCCGATCGCGAACGCGCCCGTCAGGCTGAAGCCCACGATCGGTCCGACCATCGATCCGTGGTGGGACGGCGACGGCGGCGCGCCGGCGCCTGGCTCGGTGCCCCCGCCCGGGCTCGGCTCCGACCCCGTCGTGCTGCCCGCGCCGCCCGCGCCGCTCTCGGTGGGAGGCGCCGCCTTCTGGCCCGCGGTCAGCTCGGTCAGCGTCAGCGTCACGTCCGCGGTCTCGCCGCTCGCGATCTCCTTCGAGTCGCGCGCCGTGTTGAAGCCGTCCTTGGTCGCGCTGAAGCGCCTCTTTCCGGCGCTGACGAGCACGCCGTCCTTGAGCGGGCTCTTGCCGACCGACGAGTCGTCGACGTAGACCTCGGCGCCGGGCACGCTGACCTTGATGTTCACGGTCGCGACGCGCCCCTTCAGCTTCTCGATGTCCTTCTCGACCGAGTCGCGTCGCGAAGCGGTGATGCGGTTGCCGCCGAGCTCGAGGTACTGCTGCAGCGTGCGCAGCGCGTTCGCGTAGTCCTGCAGCTGGAAGTAGACCTGGCCGATGTTGTAGAGGACGTTGAAGTTCGGGACGAGCTCGTACGAGCGCTTGAACTCGATGAGGGACGCCTGGAAGTCGCTCTCTCCGAAGAGGTCGACGCCCTTCTGGAAGCGCTGCTTCGCCTCGTCGATCTTGGAGGGTTGCGCCTCGGCGGACCTCGTCGCGAACGGCGCGTGGTCTCCGGCGAGGAGCCCGGCCGAGAGGGCGAGCGCGAGCCCCCACGCGGAGAGCCTCCCGCAGAGGCTCGTTCGTCTCGTGATCCTGTGTTCGTTCTCCATGGCCCCGATGCGCTCGATGGTCGCAGCTCTCGCGCGGACGCGCCAAGAAAGAACCACACGCGTGCGCCTCTCAGGGCGTGTAGCTCGTGTCGACCGGCCGGACGGTGTGCCCCGACTGCATCTTGCCGTCGTCGTCCTTCGGCGGATCCTTGGCGCTGCCGTCCTTCTTCGTCACGACGGGCCGCGCGCCCCGCGGCTCTGGCGACAGCTCGAGATCCCAGGTGAGATCGTCGGACGCGGTGAAGTCGCGTGAGCGCGTCGTGTAGCCGAGCGCCTCGACGCGCAGCTGGTGGACCTGCCCGTCCTTCGGCACCTCGACGGGGTTCTTCTCGAGCTTCTTGTCGTCGAGGAACACCTTCGCGTCCTTCGGCTTCACGACGACCTTGAGCGTCATCGTGCTCGGCGCCGCCAACGAGGACGCC
>CAYYKK010000364.1:0-6848 GCA_964467935.1 uncultured Polyangiaceae bacterium
CCCTCGGCCGAGGCGATCGACAAAGAGAACGAGAAGAAGCGCCGTGGAAAGCGCGGTCCCATCCTGATCGGGGTCCTGCTCCTCGTCGTCGCCGTGTCGCTCGGCGTCTGGGCCCACGAGCGGGGCCACGAGTCGACCGACGACGCCCAGGTCGACGGCGAGGTCGTCGCCGTGCCGACGCGCGCATCGGGCCTCGTCGTGAAGGTCCTGTTCGTCGAGAACCAGCGGGTGAAGGAGGGTGACGTGCTCGCCGAGCTCGATCCCTCGACGGCCACCGCCCGGCTCGCCCAGGCTCGGGCGACGCTCGAGGTGGCCGAGGCCGCCGCCGAGGCCGCCGACGCCGACGCGCACCTCTCCGAGACGAACGCCAAGGGCAACAAGGCCGTCTCCGACGCCGCGCTGGCGACCGCGTCCGTCGGCGCCGCCTCGGCCTCGGACCAGATCAAGGAGGCCGAGGCTCAGGTACGCACGAGCGAGGCGACGCTCAAGCAAGCACGGGAGGAGCGCGATCGCTCGAAGAGCCTCTTCGACAGCGGCGCGATCACGCGCGCCGAGCTCGACCGCGCGAACAACGCCTTCGACGTCGCGAGCTCGAACCTCGAGGGCGCGAGGGCGCGCCTCGCGACGCTGCGCGCGGCCGCGGCGCAGGCGCAGAGCCGCATCGTCGAGGCCTCGGCGAAGGCCGAGCAAGCCGCCGACGTCGACACGGTCGTCAAGCAGGCGCGCGCGCGGGCGAAGAGCACGCACGCGCAGGTCGACGCCGCGAAGGCGGCGGTCGATCTCGCCCTCCTCGACGTCTCCTACACGAAGATCCTCGCGCCCCACGACGGGATCGCCTCCAAGAAGACCATCGCCGTCGGCCAGACGGTCGTCGCGGGTCAGACGATCGCGCAGCTCGTGACGCCGTCGCTCTGGATCACGGGCAACTTCAAGGAGACGCAGGTGGCGGAGATGCACGTCGGCCAACACGCCAGCATCGAGGTCGACGCGTTCCCCGGCGTGAAGATCCAGGGCGCGCTCGAGAGCTTCTCGGGCGCCACGGGATCGCGGTTCACCCTGCTGCCGCCGGACAACGCGTCGGGCAACTTCACCAAGGTGGTCCAGCGGCTGCCGGTCCGCGTGAAGCTCGTCGACGTACCGAAGGGCATCGAGCTGCGCCCGGGCATGAGCGTCGATCTCACCATCGACACGCGATGATCGTCGTGCGCCGAGACGAGGAGAGGTCCTGACGTGGCCACCGCCGACATCGCTCTACCGCACGAGGCCGCGCCTCAAGCCGTCAACAAGTGGGCCGTGGCGGTGGCCGTGGCCATCGGCGCCCTGCTCGAGATCATCGACACGAGCATCGTCAACGTCGCGCTCACCGACATGCAGGCCTCCCTCGGCGCGACGCTCAGCCAGGTCGGCTGGGTCGTCACGAGCTACGGCATCGCCAACGTCATCATCCTCCCGCTCAGCGCGTGGCTCGGCATGCGCTTCGGAAAGAAGAACTACTTCCTCTTCTCGCTGGTGGGGTTCACCGCCGCTTCGGTGCTCTGCGGTCTCTCCACGAACCTGGCGATGCTCATCGTCGCGCGCGTCCTCCAAGGGCTCACCGGCGGAGGTCTGCTCGCGAAGGCGCAGGCCATCCTCTTCGAGACGTTTCCGAAGAACGAGCAGGCCACGGCGCAGGGGTTCTTCGGCGCGATCGTGATCTCCGGCCCCGCGATCGGCCCCACCCTCGGCGGCTACATCGTCACGAACATCGGCTGGCGTTGGATCTTCTTCATCAACTTGCCCGTCGGGATCCTGGCGGTGTTCCTCGTGATCGCCGCGCTGCCCGCCGACGACATCGGCGGGCGGGTCCGCTCGCGCGTCGACTGGCTATCGATCGGGCTCTTGGCGCTCGGGATCGGCTCGTTCCAGACGTTCCTGGAGGAGGGCAACTCGGAGGATTGGTTCGAGTCGCGCTTCATCACCGCGCTCGCGGTCGCCGCGCTCGTGGGGCTCGTCGCCTTCGTCGTCCGCACGCTCGCCTCCGACGTGCCGGTCGTCGACCTGCGCGTCCTACGCTACCGCTCGCTCTGGGCGGGGAGCATCCTCTCGGTCGCCGTCGGCATGGCGCTCTACGGGGCGCTCTTCGCCGTGCCCATCTTCGCTCAGACGATCCTCCACTTCACGTCGCAGCAGACGGGCATGCTGCTGCTGCCGGGCGCGCTCGCGTCGGCGTTCGCGATGCCGCTCGCCGCCAAGCTCAATCAACGCTTCGATCCGCGCCACATCCTCGTGATGGGCGCCGCCATCCTCCTCACCGCGATCACGATGCTCACCCGCCTGAGCCCGCAGACGAGCGGTGACGACTTCTTCTGGCCGCTCATCATCCGCTCGTTCGGCACGGTCTGCATGTTCTTGCCCCTGCAGCTCGCGTCGCTCGCGCCCGTCCCGAAGAAGGACGTCGCCGCGGCGGCGGGGCTCTTCAACCTCACGCGCCAGCTCGGCGGCAGCGTCGGCGTCGCCATGCTCACGACGATGCTCGACAAGCGACAGGCCTACCACTTCGCGACGCTCGGCGAGAACCTCGTGTCGAACGATCCCAAGACGATCTCGCGGGTCGAGCTCTTCACGGCGGCGATGGCGTCGAAGGGCGCGGGTCCGTCCGAGGCGCGCGCGCAGGCGCTGCGTCTCCTCGACGGCTCGATCCGGGTCCAAGCGTCGGTCATGTCCTTCGCCGACACGTTCTGGGCGACGGCGGTGCTGGTGCTGTCCGTGCTGCCGCTCGTGTTTCTCTTGGGCAAGCCCGATCGACAGTCCGCGCCGGTCGACGTCGGCGGGCACTGAGGGCCGCGGGCACGGACGGCCGCGCGGCCCGCGAGGTCACACCTCGTGGAGTCGCTCGGCGATCTGCACCGCGTTGAGCGCCGCGCCCTTCCTCAGGTTGTCGGCGACGATGAACATGTTGATGGCGCCGCGAACGGCGAGGTCGTCGCGCACGCGGCCGACGAACACGGCGTCGGTCCCGGCGCAGTCGATCGGCTGCGGGTGTTTGCCGGGCGCGTACGGCTCCTCCATCAAGGTCACGCCAGGCGCGCCGCGGAGCAGGCGCTTCGCTTCCTCCGCGGAGAGCGCGCGCACGAACTGGGCGTGCACCGACTCGCTGTGGCCCGTGACGACCGGGACGCGGACCGTGGTGGGCGAGACGCCGATGCTCTCGTCACCGAAGATCTTCCGCGTCTCGTTGACCATCTTCAGCTCCTCCTCCGAGTAGTCGAAGAGCCCCGCCTTCCAGTCCATCACGACGTTCATCGCGAGCGGGGAGGGGAAGACGGTCGCCTTCGGTCGCTCGCCGCGGGCCGCCTGGCGCACCTGCTCGAGCAGATCCTCCACGGCGGCGTGCCCCTTGCCGCTCGCCGCTTGGTACGTCGAGACGACGATGTGCTTGAGCTGCGCGGCGTCGTGCAGCGGCTTCAGCGCCACCACCATCTGGATGGTGCTGCAGTTCGGGTTCGCGATGATGCCCTTCGGCCGGTTCCTCGCGGCTTCCATGTTCACTTCGGGGACCACGAGCGGGACCTCCGGATCCATGCGCCACGCGCTCGAGTTGTCGATGACGACCGCGCCGCGCTTCGCCGCTTCGGGCGCGAGCTCCTTCGACGCGGGGCCTCCGGCGCTCATCAGCGCGATGTCGACGCCCACGAAGGCCTCGGGCGTCGCCTCACGCACCTCGATCTCCTCGCCCCGAAAGGGGAGCTTGAGGCCGACCGATCGCTTCGACGCGAGCGCGATCACGCGCTTCGCGGGGAACTTGCGCCCCTCGAGCGTCCGCAGCATCTCTCGCCCGACCACACCCGTTGCACCGACCACCGCGACGACCGACATCTCGTTCTCCTCCGCGAGCCTTCTACATGAGGGAAGACGGCCTTGGGGGCAAGACTTTGGCGCGCCACGGGGCGGTTCGCGCGACGAAGGCGCGACGGCGTGCGCCGACGAAATCCACGCGCGGCGCGGACGAGCCTATCGCGCCCGGTTTTGATACAACTCGTGCACGATGAGCTCGGCGCGCGGGGCGTATTGTCGATGCTGATGGCGCGATCCTCCTCCGCGCGCGCGCGCCGCGTGCGCCGCGCCGGTGTCGCGTGGCTCCTCGCGGCGCTCGCGTCCGCCTCGCTCGCGTGCGGCGGCGCCGCGCCGCGGCCGACGAGCGCCGCCCCGGGGAGCGCCAAGGCGAAGGCGCCGGCGTGGAGCCCCGAGACCCCCAAGTCGCGCGTGCTGCCGGACGTCGTCGGCCCCCGCGGCTTGCTCGGCGGGGTGCTCGTGAAGCCGGCGCGCGACGACGAGGGGGCCGCGGCCCCCGGCGAGCAACGCATCCTCGGTCGAATGCGCATCATCACGCGCGAGGGCGGCGTCATCGAGCGCGCCAACGACCTCTTGCCGGCGGGGCGCGTCTCGGCCGTGGAGCTCCCGGAGCGCCTCGGCGGCGGCTACGTCTTCTCCCTCATCAACGGCCGAGGAACGCAGGTGTGGCGCGCCAAGACGTGGCTCGACAAGCTCACGCCGCTCGTCGAGGTCTCGACCGTCGCGGACGGGGACGGCCCCATCGTCGTCGGCTTCGATCGCCTCTACCTCCGGATGAAGTCGCAGAACGAGCTCATCGCCATCGATCCCGAGACGGGCCGCGCGGTCTCGCCGGGGCCGCTCCCGGTCGCGTCTGCGTACGGCGACATGGTCTTCGTGGACGGGTGGCGGGCGGTGGTCGAGACGGATCTGCGCGGCGTGCTCGCGACGTTCGACGCGGGCGCGACGTGGAAGCACCTGCCCATCAAGGAGCGGGTGAAGTCGATCACCGACGATCGCGGCGATCCCGTCGTCTCGGTCGAGGGCGGCGACTACCGCCTCTCCTCGCGGGGGCAGCTGTCGTTCACGCCGAGCGCGAAGTCCGCGCCCGGACCGACGCCGATCACCTCGGCCACGCTCGACACGCGCGGTGTGCGGACGCGTCCGGTCTCTCCGCTCGGCAAGCGCCCGCTCCGCGCCGCCCTCGAGGACGGCTTTCCCGACGGCGATCGCACCGCCGTCGTGGTCCGCGGCGGCGCCATCGGCCGCGTCTCGCTGGACGACGGGAAGATCCTCGCGCTCGGCGAGCACGTCGTGCCCGAGACCGCTTCCTGCCACGGTATCCGCCTCGGGCCGAGCTTCGGGTTCGTGTGCGGCGAGGCGAACGGCCCGACCACGATCCAACGCTTCGTCGCGCCCCTCGGGCTCGAGGCGGTCATGCGCTTCGACGAGCCGCGCTTCGTGAGCGAGAGCGGGCAAGGCGCGATCGTCGTCGCCGGCACGTGCGCCGCCAAGCTCGAGCCCGAAGAGCCCAGCCGAAGCGCGTCGAAGAAGGACGTCTCGCGCAGCTTCTGTGTGCGCAGCGTCGGGGGCACGGCGCGCGAGATCCGCGTCCGCGGCGATCTCGGCGCCGAGCGCGTCATCGCCCTCGCCGATGGTCGCGTCGTCGTGCTGGTGCCTCCGCGCCCCGGCGCCATGGGGCAGATCTCGATCATCGACGGCTCGACGGCGAAGCACGTCGCGCTGAAGCTGCCGAGCGACGGTCCGCTGCGAGAGCTCGAGTCCGGCATGTGGCTCGAGGGCTTCGAGGAGAGCGCGCCGAACGAGATCGGCGGCTGGGTCGAGGCTGGCGGCCCGGTGGTGGGCATCCGGATCAAGCTCGACGGCAACGTCACCGCCGGACAAGTCGTGGAGGAGGACGGCGGCGTGCTGGTCTCCGGTCCCTTCGGCCTCGCCGTCGGCGCGCGCGGTCGGGCGCTCGAGACCGTCGATGGCGGCCTCTCGTGGCGCGACATCGAGCTGCCCGTGCTCGACGGCGCCGGCCCCCAGACCGACGAGCGAACGCGGCGGTGCGGGCCCGTCGGCTGCGCGCTCAACGGCATCCTGCGCGTCGGATGGGGAGATCCCGCGGTGCCCGACGATCTCTCGGAGGCGCGCGACCCGGAGCCGATCAAGATCCCGCTCGCCAAGCTGGCGTCGGCGCCGCTGTCCATCGCGTGCTCGCTCGGCGCGCCGCTCCGATCGTCGACACGCGAGCCGACCTCTCGAGGACCCAAGCCCACGGCGCCGCGTGTCCCGCCGAAGGTCGCGCCGCGTGTCCCGCCGAAGGCCGCGAAGCCGGCGCCGAAGCGCACCTCGAGCCCCAGCACCAGCGGCAGCTGGTCCGCGTTCCGCGGCGAAGAGCCTCCCGCGCTCTCGAGCGACGAGGTGGGGATCGACAACGGCGCGCCCTTCGACGTGACGCCCGTCCGCGCCTACGTGTGGGGCAAGCGCGACTCGGACTGGGCGCGCACTGGCCGCTATCAGATGAAGTTCGGCGATCGCTTCGCCCTCGACGAGGTCCGCGCGAGCGCGATCACGTCCGCGCCGTGGGCCGACGAGACGGCCGCGAGCGAGGCCTTCGGCGTGGGCGCGTACGGCTACTCCGTCTCGTGGGCCGCCTTCTCGGATCCAGCCGGCACCGCCGCGATCGTGAGCGCTTGCCGCGGCCGTCCCTGCGCGCTCTACGGCGTCGAGGACGACCGACCGATCCTCCCGCTGCGCGCGGGCCGCGAGGCGGCCATGCTCACGCGGCCGCTGCCGCAGAGCGCCGTGCGCGTCGGCGAGTCGTGGTTCTTCCTGGCCGAGGGCTCGATGCAGGATCGCCTCGCGCTCTATCGGGCCGATCTCGGCACCGTCCGGATGCTGACCGAGGTCCCGCGTCCTCACGCCCCGCGGTTCGTTCAGTCGAGCACCCCGCGCCTCGTGCGCCGCGCCTCCGGCAGCGGCCTCGGCCTGTTCGTCGTCTCGAAGGAGTACGGCGAGCGCAAAGGGCACCG
>CAYYKK010000365.1:0-6825 GCA_964467935.1 uncultured Polyangiaceae bacterium
CGCGCACCCCGCGGCCGCGCTGCCTGCCGGACACCCCGCGCAGCCGGCCGCGCCGAGCCCTGGCCGGGCCTGCGGCGGCTGATCGTCCGCGCGCTCACGAGAGCCCTCACCCACCGCGCCACGCACGCCGAGGATCGAACACGATGAGCGGTCCGCTCTACGAGACGGAGGAGCACGCCGCGCTGCGCGCCGAGGTGCGGCGCTTCGCCGAGAAGCACATCGCCCCCCACGCGCACGCCTGGGACGAAGCCGAGGAGTTCCCACGCGAGCTCTACCGCGAGGCCGCCGAAGCGGGTGTGCTCGGCATCGGCTACGCCGAGTCGCTCGGCGGCACCGGCGGCGATCTCCTGCACGTCCTCGCCGCGAACGAGGAGCTCATCCTCGCTGGCAAGAACGTCGGCGTGACGGTGGGCCTCGGCAGCCACGGGATCGCGCTGCCGCCCATCGTCCGCTTCGGCACCGACGCGCAGAAGCAGCGCTTCATCCCGAAGGTCCTCCGCGGCGAGTGGGTGAGCGCGCTCGCGATCACCGAGCCGTCGGGTGGCTCCGACGTCGCAGCCATCGCGACGCGCGCGGTGCGTGACGGCGACGCGTTCGTCGTGACCGGCAGCAAGACGTTCATCACGTCCGGGTGCCGCGCCGACTTCGTGACCACCGCGGTGCGCACCGGCGGATCCGGGCACGGCGGGATCTCCCTCCTCGTCATCGAGCGCGGGACGCCGGGCTTCACCGTGAGCAAGAAGCTCAAGAAGACCGGTTGGTGGGCCTCCGACACGGCGGAGCTCTCCTTCGACGGGTGCCGCGTGCCGGCCTCGAACCTCATCGGAGAAGAGAACGGCGGCTTCGCACCCATCATGATGAACTTCGCCACCGAGCGCGTCTTCCTCGCGAGCCAGTCGGTCGCGATCGCCGAGCTCGCCTACCGCGAATCGATCGCCTACGCGCGCGAGCGCAAGGCGTTCGGCAAGTCGCTCACGGGCTTTCAGGTCCTGCGACACAAGCTCGCCGACATGGCCACGCGGATCGCCGCCGCGCGCGCGCTCACCGCCGACGTCGCCCAGCGCGTGGTGCGCGGCGAGATGGCCGCCGGCCCGGCAGCGATGGCGAAGAACGCGGCGACGGACATGCTCGCGTTCGTCGTCGACCAAGCGGTTCAGATCCACGGCGGCGCTGGCTACATGCGTGAGTCGGTCGTGGAGCGACTCTATCGGGACGCGCGCCTCTACCCGATCGGCGGAGGCACGCGCGAGATCATGAACGAGATCATCTGCAAGACCGAGGGCTACTGAGATGGCTGGGACCCAGAGCAATGCTTCGCGTGCCGCCCTGGCCGTCGTGCTCGTCGCGGCGGGCGTCTTCGGCGCCACACGCTCGACGCTCGTCACCCCCGACAACAAGGACGCCGCCCAGACCGTCACCGCGACGCCATCGCACGAGCCGCGCACGTACCCGGTCCCCGGGCGCCCCGTCGCGAGCGCGGCGATGAGGTCCCCCCACGGCGACATGCCGCCCCACGGCGACATGCCGGAACCGGATGCGTCGCCAGAGCTGCTCGCGTGGACGAAGCCGGACGCTTGGGAAGAGGCCCCGAACCCGAGCTCGATGCGCAAGGCGACCTACCGCATCCACGCCGCCTCGAAGGACGCCGCAGGCGACGCCGAGCTCGCGGTCTCGCAAGCTGGAGGCGATCTCGAGTCCAACGTCCAGCGATGGATCGGTCAGTTCCAAGACGCGAGCGCGCCGAAGCGCTCGGAGAAGACGATCGACGGGTACAAGGTGACGATCGTCGAGGTTGAAGGCACGTACGCGGGCATGGCTCCCCCGGGCGGCGGGGAGGCCTCTCCGAAGAGCGGCTACGCCCTGCTCGCGGCGATCGTAGAGACCTCGGGCGACCCCTACTTCTTCAAGCTGACCGGCCCGAAGAAGACCGTGGACGGCGCTCGCGCCGACTTCGACAAGCTCGTCGCGAGCTTCAAGAAGCCCTGAGCCCGCGCCCTTCGTCCTACGAGGGGCGCGCCGCGCGCTCGTCTCAGCTCGCGATGGTCTTGCAGCCGAAGGCGACGTCGACCTTCGCCTGCGAGTCGGCCTTCACGAGGTTGCAGGACGCTGGGCAGAGCAGGATCTTCGTCGGGGCTGCGTCGTTGTCGTAGTACCAACCCGCGCCGGTGCCGCACGCGTTGAACGTCGCGACCTTCGGGATGTTGGACGGGCTGCCCATCCCGCTCGGCGTGTACTCGACGTTGACGAGCTTCGGATCGAGCATCTTGCCGTCCGGCGGGGGCGGGATCACGAACTGACAGGGCAGCGCTTGCGAGCGGATGTCCTGCATCTTCTGCGAGAACTGCTGCGGGTTCGACGTGACGTCGTACGCCTGCGTGGTGCCGCCCGCCGCGGCGATCGCGTTGAGGTTCGCCAGCGTGGCGCCCGGCATCGCGATGGCGAACGTCTGGACGCCGTTGTAGTTGTAGGCCTGTTGCGACAGCGCCGCGATCGTGGGGATGTCGGTGATGGAGCAGCTCGTGGGGTCGCCGTCGGAGGCGAAGATCACGACGACCTTGTGGTCGGTGTGGAGATCTTGATAGGCGACGGCGCGCTGGAGCGAGCCCTTGAGCGCTCCCCACGTCGGCGTCCCGCCCTGCGGCGACTCGCCGTTGATCGAGTCGATGAGCGACTGGGCCGCCCCCGGCAGGGTGCCGAACCCCGCGTTGAGGACCGAATAGTCGAGCGGGTTGCAGTCGTTCGCGTTCAAGTTCGGGAAGTAGACGAACCCCACGCTGATGCCGGCCGACGCGGGGTCGTTGATGAAGTCCTTGAGGGCCTGCGTGACGGTGTCCCACTTCGTTCCCGACATGCTGCCCGACTCGTCGAGGACGATGAGCATGTCGAGCGGGACGAGCTGCGTCGTCGCGGTCTGCGCGACGCAGGTCGGCGCGCCGCCGCTGCCGTCGCCGGTCGACGTCGCGCTCCCGTTGAAGCCCTGCGCCGTGCTCGCGACCGCCGAGGTTGTGTCGCTCGTCGTCGAGGCGCCCCCCGCGCCTCCGGCGTTGCCGGTGCTCCCCGCCGAGCAGCCGAGCAGAGACGACGCGGCGAGCAGACCGGCGGGCGCGAGCGACACGAGGAGCGAGGATCGATGCGTCATGGGAAGACTCCGGTGCGAGGAACGGTTCGTTCGAGCGCGGCGAGCGTTCGGCGCGCTAGTTGCGCGCTAGTTGGAAACGAGCACGTCGTCGATGTAGACGCCGGGGTCGACGATGGAGCCGTCCGATCGGAACGCAAACCGGAGGTTGACGGTCTGGCCGATGAAGGCGCTGAGATCGGCGGTGTACGTCTGCCAGCCCATCGCCGATTGGTCGCCGCCCCAAGCGGGCTCGGAGGCGATCGTCAGCGGGTAGACCGGCGTGACCGTCGTGAGGGTCGTGTAGTTCGTCCCGTCGGTGGAGACCTTCACGTTGAAGCCGTCGTAGGTCGACCCCTCCGTGTACACCCACGCTTGGAACGTGAGCGTCGGTGCGTTCGCGCCGACGAGGCTGATGCCCGGCGACGTCGCGGTCGTCGTCGCGTAGGCGTCGTTCAAGTTGTAGTTGCCGTTCAGCACGGTGCCGAGGCACTGCGCGCCGCTCGCGGCCATCGCCGGGCCGACGGCCGAGGGCGTGCCGCACTGCCAATCGCCGGTGAGCGTCCAGCCGTTCGAGGCGCAGGTGCCCTCGAACGACTGCGAGTAGATCCCTTGCCCGACGTTGAAGTTGTACGTCCGGATGTCCTGGTTCGAGGGATAGGTCGGCTCGGAGACCTTGATCGTCACCGAGACGGGGCCCATGGCCGCCATCGTGGGCGTGCCGCTGAGCGCGCCGGTCGCAGGGTTGATCGTGAGCCACGCGTCGTTCGTGCCGCCGGTGATCGACCACGTCGCACCAGCCGTGCCTCCGAAGCGCGCGAGGTTCACGGCGTACGGCTGACCGACGATCGCCTTCGGCAGCGACGGGGTCGTGATCGACAGGGGGATCGCGACCGGCTCGGCCACGGTCACGTCGTCGACGTAGACGCCCGGGTACTGGATGCTGCTGTCGGACCGGAACGCGAGCTCGAGCTTGACGTGGTGCCCCGCGTAGGCCGTGAGGTCGGCCGTGAACGGGCGCCAACCTTGGGCCGAGTGGTCCCCGGTCCACGCGTTCTCGCTGTTCACCGTCCCGTCGTAGGCCGGCGTGACAGGCACGAGCGTGTACGTGGCGCTACCGTCTTGCGCGATCTTCAAGTTCGCGCCGTCGAGGCTGCTCTCGGTCTTCGTCCACACCCAGAGCAGGATCTTCGGCGCCGTCGCCGTGGAGAGATCGATGTCCTGCGAGATCGCGGTGGTCGTCGTGTACGACTGGCTCGCGTGGTAGTCGCCGTTGAGGACGGTCGCCATGACGCCGACGCCCGTGTGGGGGCTCGGGCCGCTCACCGACGGGGTGCCGCACTGCCAATCGCCGGTCATCACCCAGCCGCCCGGACACGCCTCGAACCCTTCTTCGAAGTACGCGAGGCACCCCGTCATCGACGTGCCCGAGCACGTGCCGTTGTTGCACGTGTCGTTCGAGGTGCAGCTCTTGTGGTCGTTGCACGCGGTGCCGTTCGCGAGCGGCATCGCCTGGCAGACGCCGTTCATGTTGCAGATGCCCTGGTTGCACTGATCGGTCGCCGCGGCGCACATGCCGCCCATCGGGACCGGCATCGTCGTGCACGAGCCGCTGTTCGCGTCGCACACGCCGTTCACGCAGCCTTGCGTGAGCGCCGAGCAGTCCTTCGGCGTGCCGCCGGCGCACTGCCCCGCCATGCACGTCTTGCCCGTGCTGCAGATGTCGCCGCTGAGGCCACACATCGTGCCGTTCTTCGTGGCGTCCGGGGTCGCGTCGCAGAGGCCCGTCGTCGGGTTGCAGGCGACGGTGTTGCACTCCGTGTACGGCGAGAAGCTGCAGTCGCGCGGCGTGCCCTTGCACTGCCCGCTCTGGCACGTCGTGTTCACGAGGCAGAGATCCGTCGCGACGCACGGCGCGCCCTCCTGCGATGGCGCCGTGGAGCACGTCTTCGACGTCTCGTCGCACGTCAGGTCCGTGCACGGAGGCGGGCTCATGCCGCAGTCGTTCGGCGCCCCGCCCTTGCACTGGCCCTTGTCGTCGCACGCGTCCATGACGGTGCAGAAGAGGCCGTCGTCGCACGCCGCGCCCTTGTCGCCGGGGACGACGACGCACTCGCCGACGGTGCCCGGGTACTGGCCCTCGTTGCAGACCGATTTGTAGCACTGCGGGGGCGCGAACTGCGTGCAGTCCTGCTTGCACAGGCTCGTGCCTCCACCCGCGCCGCCCGTCGAGGTGGCGGTCGTGGTGGCGGAGCCGCCCGAGCCGCCGGTCCCCGACGACTGACCCGCGCACCCGACGCCGACGGCGGCGAGCCCGAGCCCCAAAATCACTGCCGAACGAAGCGCGTCTGCCCGAAGATTCATGGAGAGCCTCTGCTGCCGGGGGCCCGAACCTGAGCCTCTCTTCACCTTTCAACGAGAACGGCGTTGACGTCAATGCGCTTCGCGCGCGAGGCGACGCGAAGGTCGACCGCGGTGCTCGGACGGAAGGAGCATCGACACCTGAAACACATCACACTCTTGGATGCATCTACATCACAGAAGCGCGCCCTGAAAGGCAACCGTGGCGGGGACGTCTCCCTTCCGCTATGATGCGGTCACGCCAGGCTCTTTCTTCCGGAGGTCGTGATGCGCGTGCGTGGTCAAAGCTGGGCCCTCCTCGTCTGCCTCGCCGGCGCGTGGGGCACCGCCGTCTTCATCGGGTGCCAAGCCGGCACGAACGGAACCGGCGGCGCCGGAGGCACAGGCGGCGCGGCCGCGACTGGAACCGGCACGACCGGGGGCACCGGCGCGAACACGCAGGCGAGCGCGTCCACGGGGTTCGACATGGACGGCGGCGGCGGCGCGCCGGCCGACGTGCCGGTGAACCCTTGCGGGACGAAGTGCGGGCCCATGGAGCTCTGCGACGGCGTCCACAAGGGCATCGACGACAACTGCAACGGCGTCGTCGACGAAGGCTGCCCCTGCTCGCCCGGCGAGGCGGAGTCGTGCTTCAAGGGCGACCCGTCGTACCTCATGACGCCCGGCTGCAACCCGGGCACGCAGAAGTGCAGCGAGAACGGCGTGTGGGGCGCGTGCGTCGGTGGCAACCACGCGACCGAGAACTGCTTCAACGCCGACCCGAACGCGTGCCACCCGATCAACGGCGTGCCCTTCGAGACGGTGGACCTCCACACCGGCCTCGGCAACTTCGGCAACGGCGCGACCGTCAACGACTTCTCCATCGCGTGCCCGCCCGGCGTGAACCCGTGCCCGATGGTCGACGCGAACGGGAACGTGCAGGTGCTCGTCTCGGGCGAGTACACGGTCACGTACACGCGCGAGAACAACATGATGTGCACGTTCCCGCTCTACGTGGGCGCGCGCGGCCTCCGCGTGGAGCTCTCCTGGGACTACCCGGTGTACGCGCAGAACGTCGACCTCGATCTCCACATGCACGAGCCCGCGACGACGACGCCGTGGGCGAACGAGACGAGCTCGGCGAACGGCCAAGACTGCGGCTACAACAACTGCAAGATCTCCACGTTCAGCCCCTTCACGGGGACGAACGCGCCGAACTGGTTCCCGACGACGCAGGCGATGCCGAACGATCCGGTGAGCTGGTTCCTCGACCCGGTCGCGAACAAGAACACGTGCTACTTCGCGCCGCGCGGCGCTGGCGCCGACTGGCAGACCGTGGGCATGGGCTGCCACAACCCGCGCCTCGATCT
>CAYYKK010000366.1:0-6801 GCA_964467935.1 uncultured Polyangiaceae bacterium
TCCACGAAGGTGTGGATATCCCGCCGAACCAGGATCACCTCGGCGAGATCGACGCGAGGCGCTCGGCGGTCGAGGAGATCCGCAGCGTGCGCGGCGACCTCACCGTCGACGCCGCGCGCGAGTACCTCGCGCGTTTCCGCTTTTGGGGTGACGATCCGCTCCGGCGCACGAGCGGCTTCTCCGGCGGGGAGAAGAGTCGGCTCGCCCTCGCGAAGCTCCTGCTCGAGCCGCGCAACCTGCTGTTCCTCGACGAGCCGACCAACCACCTCGACATCCCGGCGTCCGAGATCCTCGAGGAGGCGCTCCTCGGATTTCCGGGGACGGTCGTGCTCGTCTCGCACGATCGACGCTTCCTCGAGCGCGTGACGACACGCATCGTCTCCATCGACGACGGCGAGGCCACGGTCTTCAACGGCGGCTACCGCGACGTCGCCAAGGAGCTCGCCGAGGCGCGCACGGCGGCGCTGCGCCGCACGCACGCCGGCAAGCCCCCTCGCTCGCAGCGACCTCACCCCGAGCGATCCGGAGGAGGAAAGGGAGCGCCACTGCCTCGAGCGACCGACCGACCCGATCCGTCGGCGCGGACGAAGGTCGACTCCACGTCGCCCACCTCGACGCCGCCGTCCTCGACGTCGCCGTCCTCGACGTCGCCTTCCTCGACGTCGCGCGACGCGCCGACGCGGCGGGCCGTGAAGACCCGTCGCTCGAGCCGCGACGACGGCAGGAAGAGGCGCGCCGACGCGCTGGGCGCGGCGCTCGACGTCGCCCGGGCGAAGCTCGAAGCGCTCCGGGCGGAGCTCCGCGATCACCCTGGTGGGGATTTCGCGCACCTTGCGAAGCTGGCGACGGAGGAGCAAGCTTTGTCGCAACGTGTGCACCACGACGCGGCAGAGTGGGCAAAGCTGATGAGCGAGCTTGGAGAAGCGGAGCGGGAGCCGCGAGCATGAGCGCATCCGAACCGCACGCACGCCACGCCGAGCGTCGCCCGGAGGTCCGCGGCGCGATCCGCCTCGGCTTCGCGCTCGCGATCGTCGCGGAGCTCATCGGCGGCGTGTCGCTCCTCGGAGGCGCGGGCCTGCTCGGCAGCGCGGCCTGCCTCGCCGGCTGCGAGAAGCGCGACGCCTCGGCCGAGTCGAAGAAGCGGGATGACCTGCCCTCGCTCCGCATCGGAGACGCCACGCCGAACCTGATGCTCACGTGGATCGACGGCCACGGCGGCACCCACGTCGAGGTCAGCCCGAACCGCGTCCCGGACGAGGGGCGCCGGCTCGTGCGCGTCATCGTCACGGGGCGCGAAGAGGGCACCGGCGATCCGATCTACGTCGCCGATCTCACGAAGCGCGACACGGACGGCACCTACGGCACGAAGCCGATGTCGCGCCAGGACTGGGAGAACGAGATCGAGCGCCGGCGCGGCGCGGTCGCGGCGCTCCCCGAGGGCGAAGAGCTCGAGCCGCACGGCCATCACGGCGGCGACCCGCACGGCGCGCCACACCCCGTGCCTCAAGGCCCCGATCCCGGAGGCCCCGCCGATCCCGGCGGGCATGATCCCTCCCAGGGCGATCCGGGGCCGGGCGACGCGCTGAAGAACGTCAAGGTCATCATTTACGGCGCGTCGTGGTGCGGCCCGTGTCACATGGCCCAGGACCACCTCCGCAAGAAGCACGTCTCCTTCGTGTTCAAGGACGTCGACGAGGACCACGACGCGCAGGCCGAGATGAGCGCGAAGCTCGCGAAGGTGGGCGGTCGCACCGGCAGCATCCCCGTCATCGACGTGGGCGGTCGCATCATGGTCGGCTACGACGAGCGCGCGCTCGATCAGGCGCTCGAACGCGCTGCCGGCGGCACGGCGCTCTAGGCGGCGAGCGGGCGACCCGGCCGGCGCAGGGCCGCGTATTTCCCGGGCGAAACCCGCGAGAGGCCGTTGCCCGGACGGGCCCGTACGTCTATATCGGAGCGCGATGAAAGACGTCGTCATGCCCCAGCTCGGCGAGAGCGTCGCCGAAGGCACCGTCACCAAGTGGCTCGTGAAGGAAGGCGACTTCGTCGTCGAGGAGCAGGTCCTGCTCACCGTCGCGACCGACAAGGCCGACACCGAGATCCGCGCGCCGTACACGGGGCGCGTCGCGAAGCTCCTCGCCAAGCAGGACGAGATCATCGCGAAGGGCGGCCTGCTCTGTCAGATCGACGAGACCGCGACGAACGGCGCGCCGGCCGCGAAGGTCGAGGCCCCTCCGGCGCCCGTCGCGACGCCGACGCCCAGCGCCGCTTCCACCGCGGCGAACGGACCCGGGCTGGCGTCGCCGTCCACGCGGCGCATCGCGCTCGAGCACGGCGTCGATCTCACGAACGTGCAGGGCACCGGCGATCAAGGCCGCGTCACGCACGACGACGTCATCCGCGCCGCGGCGCCCGCCCGACCGGCGGCTGCGCCCATCGCGGCCACGCCCATCGCGGCCACGCCCATCGCGGCTGCCCCCGTCGCGAGCGCGCAGCCGCACCCGTCGGCGACCCCGACCGCCGCGGAGCTCTCCGCCCTGCTCCAGGTCGGCGGCGGCTACATCCCGCCCATCCCCGGCGTCGGCTACGGCGCGTACAAGGTGCCGCCCTACGTGCCGCGCCCCGGCGACGAGGTCGTCCCGTTCAACCGTCGTCGGCGCATCACCGCAGACCACATGGTCTACTCGAAGCTCGTCTCACCGCACGTCGTGACCGTGGCGGAGGTCGACCTCTTCGCGACGAGCAAGCTGCGTGACCAGCACAAGGACCGACTGAAGAAGGAGGGCGTCCCGCTCACGTTCCTCGCGTTCATCTGCGGCGCGGTCGTGAAGTCGCTGCGCGAGAACCCGCAGCTCAACGCGCGCGTGCTCGACAACTCCTACGTCGTCCTGCGCGAGATCAACCTCGGCGTCGCGGTCGAGACCCCGGGCGGGCTCGTGGTGCCGAGCATCAAGCACGCCGACCAGCTCTCGCTCCGCGGCATCGCGGCGAGCATCGACGAGCTCGCGACGCGCGCGCGCGCCGGCAAGGTCACGGCCGACGATCTCTCGGGCACCTCGTTCTCGGTGTCGAACCCGGGCCTCAAGGGCAACCTCTACGGCGGTGCGATCATCTCCCAACCGAACGTGGGCATCCTGCGCATGGGCGAGATCAAGAAGCGCCCGGTCGTCGTCACGCAGAACGGCGAGGACACGATCGCGATCCACCCGGTCATGTACATGGCGCTCTCTTACGATCACCGCATCGTCGACGGCGTCCTCGCGAACACGTTCCTCTGGCGCGTCGCCGACATCCTGACGCGCGCCGAGTTCGAGGTGGGCTGATGGCAACGCCGGCAGAAGGAGTGGTCGTGGGCGGCGGGCGCGCGCCGCTCGCGGAGATCGATCCCGAGATCGCGGCGCTCATCCGCGAGGAGGAGCGCCTCGAGGCAGACAAGCTGCGGCTCATCGCGAGCGAGAACTACGTCTCGCGGGCCGTGCTCGAGGCGAGCGGCTCGGTCTTCACGAACAAGTACTCCGAGGGCTACGCGAAGAAGCGCTACTACGAGGGACAGCAGGCGGTCGACGAGGTCGAGGAGCTCGCCAAATCGCGGCTCCAGCAGCTCTTCGGCGCCGAGCACGTCAACGTGCAGCCTTACTCCGGGAGCCCGGCGAACCTCGCCGTCTACCTGGCGTTCGTGAAGCCTGGCGAGCCGATCATGGGCCTCGGTCTTCCCGCCGGCGGCCACCTGACGCACGGCTGGAACGTCAGCATCACCGGCAAGGTCTACCAGAGCATCCCCTACGGCGTGCGCGAGAGCGACCACCGCATCGACATGGATCAGGTGCGCGCGCTCGCGAAGGAGCACAAGCCGAAGCTCATCTGGTGCGGAACCACGGCGTACCCGCGGCGGATCGACTTCCCCGCGTTCCGCGCGATCGCGGACGAGGTCGGCGCGGTCCTCGCCGCCGACATCGCGCACATCTCCGGTCTCGTCGCCGCGGGCGTCCACCCGAGCCCCGTCGGCATCGCCGACGTCGTCACCTCGACCACGCACAAGACCCTGCGCGGCCCGCGCGGCGGCATGATCCTCGCCAAGGCGCAGCACGCGTCCGCCATCGATCGCGCCGTCTTCCCGGGGCTCCAGGGCGGCCCGCACAATCACACCACGGCTGCCATTGCAGTCGCTGCGAAAGAAGCACAGTCCCCGACGTTCAAGGTCTACGCCGAGCGCGTGGTCGAGAACGCGAGGGTGCTCGGCGAGGCGCTCGTGGAGCGCGGCTTCTCGCTCATCACGGGCGGCACGGACAACCACCTGCTCCTCATCGACATGACGCCGAAGAAGATCGCCGGCAAGCCCTACGCGCAGGCGCTCGATCGGGCGGGCATCGTCGGCAACTACAACTCGATCCCGTTCGACCCGCGCAAGCCGTTCGATCCGAGCGGCCTGCGCGTGGGCACGCCCGCGCTGACGTCGCGAGGCATGGGTCCGGCCGAGATGAAGTTGCTCGCCGGCTTCATGGATCGCGTGGCGGAGAGCCAGGCGCCCGAGGTCCTCGAGAAGGTCGCGAACGAGGTCAAGGAGCTCACGAAGGGCTTCCCGGCGCCCGGCCTGCTCGTCTGAGCGAGCCTCGGCCAGAGCGCACGCGTTCGTCGGCCCGAATTTCGACGAGCGCGCGTCCCGATCGTACGCTTCGGATCGGATGATCGGCGTGCTCGCGACTCCGGCGATGGCGATCCTCTCCGTCCTCTACGCGGCGGCGGGCGGGCTCGCACCCGTGCCCGTCCACGCGGACCGCGCGCGTCCGCCCCGCGCGGCGTGGGTCCCGGAGGTCCCGACGTCGCTGGTCGACGCGCTCTCGGTCGCGACGAACGACGCCAACACTTGCCGCCGCACGTCGATCGAGCGCTGGCCGCACGAAGCGGAGGAATGCAGGTACGGCGCGGCCGGACGGACGTGGACGCTCACGACGGCGACGCCGCCGCCCGAGCGCGTCGCGCGCTGGATCGTCGACGCGTCGAGCTTCTTGCCTGCCGTCGCGCACCTTCGCGAGCGCGACCACGCTGCGTGGGAAGACGCGCTCGTCGTGATGGCGCGCTTCACGATCGCGCAGTCGGGCCGCGTCTTCCCGCTCGACGGCGTCGTGTGGGAGGACTTCGAAGGTCCCACCGGCTACGTGTTCCACGACGGCGTGACGTTCGGCACGTTCGGCGGTCCCCTCGCGACGTGCCGCGCGTGCGCATGCCGCATCGACTCGCTCACGAGGCCGGTGTGGTGCAGCTACGCGGCGGACGTGCGCGGCGGAACGAGCCGGAGCGAGTGCCTCGCGACGCTCGGCGGAGACACGGGCTGGGACGATGCGTGGGCCGACACGTGCCTCCGCATCCACGACGAGGCTTGGTCGCGCGACGCGAACGAGGGGTTCCGCGCGATCGCCTACTTCGTCGACGAGCACCAAATCGCCCCCGCGTTCCCGGATCCCGACGCAGCGGAGCCCGCGGCCGTCGTGAGCGAGCTCGCCCGCGCCTACGCGCACCCCGCGGCGCTCACGCGACGACCCGAGCCGCCCGGCGCGGGCGCGCCCTGACGTGCGTGCTCGGCGCGCGGCGTCGCTCCGTCGACGACGGAGCGCATCGTGGCGTCACGCGAGCGCGGCGAGGATCGCTTCCATCGACGGGTGATCCCCCGCGAACGCGCTCACGTGGCGGTAGAGCTCGCGTCCTTCTCGGTCCACGACGAGCACCCCGCCCTGCTGCATGGCGTCGCCTTGCGTCCGCCCCTGGACGAAGCCGCCCTTGAGCGCGCGAGGCGCGGCCTTCATCGTGCCCCACAACGATCCCACGCCCCGATGCAAGCCGACCGCGGCGTACACCGAGAGGCTCGGATCGGTGTAGAGCGGCGAGCGCACGTCGAAGTCCTCGGCGAACGCGGACGCCATCGCCGGCGAGCCGTTGCCGACGAACACGACGCGCGCTCCTCGGTCCTCGATCGACGGGGTCACGCCGCGCACCTGCGCGGCCAGCTCGCGGCAGAACAGTCAGCCGAAGTGCCGGAGGAACACGAGCACGACCGTCCCCTCCGCCCAGAGCGATCGGAGCTTGGTCGCGCCCCCGTCGATGGCGAGGACCTCGAGATCGGCGTAAGAGGCAGTGGAGCCCATGAAGCGAGGCGTATCACCGCCCCTCCCGCGCGGCGACTACTTCACGTACATCTGGCCGGCCGCCACGCCCGAGCCGTGCGTCGCGACGAGGATCCATTTGGCGTTCACGCCGAGCGGTGCCTGCCACCGGAAGCAGCTGCCCGACGGTCCGAGCACGGCGCTCGATCCCTGCGTGTTGCTCTGCGCGACCGGCGGCGGATCGCCCGGGAGCGGCGTGAGCGCGACGAGCTTGATGTCGAGCTGCGTGATGCCCTGGCTCGTCGCGATGACCGTGTAGCACTTGCCGGGCAAGAGCTGCATCGACTGCTCGAGGATCTGCCCCTCTTGGAAGTTGCCGGCGAGGACGCCGCCCTCCTTCGTCATGCCCTGCGCGTGTTGCGAGGCGAGCTGCGCGAGCGGGATCGTCGCGACGGTGGCGAGCGTGGGGTCGATCGGCTGCGCCGTCTTCGCGCCCGAGGTGCTGCCTCCGCCGCCCCCTCCGCCCGGCTGCGGGAACGGGAAGCCCGGGAACGGCCAGCCTCCGGGCTGGGTCGTCGTCTGGCCGCCCGGCTGCGGCTGCGGCTGCGGCTGCGGCTGCGGCTGAGGCTGCGGCTGGTAGCCTGGCTGTGGCTGCGGTTGGTAGCCCGGCTGCGGCTGCGGCTGATAGCCCGGCTGGGGCTGC
>CAYYKK010000367.1:0-6783 GCA_964467935.1 uncultured Polyangiaceae bacterium
ATGGGCCACCACGCACTTGCGTCCATCGAGCAGAAAGTCAGTCCCTGCAGCACGGCACAGCGTGGCGACGCCGTGCGGCTCCGCGTCGGCGATGACCGCGATGCGCTCGCCCGCGGCCATTTTCTCCAGCAGTCCGGCCTGCGCCGGGCAATCGCGCAGGCGCACCCCGCGGCCAAGAAGAACCGGGTGATCCTCGCGATCGACGATCTGCAAGCCGTCGACGGCGCGAGCCGCAACGCCTTCGCCGACGTCATCAACGAGCCCCCGCTCGTGGGGATGCTGATCGTCGCGACGCACCCCCCCGACTTCGAGCCCGGGTGGGAAGGCCCGATGAGGAGCGTGGCCGGCATCCCGGTGAGCGTCGCGGCGTCGCTCGCGAAGGGCGTCGCACCGGCGCGCTCCGGATCGTCCGACAGCAAGACCGTCTCGCCGATGTACGTCGAGCAGCTCATCCGCTTCACCTCGGAGGGCGGGAGCGAGGCGCCGCCGCGGCTCGGCGATCTCATCGCGCAGCGCATCGAGCGGCTCCCGCCCGACGCGCGCCGCACGCTCCAGGCGCTCGCCGTCCTCGGCGACGACGTCGACCCGCTGCTCCTGCCCTCGATCATGGGCACGACCGGACAGGCGACGTCCGCCGTCCCGTCGTCGAAGCCGCGCAGCAAGAGCTCGCTCGTGGGCGTCACGCCGAAGCTCGAGGACGTGATCGAGCTGCTCGTCGAGTCCGGCATGGTCACCCGCCACGCCGCGGAGACGGGCGGGGTGCGGCTCTCCACCAGCCACCCGCTGGTTCGCGACGTCGTGCTCGCGATGATCCCCGCCGGCGTGAAGCGCGATCTGCACGCCCGCGTGCTCGTGGACGACGAGGGCGAGCAGCGCAACCTCCCGGTCGAGGTCATCGCGTTCCACGCTTACCAAGCGCAGAACTCGTTCGAAGCGCTCATGCAGCTCGAGACCGTGGCGAACCGCGCGACGCTGCGGGGCGACACCCACGGCGCGGTCCTCGCGCTCCGCCGCGCGCTCGATCTCGCGCGGCGCGAGATCTTCCGCGGCGAGATCGACGACCCCGTGCGCGCGGTGCTCATCTTCAGCCGCAAGCTCGGCGAAGCCCTGGCGCGCGCCGGCAGCCTCAGCGACGCGAGCGGCGTGCTCAAGGAGGCGCTCGACCTCACCGGACCGAGCGGCCCCGATCGCGTGCAGGTCCTCGGCGCGCTCGCGTACGTCGCGCGCGAGCGCGCGCGCATGACCGAGGCGAAGAAGCACCTCACCGAGGCCATCGAGCTCGCCAAAGATCAGCTGCAGGTCGATCTCGTCGACTCGCTCGAAAAAGCCCGTCGCGAGTGGAACCTCGCGTGACCGACGATCCGGGCGGGCCCCTGCCCCCCCCGTCGACCCGCACCGGGCGCCCGCCGCCGCTCGTCGACGGCGCCGCTCCGCGACCTGCGCTCGACGAGCGCTTCATCGCGCGCTGGGATCTCGACAAGACGTACCTCCGCACCGACTTCGACACGCTGCGGGATCTCGTCCGCACCGCGATCGAGCGCCCCGACCAGAAGCGCACGGTGCCCGGGGCGGCCGCGCTCCTCCGGGAGCTCGGCCGCGCCGGCGTCGAGACGCACATCCTCTCCGGGAGCCCGGAGCAGCTGCGATCGCGCATCGAAGAGAAGCTGCGGCTCGACGGCGCGAGGTGGTCGTCGCTGACGCTGAAGCCCAACCTGCAGAACATGCTCCGCCTCCGCTTCCGCGCGCTCCGGGGGCAGCTCGGCTACAAGCTGCCCGCCCTGCTCCTGCGCCGCGCGGAGCTCGTGGGTCAGCGGCTCGGCACCTCGGACGGCCTCGTCCGCGAGGTGCTCCTCGGCGACGACGCCGAGGCCGACGCCTTCGTCTACTCGCTCTACGGCGACGTCTGCCGGGGGGCCGTCGACGAGGCGCTCCTCACCGCGATCCTGCGCAAGGGCGGCGCCTACGACGACTCCATCCGCGACGCGATCCGCTTCGCGCGGTACATCGAGCGCGGCGCCGTCGTCGAGCGCATCCTCATCCACCTGGAGCGGCAGAGCGCGCCGAGCGACTTCAAGGTCTACGGCGGCGTGGTGGTTCCTTTTTACAACTATCTGCAAGCTGCATTCGTATTGCATGAGGACCGTCGCCTCGGCGCGCGCGCCGTGCTGAACGTCGCGACCGATCTCTGCGTCGCGCACAACTTCGAGGCGGGCGCGCTGTCGAGGAGCTACCTCGATCTGATGCGGCGCGGGCACCTCGACGGCTCGGGCATCGGCGATCTCGAGGCGGGGCTCTCCGCGCTCCTCGCCGAGCGACGCGCCAGCGCCGCGAGCGCGCTCACCGTGATGGTCGAGGCGCTCCGCGCCCTCCGCAAGACGGCGCCGCCGAAGCCCTCCCCGTCCTCGGCCTCGGTCTCGGCCACGGCCCCGAAGGGCCCGACGATCGATTACCTGGCGCTCGTGGGGCAGCACAACCCTCGCCGCTCCAAACGGCACTGACCGGCACCCTTTTCTGTTCATCCGCTCGCCCAGGCGCGGTATGCCTCCTGCCCGGAGCCTTAGGAGGCTCGCGTAGGTCGTCGCGCCCCAGGAGCTCGGGCCCCGCCCCACGCACATCCCGTTTTTCCCCTCCCAGAAGCGAGGAAATCTTCGGTGGACAGCGATCTTGCCGAGGCGGTCTCGTCACTCCAGAGCGTCTTCGAACAGCGAAAGATCCCCGTGAGCTTCGGCAAGGCGGACCCCGCCGTCGTCGAAAAGCTCCGCAAGGCGCTGAAGGTCCCGGCTCGCTACCGCTCCTTCTTGCTCGCGGCGGACCCCGTCGACGTCGAGACCGTCACCCCCGTCGAGCGCGTCCGCCTCTTCCCCGCCGACAAGCTGGGGGACGAGCAGATCGGCTACTCCGTCGGCACCGAGGAGGTCCCCGCGAACGCCAACTGGCGCAAGAGCTGGATCCTCGTCGCGCGCAGCGCGCTCCTCGGCGACCCCTACTTCCTCGACATCTCGAAGCTCGACGCCGAGGGCGACTGTCCGGTGTTCACGACGATGACGGGCACCGACGTCCTGCGGCCCGAGCTCTGCGCGTCGAGCCTCCAGCAGTTTCTCCGCATCCTCGCGACGTCGATGGAGGTCGCCTCCGGCTTCGGCGAGGCCGTGCTCGACGACGACGACGAGCGCACGTTCCGCGAGATGCTCGCGCCCAAGATCAAGACGATCGACTCCGCGGCCCTCCGCGCCGGCCACTGGACCTGACATGAAGTGCGCCTCCTGCGGCGCCGACGTCGACGAGACCGCAGCGTGGTGCACGGCTTGCGGCAAGGCCATCGCCGTCGTGGAGCGCACGGCGCCAGGCGAGCCGGTGCCCGAGGCGCTCGCGCCCGCGGCGACCGCGGACGACCGCACGCCCTACGCCGAGGAGCCCGCAGCCCCGAGCCTCGCGCCGGACGCCGTCGGCAAGCTCGTCGACGGCAAGTACGAGATCGCGCACGTCCTCGGTGAGGGCGGCATGGGTGTCGTCTACCTCGCGAAGGACATCCACACGGGCGTGCAGATCGTCCTGAAGGCGGTCCGCCCGGAGCTCGCCCACCGCGCGGACATCCGCGAGCGCACGCTCGCCGAGGGGCGCGCGCTCGCGCAGATCGACCACCCGAACGTGGTCCATCTCAACGCGGTCGTCGCCGACGGCAAGAGCCTCTGGCTCGTCATGCAGTACATCGACGGCGAGAGCCTCGACAAGACCGTGCGGCGCCTGCGCGCCGAGGGCAAGCACATGCCCTTCGACGACGTGCTCGCGCTCTTTCGACAGATCGTCCTCGGCGTCGGCGCGGCCCACCGCGAGGGCGTCATCCACCGCGACATCAAGCCGGGCAACGTCCTCGTCCGTCGCAAGGACGGCGTCGCGAAGGTCACCGACTTCGGCATCGCCAAGCCCGAGGAGAAGGCGCGCGAGGGCAAGGGCAACACGAAGGGCGTCATCGGATCGCTCTGGTACATGTCGCCCGAGCAGGTCTCCGGTCGCCGCGATCTCGACAAGCGCCTCGACGTCTACGCGCTCGGCGTCGTGCTCTACGAGCTCTTGACGAACCACGTGCCCTTCGACGCGGACTCGAGCTACGAGCTCATGCGCAAGCACGTGGAGGAGCCCTTCCCGAGCGTGCGCGCGGAGCGCCCCGACGTCCCCGCGTGGGTCGACGAGATCCTCCAGAAGGCGTGCGCCAAGCAGCGCGAGGCGCGCTACGCGAGCTGCGACGAGCTGCTCTCGGCCATCGAATCGCACGTGCAGGCCGCGAAGCGCGCCACGGCCGCGAACGCGCCTCTCCCGGCGACGGCGAGCCGAGCGCCCGCGCAGACGCACCCCGGCGCGGCCTACACGGCGCCTGGAGAGCCGCGCTCCGGCGGCGGCCGAGGATGGGTTTGGGCCGTCGCGCTGCTCGGCCTCGCGGGCCTCGCCTTCGGGGCCTACGCCTACCTCCGCGCTCCGGAGGCGCACCCGCCGCGACGGCATGCGTCGAGCTCCGACGTCGCGCCGAGCGCCTCCGCCCCGACGCCGCCCACCGCGAGCGTCGCGGAGAGCGCGAGCGCCGCACCCGCCGCCGATCCGCTCGACGCGCTCACGGGCGCTTGGAAGAGCGAGACGGGGCGCGCCTTCGACGCCGTGCGCGTGGGCGGCGGGGTCGAGTTCCGCATCCACGATCAGAAGGAGTTCGAGCCCGCCGACTACCGCACCGGAGAGGCCCGCTTCATCCTCACGCCGGTCGAAGGCCAAGCCGGCAGCTACGCGGTCGAAGACAAGATCAGGCCGAACCCGCCCGAGGGAACCACCTTCGACTCCGATCGCTCGCGCAACAGCTGCCAGGAGGTGTGGACCGAGGTGCAAGGCCGGCCGCTGCGCGCCACGTTCGACGGGGCGCGGCTCACCGTCGACTTCGCCAAGATCGCGCCGCGCGCGGAGAACTTCGATCAAGCCGAGAAGGCCGTGATCGCCTGCAAGGGGCTCCGCAACGTGCCCGCGAGCCGTATCACGACCGTGTTGCAAAAGAACACGAACTAGGAGAGCTTGGCCTCCTCGCGCGTGTCGCGGTGCGCGCTCGCGTAGCGCGCGGGCGGGATGCCCACGTAGCGCTTGAACGCGGTGGAGAAGGTGCTCGCCGAGCCGTAGCCGACGCGCGCCGCCACGTCGCCGACGCGCGCGTCGGGCCGCCGGAGCCCCTCGCGCGCGACGGCCATGCGCCAAGCGAGCAGATACTCCATGGGCGCGATGCCGACCGTGCGCGTGAAGCGCGCGAAGAACGCAGAGCGTGAGAGCGCGGAGACCTTGGCGAGCTCGGCGACGGTCCACGGGCGCGCCAGGCGCGCGTGCATCTGACGGAGGGCGGGCGCGAGGTGCGGATCGGCGAGGCCCAGCACCAGCCCCGGCGACGCGTCGCGACCGCCCGCCTCACGAAGCGCCTCGATGAGCAGCACCTCCACGAGCCGCGTGAGGACGAGATCGCGCCCCGCGCGCTCGGCGATCGACTCGTCGCCGACGAGGCGCACGTAGAGCGAAAGCCGCTCGACCCCGCGCACGTGGAGCACGTCGGGCAGGAGCGCTGCCATCAAGGCCGCGTCCGGGGAGTCGAAGACGAAGTAGCCGCCGAGCAAGCGCACGTCGGGTCGCCCTCCGCGCGTGCCATGCCGCACCTCGCCGGTCGGCGGCGGGCCGAGCTTGGGGTCGACGCGCTCGGGCCTCACCGGCTCGAAGCCCGACATCGTGAACCCCGGCGTCGTCGGCAGGAGGACGAAGTCGCCCGCCTCGAGCACGAGCGGCGGCGCGCCGTCGACCGCGAGCCGGCAGCGGCCCTCCAAGACCGCTGCGAAGCTCGGTTGGCCGAACGCCGGGTAGCGCACGCCCCACCGACCTGCGCCGCTGATTCGCTTGGCGAACACGGCGCGCGGCGCGAGCAACCGGATGACCTCGGACAAGGGATCGCTCATCGATGGACTCTCACGAATGAAATGTGGACTCCGCATGGTCGCGAGTCCTTCCGTCGCTCTCTAGATTAGCGCCATCGACGCCGCGGTCATCGCGGTCAGGAGGTTCGAGAACATGAAGACGGTGCTCATCACGGGTTGCTCCTCAGGCTATGGTCTCGCGACCGCGCGCCACTTCCTCGCCCAAGGCTGGAACGTCGTCGCGACGATGCGGCGTCCGAGAGGCGACCTCTTCTCGCCCTCGGAGCGGCTGCGTCTCCTCGCGCTCGACATCACCGACCCGAAGAGCATCGAGGCGGCGGTCGCGGCGAGCGGCGACGTCGACGTGCTCGTGAACAACGCGGGGATCGGGGTCGTCGGCGTGTTCGAGGCGATGAAGATGGAGACGATCCGCGAGGTGTTCGAGACCAACACGTTCGGCGCGATCGCGATGACGCAGGCGGTGATCCCGGGCTTTCGATCGCGGCGCTCCGGCGTGGTGGTGAACGTGACGTCGAGCGTGACGCTCGCGCCGATGCCGCTCGCGGCGGTCTACACCGCGAGCAAGGCGGCCATCGAGGGGTTCACGGGCTCGCTCGCCCACGAGCTCGGCGCGTTCGGGATCCGCGCGAAGCTCGTCGAGCCTGGCTACTGCCCCTCGACGCGCTTCACCGCGAACGGCGGCTCGCGCATGGAGGGCCTCTTCCCGGAGGCCTACGCGTCCTACGCAGGCCCCGTGCTCGCGGCCTTCGAGAAGGTCGAAACCACGACCAAGGAGTCCGACGTCGCCGAAGCGGTCTTCCGCGCCGCGAACGACACGACGGATCGGCTCCGGTTC
>CAYYKK010000368.1:0-6739 GCA_964467935.1 uncultured Polyangiaceae bacterium
AGAAGAAGGAAGCGGTCTCTCGGTTCGAGCATGAGGTGCGGGTCGTCAGCGCGATTCGTCACCCCGCGATTTGTCAGATCTACGATGTGGGGCGTCTCGACGATGGCAGCCCCTACATGGTGATGGAGCGTCTGCGGGGAGAGTCGCTCGCGGATCGGCTCGAGCGTGGGGGCAAGGTCGAAGCGCGGGAGCTCGCGACCATCCTGATCGAAGCGTTGGGGGGGCTCGAGGCGGCGCATCGCCAGGGCGTCATCCACCGGGACCTGAAGCCAGACAACATCTTTCTCGGTGGGGAGGGCGGCCGTCTCGAGGTGAAGGTCCTCGACTTCGGCATCTCCAAGATGACGGGGCTGGAGGACGCGGCGGCGCGACTGACCCGCACCGGGATGGTGATGGGGACGCCCTATTACATGGCGCCCGAGCAGGCCATGGGCGAGCGGAACCTGGATCGGCGGGTCGACGTGTGGGGGGCGGGGGTCGTCCTCTACGAGGCGGCGAGCGGGCAGAGACCCTTCGTGGCCAAGAACTACAACGCCCTCCTGGTGCAGATCCTCACGGCGGCGCCGAAGCCCATCGAGGAGCTGGTGCCGGGGATTCCGCGCGGGCTGGCGGACATCATCCGGCGCGCCCTCGAAAAGAAGCGGGAGATGCGCTTTCAGAGCGCGGGAGAGCTTCGGCAGGCCCTGCTCGACCTGCCCTGGCCCGGCGCGACCCGGCGGGTGCTGCAAGAAGGGGATCGCGCGCGCGCTCCGGAGGGCGGAACGAAGGTCATCTCGCGCGGCAGCCTGATCGGGGCGGGGGCGACGACGGGGCGTCGGGCGCCGCGGATCGCCGACTTCTCGACCGACGTGGCGCCGTCGGGGCGACCGGATGACGGCGACGAGGAGCCGACGATGGTGCTGATGAGGGAGAGCGATGACGACGCGACCACGATCGAGGATCCCGATCGGACCGAGGTCGATCCGCCGTCGTTTCTCAACGAGTCGAGCGACAGCTTTGCGGGCTCCACCGAGCGCCGACGCCGCTGAGGGCCGATGGTTGAGGAGATCGTTGGGCGGGGGCTGATCAAGCGGTATGGAGCCACGCTGGCGCTCCGTGGGGTCGACGTTCGTTTTGGCCCTGGGTTGAGCGTGATCGAGGGGGCGAACGGCTCCGGCAAGTCGACGCTCATGGCGATCTTGGGCGGGGTCGTGCGGCCGACGGCCGGGACGGTGCGCTACGTCGGCCTCGCCGAGGGTGCCGACGTGCGAAGTGAGCTCGGCTGGGTGTCGCACGACTCGCTCTGCTACGGGGACCTGACGGGTCGGCAGAACGTGGAGCTCGCCGGTTCGGCGCATGGGTTGGGGGACGAGGTCTGGCAAGAGGCGCGGGAGCGGTTCGGACTGGGCGCTTTCGCGGAGCGGAAGGTCCGGACGAACTCGCGGGGCCAGCGGCAGCGGGTCGCGCTGGCGCGCGCGCTCATCCACCGACCGTCGGTCGTGCTGCTCGACGAGCCGACGACGGGTTTGGACGCCGAAGGCGTGGAGCGGTTGCTCGGGGTCATCCGAGAAGAGGTCGAGCGCGGGGCGATCGTCCTGGTGGTGACGCACGAACCGGAGGTCGTCGCCCCGCTCGGGCCGCACACGATCACGCTGGAGCGGGGAAGAATCGCGGCGAGCTGAGCCCTCGCAAGGTTTCACGTGAAACCTCGGTGGGGGGAGAAGCTGTTGGACCGGATCGGGGGTGGCGCCCGGGGTCGGAGGTCGGCTGGTGCCGACGGCGGGCCCGCGGTGGAGGAAAGCCTTCACCTGGACCGCTCGAGTGGAGCAAAGGACGCGAAGGCCGCGTTGCCCTCTCGGGAGGGGGCGGCGCGGACCCCAACCTGGCGAGTTGCCGGACCCGCAGCCGGGCCGGGGCGCGCGGTGAAGGGAAGCCCGGCCGGGGCAAGGGCGACCCGTCGGGAGGGCGGGGCGGCGTTGCGGAGCCGCCTGGAGCCCCGCCGAAACGGGCCGCCCGCGCGCGTCGCGCCGTGGGTCATGGTTCAGCGGAGCCACGGCGGTGGAAGCGCGTGTCCGAGGCCTTCACGATGTCGGCGGCCGTGTTTTGCGTCATGGCCAGTGGAGCCACGGCAGTGGAGGCGCCGGCCTCTCTCGAGCCGTCTCGAGGCCGGTTGAACGGGGCCGCGCGCGCGCGTCTCGCCGTGCCGGGCGCCCAGGAAGCGTGAGCGGCGAAGGACCGCCCCGTCGTCGGCGGGACCCGGATCGAGCCGCTGCGCACGGAGGAGCGCCCGGTCCAACAGCGGCCGAGGGCCCGCCGCCCGGAGAGAGGAGCCGGGGCCAGGCCCTCGGCGGTGGAGCATTGGGGCGCTCAGCGGCGTCGATGGACTTCGTGGGTGAGCGGCCCTTGGGACTTGGGCCGTGTTCGCGTGGCTCGGGTCTCGGCTCGGCGAGGCCTCCGACCCTTCCCGGCCTCCCCCTCGGCCCCTGTTTCACGTGAAACACGGTCCAAGCTCGGCGGCCCTGAACCCTCGCCCGAGGCCCTCGATCCGACTCGGCCCCCACCGCTGGCTAAGCGACGAGCGGACGAAGCCGCGCCAGCGTCTGCAGCAGGTGATCCACGACCTCATCCCCCAAGCCTGCTGTCAGCGTGAGCCGGAGGCGCGCCGTCCCCTCCGCGACCGTCGGCGGCCGAATGGCTTGTACGACGAGTCCGGCGTCCCGAAGGCCCGCCGACAGTGCCAGCGCGCGGTCCGCCGCCCCGACCACGATCGGCACGATCGGCCCCGCGCCACGAAGGTCCCAGCCCTGGCTCCGGAGCTCGCCGCGCACCCGCGCGCTCAACGCGGCCAAACCCGAGCGAGTCCGATCCCCGGATCGGACCCACCCGATCCGCTCCACCACCGCCGCGGCCACGGCGGGGCTGATCCCTGTGGAGAAGACCAAGGAGCGCGCCCGGTTCCACAAATAGCCGCGGAGCTGCGCGCTTCCCGCGACGAAGGCCCCATGTAGCCCCAGCGCTTTCCCCAAGGTTCCCACCGTCACGTCGGGGACGACGCCCGCGGCCGCCGCGCGCCCACGTCCCTCGGGACCCTCGAGTCCCAATGCGTGCGCTTCGTCGACGTAGAAGATCGCCCGGTGCTCGGCGCAGAGCGCGGCGAGCCTCCCCAAGTCCGGCCCATCGGCGTCCATGCTGAAATACGACTCCGTCACGACGAGCCGTCGACGGAACTCGCGATTCTTTTGTAGCACCATTGCAATCGCATCGACATCCAGATGGGGGACGACCGCGATCTGCGCGCCGGACAGACGACAGCCGTCGATGATCGACGCGTGGTTGAGCGCGTCCGAAACGACGAGATCTCCGCGCCCGACGAGCGCGGAGACCGCGCCCACGTTCGCGGCGTAGCCCGACGAAAAGAGGAGCGCGCTCGGCCGACCGAGCCACGCTGCGAGCGCAGTCTCGGCGCGGCGATGCTCGTCGCGGTAGCCCACGACGAGCGGCGACGCACCGGCGCCGCCCGCGGCAGGACCCGTCGCCAGCGGTCGCGCACCGAAGCCGAGGTAGTCGTTGGAGCAGAGGACGGTCAGGCCTGGGGCAACGACCTCCGCGCTCCGGAGGAGCTGCTTCGACGAGAGCTGCGCCAGCTCCTCGTCCAGAAAGTCGAGGGCGCCCGCACCCGGCTCGTGGCCCACGCGCGCTACTCCGGCTCGATCGGCGAGGCGGCGCTCTGCGCGAGCGCGGTCTCCGTCACGATCAGCGCCTCGTCGACGCGGCCGAGCAGCTGCTCCACCGCGGCCCGGGCGCGCTGCGAAATCAGCTCGGCGCGGGTGCGCTGCTCCTCCGCGTCGTGCGCCAGCGCGATCGCCGCCAAGAGCAACGCGTTCGGGTTCAGCGGCCGGCCGGGCGGGACGAGCGCCGACAGCTTCTCGTCGACCTTCGCCGCGAACCGCTCGAGCTCCCCGGCGCTCGCGGACGAGACCACGCGGTAGCTCTGACCGCCCACGCGAAGCTCGACCGCACGACTCGACATGACCTGGCCGACCTTACCACGTGGCAGCCGCGCCGAGCTACGGCTCCACCGCTCGGTACCGGCGTACGACCGGGGTCGTCAACCAGCGGCCGGGTCGTGTACCCTCCGCTCCCCGATGTCGCGAACCACTGCGCGCAGCGTCGCAACGCTCGCCGGGCTGCTGCTCGCAGGCATCGCGTCGACCGCCGAGGCCGATCCGCAGGCGACCGTCGGGCTCACGATGGGCGTCGCCGGACGCGGCTACCAGCGCAAGATCTGGCACGACACGGCCTTTCACCTCGGGCTGCGAGGCGACGTGCTCTTCGGCAGGAACGGCAACCACGACTTCGGAGCCGGGCCCTACGCCGAGATCCTGTCGAACGACTTCGACGAGGTCCAGGTAGGCGGCGGCGCGTCGCTGCTCCTGCCCGTCATCGACTCGGTGCCGCTCGTGCTCTCGACCGGCGCGTACGGCCGAAAGGGCCCGTACTACCCCTTCCAGCCGGGCCTCTCGTGGAGCCTCTTCTTCGGCAGCCGCAGCTACAACTTCAGCTCGAGCTACGGAATGGCAGCAGGGTTGCTGACGCAATTCCGATACGGCTTGGGATCGGCGAAGGAGACGTCGATCATCATCGGCGTGCAGGCCGACGTCGCGTTCCTCGGGTTACCCTTCGTCTACTTGGTGGACGCGATCCGCGGCGGATCGAGAGAGACGGATCGCGTCCCGAGGTGAGCCGTCAGTTGCACTTCATCTTCAGCTCGTTGACCGTCGCCGCGAACGTGTACGGCGGCGTCTGCACGTCGAGGCCGCCGGTGGTGCGGCCGTAGACGACGATCGTGGCCTGCTTGGCGATGCCCGCGGCGTAAAACGCGTTCAGGTTGTCCGCGCTCACGAGCGGGATGGCGGCTTGGATCGCCACCGGGGTTCCGCTCGCCGAGGGCTCGATCGCTCCCGACGCGGGGAAATGGCCGGAGACGGAGCTGCCTCCGATGTCGAGCGTCGCGTCCACCGATTGGAGGACGATCGTGCGCTTCTCCATCGTCCCGTTCACGGCGGTCGTCGCCAGCTCGCTCCGGATCTCGAAGCACGCGTATGGGTTCTGGATGAGGTTGCCGGCGCAGTCGAGGCACGTATAGACGGTCGCCGCCGCCTGCTGATCGCTGCCGCACTTGATGACGAGCCCTTGGTCCGGGCTGCACTCCGCGGTGGCCGCGACGACGGGGGTCGCGACGTAGAAGGTCGCCTCGGGATCGGCGCACGCCGACATGCCGACGGCGGTCGACACCGAGAGCGTGAGGATCGCCAGGCCGAAGCTCGCTGTGCGCTTCCGTCGCAGGGCTTTGCTGGGGTCGGAGCGGGTAACGCCGGTGATCATCGCGAGAAGCCTCCCATGCCCAGAGTCTAGAGAAGCACGCGTGCCTGGGGCAAAGTTATGGGTACATCTCCCTCGCGTGCCGCGAGAGCTCCTCGAAGGATAGCGCGACTATCTCGGGCTTGCCCAAGTCTCGCAGCACGACGAAACGCACCTCGTCCCCTTGCCGCTTCTTGTCACCGCGCACGAGGGGGAGGGCGGCGGCGAGGTCTTGCTCCGACACGCGCGTCTCGAGCCCGAGACCGTGGAGCAGCGTGAGGAGCCGCTGCTCCACCGCGGCCGGCGTGATCCCGAGCGCACGCCCGATCGCGAGGGCGCCGGCCATCCCGACCGCGACCGCCTCGCCATGCGTCCAGCGCGCGAACCCGCCGAACGATTCGAGCGCGTGCCCCAAGGTGTGACCGAAATTGAGGAACGCGCGCTCGCCTCGCTCGCGAGGGTCCCGGGAGACGATCGCGCTCTTCACCCGTACGCTCGCCCACACGGCTGGGACGAGATCCTCCGTCGACAAGCCCCACACGCGCCGCGCCTCGACGAGGGCCTCGAACACCCGGAGCGCTTCGGGGTCTCCCACGGCGAGCGACTTCACGAGCTCCGCGAGGCCGCTGCGCCGCGCTCGATCCGTCTCGGAGCCCGAGAGGCCGGGCGAGACGATGACCGCCGCCGGCTGGTGAAAGCTGCCGACGAGGTTCTTGAAGCCGGCGAAGTCGACGCCGGTCTTGCCGCCGATCGACGCGTCCACCATCGACAGGAGCGTCGTGGGCACCGCGATCCAGCGCAGGCCGCGGACGAAGATGGCGGCCGTGAACCCCGCCAGATCCGAGGTCACCCCTCCACCGATCGCGACGACCATCGAGCGGCGATCGGCGCCGCCGGCGGCGAGCACCTCCAGGCCGCGCTCGACGCTCGAGAGACGCTTGTGCTCCTCCCCTGGGGGCAAGACGAGCTCGCCCGCGACGGCGACGCCTCGGTGCGCGAGCGCGGCGCGGACGCGATCGCCGAAGAGGCCCTCGACGGTCTCGTCGAAGAACAGGAACGTCTTGGTCGCGCGCGCGCTCGCGAGCGTCTCGGCGACGGCATCCCATGGAGCGTCGGACAGCCGGACGGCATAGGGCGAATCGTCCACCGTCACGAGCTCAAAGCGATCGCGCGATGTCTTCGCGACCGTGCTCGCGACCTCCTCGACGGGGCGGGTCGCGTCGACCGTCGCGTGCGCGGTGGCGTACGCGTCGCCTCGGGTCGACAGCAGGCGCGTGAGCCGAGCCTCGCGCTCCTGCTCGGAGGCTGCGGCGAGGAGCGGTCGATCCTCGGCCTCCCCGAGCCGTTCGAGGAGCACGCCGAGGGGCGCCGAGAGGGCGACGAGGAGGGCGCGCCGACA
>CAYYKK010000369.1:0-6725 GCA_964467935.1 uncultured Polyangiaceae bacterium
GGACCGCCTTGATCGCGAGCAGCGAGGCGAACGACGAGTAGCCGTCGTCGGCCCCGCCGCGCCCGAAGAGCTTGTCGCCCTGACGCACCGGCGACCACGGGCCGAGCCCCTCGCTCCACCCGGTCATCTCGGGCTGCTTGTCGTAGTGACCGTAGAGCATGACCGTGTCGTCGACGTCGCCCGGCACCTCCATGAAGAGCAGCGGCGTGCGCCCGGGGAGCCGGACGATCTCGAGCTTCATCCCGACGAGATCCTGCGCCTTGCACCACGCCTCGAGCAGCTTCACCGCGGCCTCGATGTGGCCGCTCTTCTCCCAGCCGGCGTCGAACATCGGCGACTTCGCCTCGATCCGGATGTAGCGCTCGATCTCGGGGAGGAGCGACTTCTCCCAAGCTGCGTCGACGAAGGAACTGATCTCTTTGCTGTCCATGGTATCGGCCCGCGAACCTAGTCGAGCTGAGCGCGCTCGACACGGGTAAACATCCGCTCACGCTCCGAGAGGCGTGCTAACCTCCATCGCGCTCCGAGCGGCCCTCTCGGCTTTTTCGGGGTTTCCTTCTTTTCATCATGGCCGAGTTCACGCGAGCAGCGAAGGTGGGCGTCATGATCGTCGCGCTGGGGGGCGCGGTGATCTTCGGCTACCGCTTCATCTCTCGCGAGACGGGGACCGGCGGCGGATACAAGGTCTACGCGTACATGCCCGACATGACCGGCGTCGCGCCGCAGTCGCGGGTGATGATCAGCGGCATCCAGGTCGGCGTGGTCGATCGCATCTGGCTCGATCAGGGCAAGGCGCGCGTCGACGTGAAGATGCGACCCGAGATGGACCTCTACGACGATGCGGCCATCGGCAAGCGCTCGTCGAGCCTCATCGGCGAGTACTACATCGTGCTGACGCCCGGCACCGAGGGGCACAAGAAGCTCAAGGACGGCGACCAGATCCACTTCTACATCGAAGAGCCGACCATCCAGTCGCTCGAGGGCCAGATCGCCGACATCCTGAAGGACGTGAAGGCGGTCACGGCGAACCTGCAGAAGACCGTCGGCTCCGACAAAGGGCAGGAGCAGATCGCGGCGATCCTGAAGAACCTCGCCGAGGTCACCGAGCAGCTCAACCAGACGGTGAAAGAGAACCGTCAAGCGGTGAAGGGCACGCTCGACAACATCAACGCCATCACCGGCGACGCGCGCCCGCAGATCGCCCTCATCCTCGACAACGTCAAAGAGGTCACGAGCAACGTCCGCGAGATGATGAAGAAGGGCGACCCCGTCGCCGCGGCCGGGACGGGCGGCGCGGGCGCGCAGCAGGCGGGCAAGCCAGGCGAGATCCGCAACTCGCTCGAGCGCATCGAGCGCGCCAGCCAGAGCCTCGAGTCGGCGCTCGGTCACGCGGACAACATCGCGGCGCGGATCGATCGCGGTGAAGGGACGGTGGGGCGCCTCACCAAGGACGAGACGCTCGTCAACGAGGTCGAGAGCGTCGTCGAGGACGTCGGCGATCTCGTCGGCGGCATCGGTCGCGTGCAGACCGTCGTGGGCCTCCGCACCGACTACAACTTCCTCGCGAACACGATCAAGAGCTACGTCGAGCTCCGCCTCCAGCCGTCGCTCGACAAGTACTACATGATCGAGCTCGTCAACGACCCGCGCGGCAAGACGAGCATCGAGCAGACCACCGTCGACACCACCAACCCGAACCAACCGTCGAGCTACCGCGAGACGCGCGTCACGACGACGAACAGCTTCCGCTTCTCGCTCCAGTTCGCGAAGCGGCTCGGACCGTTCACGGGCCGCTTCGGCATCAAGGAGTCGACGGGCGGCATCGGCCTCGACCTGCACCTCCTGGACGATCACTTCGAGCTGCGCCAGGACCTGTTCGGGTTCGGCGAGCAGCTGAGCCCCCGCTGGCGAATCGCGGTCGGCTACGAGTTCATCAACAAGCTCTGGCTGCTCGGCGGCGTGGACGACATCCTCACCGGCGATCGCCGCGACTACTTCGTGGGCTTGCAGCTGCGCTTCACGGACAACGATCTCAAGACGATCCTGCCCTTCGCCGGCGGCGCAGGCGGCGCGCTCTGAGGATGGTCCGTCGCGCGCCGAGTCGTGTCATCCTTCGACGGTGAACCGACGCGTCCGACTCCCCGTCGTCGAGCCCATCACCCCCGCGAGCGCGTGCCGCGCGGCGGAGGAGGTCGCGACGGCGATGTTCGCGGCGAGCGACGCCGACGCGATCGGAGAAGGCGCGCTCGGCTGGCTCGACGACGCGCTCGCGATGGTGAAGGCGCGCTTGCCTCCCGAGCGACCGACGGGCTGCGCGGAGGGCTGCGCGTACTGCTGCCACCTCAAGGTGCTGGTGTCGCCCTCGGAGGCCATCCACCTCGGTCGCCATCTCCGCGCGACGCGCACCGCCGACGAGCTCTCGTCGCTGCGCGCGAGGCTCGCGAGCGCCGACCAGAAGACGCGCGGGCTCGGGACGAGGGAGCGCGCGGCGTTGCAGCTCGCTTGCCCGCTCCTCGTCGACGGGCGCTGCAGCGCCTACGAGGCACGTCCGCTGCACTGCGCGGGGGCGAACGCCTACGATCCGCGCGACTGCGCGAGGGCGTTCGCTTCGCCGGAGGTCGACGTGCCGGTCGCCTTCTACGTGCCGCAGGCGCAGCTCGCCGACGTGATCACGGCCGGCATCTCGCGCGCGTCGTTCCGGACCGGACACGTGGGCGCGATGCTCGAGCTCATCGCCGCCCTGAGCCTCGTCCTCGAGGACCCTTCCCGTGAGGAGGCGTGGCTCCGCGGGGAAGACGCGTTCGCCGAGGCGCGCGACGCCGAGCTCGAGGCGCTCCTCCGGGAGGCCGGGCCGGGCGGCTGAGACCCGCCGGGCAGCCGGTGTTGTGAACGTTCGTCCTCACCCGGCGCGCTCGCCCGTCCACACCCGACGAAGGCCCCGCACTTTTCCGGCCCGAGACGCGCTGGCGCACCCCACCCCATCGCGTAGGTGCGTGGGCCGACAGGTGGGCACGGGCGTTGCTCAGGCTCGCCGCCATGAAGCTCGCGACGCTCGCCCTCGTCTTCGCCTCGCTGTCCCTCGCCGCTTGTTTTCCCGACCACGTGAGCGGGCGCGCGAACGGCCACAGCGGCGCGCTGAGCTTCTGGAACGACGGCATCGCGCCGCTTCGAACGGGCGCGATCGGCGCGCCCCTCGACGTCTACGTGGAGCGATTCGAAGGCGGCTTTCGCACGTGCGGCCTCTCGGGCAACCAGTGCTCGGACGTGCCCGCCGAGAAGCTCCAGCGGCTCGTCGCGCGGTGCGATCTCGGCTGCGACGTCGTCACCTCGAGCGCCGACGACGACGCCGCCGCGGGCTCGGACGGTCCTCACGGGCGCGTGCGCGTCATCGGACGCGCGCCGACCGCGCGGCTCTACGTCGACGTCGTCACCGTGGACGGCGAGGCGCTGTCCGATGCGATCGACCTCACCTTCGCGCACGCGGACGAGATCCGCGTGGGCCGGCTCGAGTCGAACGCGATTGGGCTGCGCGAGGCCATGCTCGTCGGCGCCACGGCGGATCTCGAGCTCGCCGCGTACGCCGCGGGGGAGCGCCTGGCCGTCGCGGACGACGCGTGGACCACGACGCCCGAAGGCAAGGCGATCGCGCTTCGCGGCGCGGGCACCGAACCGCACGTCGTCGCGAAGCAGGCAGGCAAGGCGCGCGTGAGCTTCGCCGTCGCCGACTTGTCACGCCGCTTCGATCTGCGCGTCGTCGACCCGTCGGAGATCTCGGGCGCCGAGATCTGGCGCGTCGCGGAGGAGGACGGGTCGGACGGGATCGACGGTTGGGAGATCACCTTCCCCTCCGCCGCGCACGATCGGCTCGCGGGCGGCACCCAGGTCGAGGCGCTCTCGCTCGACGACGCGAGGGCCGATGCCGGGACCTACGCGCTCGTCCTCACG
This sequence comes from uncultured Polyangiaceae bacterium, assembly GCA_964467935.1. Lineage (GTDB taxonomy): Bacteria > Myxococcota_A > Polyangia > Polyangiales > Polyangiaceae > CAYYKK01. The sequence goes on from CAYYKK010000369.1 coordinate 3,946, forward strand.
ACCGAAGACGGCGCGCGGGTGCTCGGTGCAGCGCCGCTCCTCACGCTCGCGAGCGGCGGTGACGACGTGGCGCGCCTTTCGTTCTTCGGTCGAGACGCGTCCGACGACTCCGCGCGGCGGAGCACGCCGACCTTCACCATCAGCGCCGCGGGGGACGGGCACGACGCGATCCGCCTCGATCTCGGCGCCGCGCACCTCGATCTGCCCGTCGCCGTCTCTCACGCGCCGTGAAGCCCAGCCGCGAAAGGGCGTCGCGTCCGCGCGACGCGCGACGTCGTGAAGTCGCGTCGTCGCAGGACCATCGCGCACGCGACGTCGGGCGGACGCACCGGAGCGCGCACCTCGCGCGCACATCGCGCGCACCTCGCGCGGACATCGCGCGGACATCGCGCGCACCTCGCGCTCACATCGCGCGGACAAAACGACTCGGCCGACCCCATCACGACGTGGCGGGCCGGCCGAAAACAGCGCTGATTCAGGGGACTTCGTGCGAAGGGGGGGACTTGAACCCCCACGGTGTTACCCGCTAGCACCTCAAGCTAGTGCGTCTGCCAATTCCGCCACCTTCGCTCTGGGAGCGCGGACATTACTCCGGGCGCTCCGTCTGTCAAGACTCTCTCGCAAGCGACGGCCGACCGCCAGCGCCCTGACTCATCGCTCGCGCGTGAGGCTCCGCACCTCGACTCCGAATTTGGCGTAGGGGCGCGCGTTCCCGCTCACCGGCTCGATGACGGCGTCGCCGGGCCGGAGCGCGGGCACGAAGTCGCGAAGGATCGGGATGCGGTCGACCTCTTTGTTCGCGGCGTCGAAGAAGACGATCTGCAGCTCGGCCCGCGAGACCGGCGCGCCGGATTGGCTGCGGATCCCGAGCGTCAGCTCGAACGGGCTCGGCCCAGCCTCGCCGCTGAACGAGCCGACGTGGAAGTGCCCGAGGCTCACCGCCCCGAGCACCGCGGCGTCGGCGCCCGGCAGCGCCTTCACGTCGAGCGGCTGGGGCGCGTCGGCGTCCTCGGCGAACCGCTCGACCGACGTGATCTTCGCCTCGATCGACGCAGGCGCTTCGGGCACCTGCTGCGCGATGTGGATGGGGACGGAGAAGCCGGGCTCGAGCACGGTGATCCGCTCGCGCGACGCGATGGGCGAGGCCGACAGCGTCTGGATCACGCTGCCGTCGGCGCGCTTCAGCGCGAGCGAGAACGTGAGCCCGATGAGCGCCTTCTTCTCGTCGTTGCGCGCGAGCGCGTCCCACACGAGCTGGTTCGATCGGTCGATCCGCGACGCGCGCCCCTCGAGAGCCACGGCGAAACCGTCGAGCCCCTTCGTCGACGACGGGACGTCCTTCGGTCCGGAGCTGCAGCCGGCGAGACCGAGGACCATCGCGAGGATCACGAGCGCGCGCATCGCGCCGAAGGACAATGCACTCCGCGCCGGAGCGCCACAGAAAACGTCTCGCGGCCGGCGCGTCCCCCGCTTGACGCCCACCACGCGACGAGCGACGCGCGGCGCGTGCCTGCCCTGCCGATCCCGCGTCCCCCGCTCCCCTCGCTCCCGCCCGCGCCGCTGACCCTCACCAGCCTGCGCGGCGTGCGCGCGGCCGGCGTGCGCGCAGGCATCAAGGCGAGCGGCGCGCCCGACGTCGCGCTGCTCGTCGCCGACGAGTCGATGAGCGCCGCTGGCGTCTTCACCCAGAACCTCTTCGCGGCGGCGCCCGTCGCTCTCTCGAAGGCGCACCTCGCGAAGACGGGGGGCCTCGCGCGCGCCGTCGTCGTCAACAGCGGCAACGCGAACGCGTGCACGGGCCAGCTCGGCGAGGCGCACGCGCTCGCGATGTGCGACGAGGTCGCGAGGCTCGTCGGGTGCGCGCGCGAGGAGGTGCTCGTCTGCTCGACGGGCGTCATCGGCCAGGCGCTCCCGATCGACCAGGTGCTCGACGGGATCCGGCGCGCCCACGCGGAGCTGTCGGCGGAGCCTCCCGCGGGGCGCGCGTTCCTCTCGGCGATCATGACGACGGACGCCTTCCCGAAGGAGGCCGGCGCGTCGTTCTCGATCGGGAGCGAGCGCTACGGCGTCGCGGGGGTCTGCAAAGGCGCCGGCATGATCGAGCCGAACATGGCGACGATGCTCGCGTTCGTCGCGACCGACGCGCCGGCCTCGCCGGAGGCGCTGCGCGCGGCGATCGGTCCGGTCGCCGCGCGGAGCTTCAACGCGGTGCACGTCGACTCGCACGCGAGCACGAACGACACGTTCCTCCTCCTCTCGACGCGCGGAGGCTCGGCGAGCCGTGCGACGGCGGACCTCGTCGCACCGCTCACCGACGTGGCGCGCCGCCTCGCGTGGCTCATCGCGCGCGACGGCGAAGGCGCGACGAAGGTCACGACGATCGAGGTGCGCGGCGCGAGCAGCGAGGAGGCAGCCCGCGCCATCGCGAAGCTCGTGGCGACCTCCGCGCTCGTCCGCACCGCGCTCTACGGGCGCGACCCGAACTGGGGTCGGTTCGTGAGCCAGGTCGGCAACTCGCCGCACGTGCGCGACGTCTCTCGGCTCGCGTGCACGATCCAAGGGATCAAGGTCTTCGAGCATGGAGAGCCGACGAAGTTCGATCGCGCCCTCGCGTCCGAGAAGATGGGCGCGGAGGACGTCGAGCTCGTCCTCGACCTCGGCGCGGGGGACGGGAGCGCGAGCGTCCTCACGAGCGACCTCGGCTATCGCTACGTCGAGGTGAACGCCGAGTACACCACCTGAGCGGGGCGGCTGGTCGGCACGCGCCCGGCCGGGGAGAA
>CAYYKK010000370.1:0-6672 GCA_964467935.1 uncultured Polyangiaceae bacterium
CGGCGCCCGTCGCGCCACCTTCGGGCATCCCGTCGCCGTCGGGCTTCGGGGAACCCCCGGCCGACGCGGTGCGCTTCGGCCCCGCCCCTCGACAGCAGCCGCGGATCGTCGACGAGTACTCCGAGCTGCCGTCGACCAACGGCGGCTCGCCTTTCGCGCAGGTGAAGTCGACGGTGCGAATGTCCCCGGAGGCGTACGCCGAGATCCGCAACCAGGCCCTCCCCGCCGCCGCGCACGCGACCCCAGGGCACGGCGGGTCGCCTGCCCCCGCGAGCTCCGCGCCGATCGCGCCGATGGCCTATCCCGTGGGGCTCCAGCGCCAGCAAGCGGCGAAGGGGCCCCGCGGCATGCTCGAGGGGATGAGCGCGACGACCGTGCTCCTCATCGGGATGGGCGCAGGGGTCGTGTTCGTCGTCGTGGTGCTCGCCGCGATCTTCGTCGCGACGCACAACTAGCCGGCGCGCCGACCGCGCGAGGCCCGCTCGCTCCGCTCACGACGCGAGGAGTCGCGCCGCCTCCTCGTACGCGGCGGAGACGGCGGCGTCGATGCCCCCGAGATCGGGGCCGCCGGCTTGCGCCATGTCGGGCCGACCGCCGCCCGACCCACCGACGTGCTTCGCGAGCTCGCGGATCATGTCGCCCGCGCGCAGCCTCTCGGTCGCGGCCTTGGACACCATGAGGCACAGCGAAGCCTTGTCCCCCGCGGCGGTCGCGAGGAACACGGCAGCGCGCTCACCGAGCTTGTCGCGCAGCTTCTCTGCGAGCTCGCGCAGCGCGCCCGCCTGCGTCCCGTCGGGGACGCGCTTCGCGAGGACGCGCACGCCGCCGATCTCCCGCGCCTCGGCGATCATCCCGTCGATCCCGCCGCCCGCGCTGCTCCCGCCCTCGAGGAGCTTCTTCTCGAGCTCGGCGATCTTCTTCTCCAGCTCGCGCTCGTGCGAGACGAGCTTCGAGAGCTTGCTCTCGAGGTCGCCCCCTTGCGCCTTCACGATGTGACGCGCCCGCGTGAGCTCGGCGTCGGCGGCGCGGAGACGCGTGAGCGATTGGAGCCCCGTCGTCGCGAGCACGCGGCGGACGCCCGCGGCGACACCGCCTTCGCTCTCGATCGTGAACAGACCGATGTCGCCGAGCGCTCGGGCGTGCGTCCCACCGCAAAACTCGACCGAGTCCTTCGTCATCGTGAGCACGCGCACGACGTCGCCGTACTTCTCTCCGAACATCGCGATCGCGCCGCGCTTCTTCGCCTCGTCGACCGGGAGCACCTCCGTGAGGACCGGCGCGTTCGAGAGGATCTTGTCGTTCACGAGATCCTCGATGCGCCGGATTTCCTCCGGCGACAGCGGCCTATTGTGCGCGAAGTCGAACCGCAGCACGTCGGGCCCGACGCGCGAGCCCTTCTGCTGCGCGTGCTCGCCCAGCACCGTCCGGAGCGCCCAATGCAAGAGGTGCGTCGCGGAGTGGTTTCGCCGCGTCGCGCTCCGCGCCGCGTGATCGACCTCGAGCGCGACCTCGTCGCCGCGCGCGATGGTGCCTTCCTCGACCGTGCCCACGTGCACCACGAGCCCGGGGAGCGGGCGCTGGGTGTCGCGCACCGCGACGCGCACGCCGTCGCGCGTGATGACTCCCACGTCGCCGACCTGTCCGCCGCTCTCGGCGTAGAAGGGCGTGCTCCGCGTGACGATCTCGACCTCGCTTCCGGCCTCCGCGCTCGCGGCCGTCGCGCGCCTGGCGCGCCCGTCCTCGTTCGTGACGAGCACGAGGCCCACGACCTCGCTCTTGCCCTCCTCGCGCTCGTAGCCGGTGAAGGTCGTCTCGCCGATCTCGGCGCGCAGCGCGTGGTAGACCGGGTCGAGCGCCGCCTCGGGATCGATCGGCCCCTCGCCTGCCTCGCCCTTCACGGCCTTCTCGACGGCGGGGATGTCGACGGCGAAGCCGCTCTCCTCGCAGATGACGCCGGTGAGATCGACCGGGAAACCGTACGTCGTGTAGAGATCGGCCGCGACCTCGGTGGGCAGCGTCTTGTCGCCGCGCTCACGGAGCTCGGCGAAGCGTTCGTCGAGCATCCCGAGGCCGCGACGCAGCGTCGTGCGGAAGCGGACCTCCTCGTCCTCGGTGACGCGCGCGATGAGCTCGCGACGCCCGCGCAGCTCGGGGTACGCGTCGCCCATGTGATCGACGACCGCGAGCGCCACTTCGTGGAGGAAGGGCCGCTCGATGCCGAGCCGGTGACCGTGCCGGATCGCGCGCCGCATGACGCGTCGGAGCACGTACTCGCGCTTCTGCTTCTCCGGCATCACGCCCTCCGCGAGGAGGAAGGCGGTCGTGCGCGCGTGATCCGCGATGACGCGCATCGACACGTCGTCGTCGGCCGTCGTGCCGCGGTACGACTTGCCGGCGAGCTTCGCCGCGAGATCGACGAGCGGGCGCAGCAGATCGCTGTCGTAGTTGCTGGTGACGCCCTGCACGACCGCCGCGAGGCGCTCGAGGCCCATGCCGGTGTCGATGCTCGGCGCCGGTAGTGCGACGAGCTCCGCGCCCTTCTCCGCGCGATCGTACTGCATGAAGACGAGGTTCCAGATCTCGGTCCATCCGAGCCCGTCGATGCGAGGCTCCTCGCCGAAGCGCGACACGTCCGGATCGGCGCCGTGGAAGAAATGGATCTCGGAGCACGGACCGCACGGGCCGGTGTCGCCCATCGACCAGAAGTTGTCGGCCATGCCGAGCCTCAAGATCCGGTCGTCACCGAAGCCGGTCACCTTCTTCCAGATCGCCGCCGCTTCGTCGTCGCCGGGGAGCCCCTCTTCGCCCTTGAACACCGTGATGACGAGGCGCTCCTCGGGCACCTCGACGACGCGCGTGAGGTACTCCCACGCGAACGCGATCGCGTCCTCTTTGAAGTAGTCGCCGAAGCTGAAGTTGCCGAGCATCTCGAAGAACGTGTGGTGGCGCGCGGTCACGCCCACGTTCTCGAGGTCGTTGTGCTTGCCGCTGATGCGGATGCACTTCTGACTCGAGGTCGCGCGCCTGTAGCCGCGGGTCTCCTTGCCCGTGAAGACGTCCTTGAACTGGACCATGCCCGCGTTCACGAACATGAGCGTCGGATCGTTCTCCGGGACGAGCGGCGCGCTCGCGACGATCTCGTGGCCACGGCCACCGAAGTAGTCGAGGAAGCTCTTGCGGATCTGGGATGCGGCGGTGCTTTCGAGCGACATGATGGGTGCGCTCGTTTAGCACCTTTGGGCCCGATCCGGCACCCCCGTCCCGCGGCCTCGACCTATTCGAGGGACGCTATTTCGACGCGGCGATCTCGATCGCCTTCGGCGCGCCCTTGAGCGCGCTCTGCGTCGCGGCGGTCACGGCGTCGACCTGCAGTTGCGAGATCTCTCGCTCGCCCCGCACGGCCGCCGCGTCGGCGAGCGCCTTCGCGTCTCCGATGACGGAGCCCTTCAGCGACTGATCGGGGAGCTTGCGGATCATGAACTCGACGTGGGCCTGGAAGCCGACGTCCGATCCGTCCTTCGCCTTCGACAGCTTCATCAGGTTGCCGTCGAGCACGATCGCGGGCAGCTGGCGCTTCTTCGCCTCGGCCGACGGATCGGCCGAGTCGGCGAGCAGCTCGATCCCCGGGAGTGAGCCGAGCCGCTCGCGCGCCGCTGCCTTGAACGCGTTCGACACCGCGGCCGAGTTGGTCCCCGACTTGTTGTCGAGGCGACCGATCTGCACGAGGAACTTGGTCTTGCCGCTCGGCGCCGACGTTCCGGCCTTGAGCTTCGCGATCGTGGCGTCGATCTGCGCGCGCACCGAGTCGGTCTGCTCGCTCGAGCGGGCCCGCTCGAGCGCGGGGACGGCCGCCGCGTCGCCGAGCGAGCCGAGCCCAGCGGCCGCGGCGGCGCGCACGGCCGCGTGGGGATCGGCGAGCGCTTGGACGAGCGGCCCGAGCGCGTCCTTGCTCTTCATCTTGCCGAGGGCGAGCGCCGCGGCCACGCGCACGCGGAAGTCGCCGCCTCCGGCGAGGTCCTTCTTCAGCGTCGCGCTGTCGTCCGCGTACGAAGGCGTCGACGCCGGGGTCGACGCGGCCGTGAGCACGACGGCGAGTCCCACGGGCGTGATGCTCCTGCGGATGGTGGCTGCCTTGATACCGAGCATGGCGACTCCGATGGCGTTCGCGCCGCGCCGAGCCTCCGCGCGGCGCGCGTGGCGATCGGCCGGCGATCTTCTCGACCGGACAGGAGCACGAAGTGAAGCGAAGCCACGCGGCCCCATCGAGCGCGCGCGGGCAAGTAGCTCATCTTCGCCAGCGGCGCGGGCGCTGCACAAGTGGACATGGAAAGGTCCCCCTCACTTTGGTGAGAGGGACCCTCACGCTGTCCGACAGCGCGACCTCGGCGCCCCAGGGTCGACCGGGTGGGTCGACGGCGGGGGCCGGGGCCTTGGGCGCGTCAGAACATGATGCCGAGGTACCAGCGGACGATCTGCGCGGTGTCGAGCGAGCCGTCGTAGCCCGTGTTCGACGCCTTGAAGTCGGCCTTCTCGCCCGACAGGTAGCCGAGGCCGCCGAGCGGGAAGAGCACGCCGTACTGGAGCGACGTGAAGAAGCCGCCCATCTTGTCGAGGTCGTCGTTGAGGCTCCCGTCCTTGGCTTGGTAGTAGAGCTGGAAGTCGAGCTCGACGCCGAGGTCGCGCTGGTGACCGGGCGTCTGCATGAACTCGCTCGCGCGGCTCCAGATCACCGCGCCGCCGCCGCCGATGCGCTGACCGTTCTGGTCGCGCGTGAAGTCGTACGTCACGCTCGGGCGGAAGTAGTACGCGCCCTGCACGCGGTTCAGGATGTTGCGCCAGAGGATGTAGTCGATGCGGTAGTCGGGGTGGAACCGGAAGGTCGAGAACGTCCGGTTGTGCGTGAGCTGCGGCTCGAGCCCCTGCGCGGGCGGCGCGAGGCTCGCGACGTCCTGGTCGCCCGTCGCGTAACCGGCACCGAATTGCACGTGCAACTTGTCTTCGACAGCGCGCAGCTCGCTCTGCATCGCCATGCCGAAGCTGAGGACCTTCCAGCCGTCCGCGTTCTTCGTGAACGGGTTCTTGTAGTCCGTCCCGCCGGGGGCCGGCTGGGTGTTCTCGATCGATCCACCGATGAGCGCGGCCTCGGCCTCGAAGCGGAACTTCTTGTAGAGGAACTGGAACCAGAGATCGGGGATGAACGCTTGGGCGTGGCGGCGGACGTAGCCCTTGCCGAGCGTCGTCGGATCGGTGGTGCCGAGGCCGTCACCAGCGCCGGTCGTCGTGCTCGCGCCGACGTACTCCAGGTTCTGCTTGCGGTAGACGCCGTAGAAGCCGCCGTTGATGACGACCTTGCCGTGCGCGAGGTCGAGCTTCTGCAGCTCGGCGTTGCGCTTGCGCACCACCACGAGGCCGTATTGATCGACGTCGTCCTGCTGCGAGAGATCGTAGGGTTGCCCCTGCTGCTCGCTGATGATCGAGCTCGTCGGGCCCTCGTTCACGAAGTCCCAGAAGGCGCCGAAGTAGAGATCCCACTTCTTGATGCCCGTCATGAACATCAAGCGATCGGAGGTGGACGCGTAGTCGGAGTCGTAGCCGTCGCCCGAGTTCGCGAGGATGCCGAGACCCCAGTGGCTAGGCATGCGGCCGAAGCGGAGGAGCCCGATCGGCGTCATGTACTCGCCCCAGACCCGCTTGACGCGGACCGAGTCGGTGAAGGAGTTCACGCCCGCCTGCGGGGCCCATTGCGTCGTCGAGAAGGCGCCGGTCGGCGAGTAGCCGCCGCGCTGGACCTGGCGATAGCCGCCGGCGACCGGGACGTTCGCGTACCCGTCCGGCGTCGAGCCGAGGACGATGTTGTCGAGCAGATCGATCTGCGAGAGGATCCGCACGTTGTCCGAGATGTGCAGCTCCGGGCTGATGCGGAATCGCATGTTCGCGCCGGCCTGGATGTTGTTGTCGCAGGTCGTCGGCTTGAGCGGATCGTCGCCGCAGAGCTTGATGGTGTTGCCGCCGCCGCCGGGGCGCGTGACGGTGTTGTCCGGGGGCTGCGGCCAGAGCGTGCTGCTCGGATCGTCGTGGCGGCCGAGGGCGAAGTGGCTGAAGAGCTCGGAGCGCACGCGGTAGTAACCGTGGAGCTCGATGGTCGGGCGCGAGGAGGCCCACCACTCTTCGGCGAAGACCTCGGTGTCGCGCTCGGTGCCGTCGCCGGTCTTCTTCGGCTTGATCTTGTCGGCCGCGGTCTTCGGCTTGGTCGCCGTGCTCTCGGCCTTCTCGTCGGAGTCCCCGTCGCCGTCGGATTCGGCCTTCCTCGCCTCCGCCGGCTTCGCCTTCGGAGCCTCCGCTTTGGGCGCCTCTGCTTTGGGCGCCTCTGCTTTCGGAGCCTCTGCTTTCGGAGCCTCTGCCTTGGGCTTGTCGTCGGGGAGCAGGCGATCGTCGGTCTTCGGCGGCGCGGGCGCGGGCTGACCGGGCGCGGGCTGCGCGGGCTGACCCGGCGCGGGCTGACCCGGCGCGGGCTGCGTGGGCTGACCGGGCGTGGGCTGACCGGGCGCGGGCTGACCGGGCGCGGGCTGACCGGGCGCAGGCTGCGCGAGACAAAGCCCGGGGGTCGCGAGCGCGAGGACGGAGAAGACGGCGCTCAGCGCGAGAGGGGGATGGGGGCTCCGCGTGGGGCCC